>JAIPJR010000115.1 GCA_021734045.1 Fidelibacterota bacterium
ATTTTAACACGCTGGTTGAATTTCTACTGGAAGCACCGCAGGAATATTTTCTCTACCGCGATTTTCAGTCCCGTAACATTATGCTAAAAGATGGCGAACCGTGGTTTATTGATTATCAGGGGGGGCGCAAAGGTGCGCTGCAGTACGACATTGCCTCATTGTTGTACGACGCCAAAGCCAATATTCCCGAGGCGGTGCGGGCACATCTGTTGGAAAAATATCTGGACGCGCTGGGTGCGTTGATTCCGGTGGACCGGGCGGCGTTTACCCAGCATTTCCATGGCTATGTATTCATCCGTCTCATGCAGGCCATGGGAGCGTATGGTTACCGGGGATTTTATGAGCGCAAAGAGCATTTTCTCCAATCGGTTCCGTATGCTATTCAGAATCTTGAAAACCTGTTGAAAACGGTCGATCTGCCAGTGGAGATACCCACATTGATGGAGGTTTTTCACACGCTGGTGCGTTCTTCTGCCCTGCGTGAATTCGGCAGCGCAAAACTGAAACTCACGGTCCGGGTCATGAGTTTTGCCTATAAAAATGGTGTTCCCACTGATGAACGTGGACACGGAGGCGGATTTGTGTTTGACTGCCGGTATCTGCCCAATCCGGGTCGTGATATTGCCTACAAAGCGCTGACGGGTAAAGATGCGGAAGTGAAGCGCTTTTTTCGTGGCAAGCCGGCGGTGAGTCATTTTCTGGAGAATGTCTATGCCATGGTGGACGGTGCTGTGGAGAGTTACCAGCAACAGAATTTTACCGATTTGATGGTCTGTTTTGGCTGCACCGGTGGTCAACACCGCTCGGTTTACGCTGCGGAAGCGCTGGCGCGTCACCTGGAGACGCGATTCAAAAAGGAGATTGCGGTTCAGATTGAGCACCGCAATGAGCAGAACTGGCCGGGCACCGAAGAAGGATAATTCCAGAGATGAAAGCCATGATTTTCGCAGCCGGTCTGGGTACGCGCTTGCGGCCGCTCACCAAGGACAAACCCAAATGTCTGGTTGAAATTGCGCCAAAAGTCACGCTGTTGGATGCGGTGGTGGCGCGCTTAAAACGGGTGGGTGTGGATGAGGTGGTGCTGAATCTGCACCATTTCCCTGGGCAGATTAAAACGCATGTGGCAGCACGGGGGAATTATGATATTGCCGTGCATTTTTCCTATGAAGAGACACTGTTAGACACCGGCGGCGGGCTGCGCCACGCAGCGGATTGGTTTCGCGGTGAAGACGCTTTTTTCATCCACAACAGTGATGTGTACACCGAATTGGATTTGACACAAATGCTCACTAAACACCAATCCGCCGGCGCCCTGGCCACATTAGCCGTGAGCCAGCGTGAAACGTCCCGGTATTTACTTTTCGACGATAAACACCACCTGGCCGGTTGGGAAGACCAGCGCCAGGGCGCCCCGCCGGTGTCTCTGCTCACGGGCCACCGTCTGGCATTCAACGGGATTCATGTGGTGTCGGGAAATTTTCTGAAATACCTGGAAGTCGAAACCGGGGCATTTTCCATCATTGCAGCGTACCTGAAAGCGGCTGGGGCAGGCGGGATTATTCAAGCCTTTCCAATGGATGAATATTTCTGGATGGATGTGGGGACAGAGGAGCGATTGGAGCGATTGAGGAAGTATTTAATAGAGCATGACAGCTTTATTTAGGAGTCCCCTCATGAGAGGGGATTAAGAGGGGTATTGTTTTTACAGAAAGAGCAAGAGAAAGATTGATGAATCCATCTCAATGCGCCCTTCGACAGGCTCAGGGAGACGAATTGAGGTCTCTGCGGGCAGTCTTGCCGAGCTCGTCGAAGTACTGCTCGGCAAGACCTAATTACCCTAAATACACTAATGGTTACGCATAAAACACTCACCATCAAAGCCCTCGGCACCGTCCCCTACATGTTGGCGTGGGACATTCAGAAAGAACATCATGCTGCGCGTCTGGCGGGTGAGATTGGCGACACCTTGCTATTGGTGGAACATCCGCCGGTTTACACATTCGGGAAGAATGCCAATACAAAAAATCTGCTGAATCCCCGGGAGGCAGAGGTGATTCAATCCGACCGGGGGGGCGACATTACCTTTCACGGACCGGGTCAGATCGTGGGATATCCCATCCTGAATCTGAAAGAACACCGGACCAGTGTGAGTTGGTACATGCGCACGCTGGAAGCGATGATTATCCGAACGCTGGGAAATTTTAGTATTGAAGCGGACCGAATTGCCGGACTCACCGGTGTGTGGGTTGGTGAGCGGAAAATTTGCGCCATGGGTGTACGCTTATCCAAATGGGTTACGATGCATGGTTTTGCCTTGAATGTAGCACCAGATTTGTCATATTTCGCTGGCATGATTCCTTGTGGCATATCCGACAAAGGCATCACCAGTATGCAGGTGGAGCTGAGACAACGCGTCACCATCGCCGAGGTGTCCGCAGTATTGGTGGGGACATTCCAGCGCACATTCGGATTTGAGCATGTGGAGTACAACCGGCTCGTGGAACCGTTTGCTCCGGCTTCAACAGACACCAATTCCACATCAGCGTCTAACGAAACTGCGCCATAAAAGCAGTCTAATCCCGTTTCAGGAGGTTCCGTTGCCCGCTTCTTCTTCATCTTCATTGCACGGTTTAAAGAAAAAAGAGCTCATTGAAATATTTAAGCAAATGGCCATTTCCCGGCGTGCCGATGAGAAAATGTTAACGCTCCTGCGCCAGGGAAAAAGTTTCTTTCACATTGGCGGAGCCGGTCATGAAGGCGCGCAGGTGGCGGCAGCCATGCATTTTAAGGGCGGTCACGATTGGTTTTACCCTTATTACCGGGATCAGGGATTTGCTCTGGCAGTGGGAACCACACTGAAGGATGTCTTTCTGGGCTTTCTGGCCAAAGCGGACGACCCCTCATCCGGCGGACGCCAAATGCCACAGCATTATGGAAAAAAGGAATTAAACATTGTTGCCCAGTCCAGCCCCACCGGTACCCAATATCTCCAGGCGGTGGGAACAGCCCTGGCTACGACCCGGGAAAAGAAAAAGGCCATGGTGTACGTCTCTTCCGGCGAAGGGACCACTTCCCAGGGTGAATTTCACGAAGCCATGAACTGGGCGACGCGAGCCAAATTACCTGTACTGTTTCACATTGAGGATAATGACTATGCCATTTCGGTGCATAAATCCCTGCAGACAGCTGAGGGCTCCATTTACAACATGATTGGTGGTTACCAAAACCTGGGTCGTTTTGAAGTGGATGGAACCGATTTTTTCCAGGCTTATGAGACGTTCGGGCAGGCGGTGGCATACATTCAGGCCGGTAAGGGACCAGCCGCAGTCATTTCCCATGTGGTCCGGCTGATGCCCCACTCCTCCTCAGACGATCACCGCAAGTATCGCGCACCTGAAGAACTGGAAGCTGACCAGCAACGGGATCCGATCGAGCGGTTTCGTCATGAGTGCGTTAAAAAGAAACTTGTGACAGAAAAGGAATTTGACGCTGCCTGGAATGAGGTGGTGGCAGAGGTGGATGCGGCTGCTGATTGGGCGCTGGATCAGGCTTACCCAACACCTGAAACTGCTACACGGCATGTCTATTTCGAGGGTGATGATGTACCGGATGCAGCACCGGAACCTGCGCAAACCGGCGATGAAATCGTGATTGTGGATGCTATTAATCATGCGCTGCATGAGGAAATGGCGCGGAACAACCGCATGATTATTTATGGGCAGGATGTGGCGGACCGGAAAGGCGGAGTGTTCACTGCCACCAAGGGACTTTCCACCAAATTCGGTGATGAGCGGGTGTTCAATTCACCGCTGGCGGAAGCTTCCATTGTGGGAACGGCGGTGGGAATGGCAGTGGCCGGCTGGAAACCGGTTGTCGAAGTGCAATTCGGCGATTACATCTGGACCGCCATGATGCAATTACGTAATGAACTGGCCACCATGCGCTATCGTTCCAATAACCATTTCGAAGCACCGGTTGTGATCCGGACACCGGTAGGTGGCTATATTCACGGTGGGTTATGCCACAGTCAGAGCATTGAGGGCTTTTTTATGCATTTGCCCGGCGTGCGTATTTGCTACCCATCCAATGCCGCCGACGCCAAAGCATTGCTCAAAACCGCCTGTCGGTCGCATGATCCGGTTTTGTTCCTGGAACACAAGGGGTTGTATAGACAAGGTTTCGCCAAGCGTCCCGAACCCGATGCGGAATTCTGTCTGCCTTTTGGAAAAGCCAACGTGGTGCGTGAAGGGAATGACATGACCATTGTGACCTATGGAATGATGGTTCATAAGTCACTGGAAGCTGCCCGGGAATTAGAGAAGTCTTCGGGCGCTTCAATCGAGGTTGTGGATATACGAACGCTGAATCCGCTGGACATTGAAACGATCACGCGGTCGGTTAAAAAAACAGGTAAAGTATTGGTGGTTTATGAAGATACCTACACCCTGGGTCCGGGTGCTGAAATCGCCGCGATCATCGCGGATCAGTGCTTTGAATTTCTGGACGGCCCCGTGAAGCGGCTTGCCACCAAGGACAGTCCTATTCCATTCAATTGGTTCCTTGAAGATGTGGTACTGCCACAGACGAAGGATATCCGTGATGCCGCAGAAGAGCTTTTAAGGTTTTAGCCGCGGATGACGGAGATGAGTACAGACAAAAGGCAGAAATTATTTTAAGATGTTTTTTGCCACAGAGAAACGCAGACGAACACAGACAAGAAATAAATGCCTGCTAAAACAAGTACAATCGTGATGAACACGGAACTCCAAGAGTAGATAAATGAGTAAAGAAAGCAAATTCCTTTATAAAGATTTGTCTGAGAAGGTGATCGGGGCTTTTTACGCGGTTTACGATGAACTGGGGTATGGTATCCTTGAAAAAGTATATGAACTGGCGTTGATTAAAGAACTTGAAATCCGGGGCATCTTAACAAAATCCCAAGTTAAGACAGGGATTAAGTATAAAGGTGAGTTTCTCTGTGATTTTCAATTAGATATGGTCGTTGAGGATAAGATAGTCTTAGAATTAAAAGCATTGGAATCTCTAGGCAGGGTTCATACCGCCCAATTATTGAATTACTTGAAAGCA
>JAIPJR010000038.1 GCA_021734045.1 Fidelibacterota bacterium
TACGAAAAGAGAATTTTAAAAGACAGAGACTGGAACGGAGATCCTTTTGGATAAATCAGTCTCAATTAAGTGAAAATCAGGACATGGTTCGTAGCTTATTAAATTCTGATTCGCGACATTATTGAAAAATCGCGTCGATGTCGAAAACAATCAACCTGGAAGGAACCAGCATGCATCCATTCAAACTTTTCGTAGCCTTTTCACCACTATTTACGACGCTCGTCTGGGGAGGAACGCCTGACACCACGGACCTGAGCACACAGCGCCCTGAGAGAGGATTACAGTTCAGCATCAATCAGCTTTCCCTGGGCACGTTTCAGGGGAATACCTTCTCTTATGTGAGGAAAACCAACACCCATCAGGTGGAACGGTGGGGTGTGAGCCTTTCCAATATATCCCAGTTGATGAACGAAGACATCACCAGCACATACTACAACGCCAGTGACAGCTCCACCGCGCCCAGTGCACCATTCGATGACGATGCGGACATGGACATCTCCATGAGCATCACCGTGAAGCGTCAGACCCTAAATTACCGACCGGCTTATGAAGAGATGTCTTTTTATTGGGGCTGGGGGCCACTGGTCTCTCTGGGTTATCAATCCAATCACCTTGAAAATGAAATCCGACTGGATTCATACAGAAGTCCCGCAATTTCGCTCGGTGGAATTGTCACCGGCGGCGTGGAGTGGTATATCAGACCAAACCTTAGTCTGCATGCCGAATATCAATCCAACCTTACGCTCACCTACCAGCACCAGCGCTACTATGACAAAAATTACAGTGCTGATGGTAGCTACACTGAACAGAAAACCGCTCGTGATATCTATAAGATTTCAAGTGCCTCCAAAGCTTTAATGGGTATAACGCTATGGTTTCTGTAAAATCGCACCCTAAAAAATTGTTGTGGCTACTCATCCTGGCGGGCAGTTCTCTCTGGTGGAACTGCAGCGAACCGGAGATGACATTTGAGCCTGCTATGGAGGATTTTTCTCAAGCTTGGAACAAAATCTGGACGCTTAAACTGCGTGAAAGACAATACACGAATTCCTCATCCTATCATTGGTTTAGTAACAATTTCCTCGCCATTTTCGACAGCACGCTTGTCTGGCGGAGCAGTTACCTCTATTCCCACAGGTCATATAATCTCTACCCGCCAATTCTTGAATTAAAAAATGGTATTTGGGAGTACAGTTTCCCGCAGTTCAATGAACCCATTTATACACACGCTTTATATGGGCTATTTACCTATCATTTTGAGGGAAATGGGATGATGTTATCCCTTCTGGACAATGGCAACCTAAGCCGTAAAGATTTGGATTATACTTTTGTGAATGAGTACCGGGATACACTGAGCAGCGCGGCTTACTATTCCCCAATTTGGCAACTGGTTACAGTGTCGGATGATGATGCAGCTCTGGCGATGGACAACTATCGGTATGAATTGTCATTCACGTCAAATCACAGCATACAGCTTCAAGTGATATGGAGAAACACACCCGGTTCCGAACGGACTGACCCGGGTATTTACGGCATAATGAACACTAACCAAATCTGCCTCCTCCCCCGGAACGAGCTGTCATATACCGATGATTACATTCCTGGTGCATCGAAACAAAATGACCTGCGTCTGCGCTACATCATCTTCCAATCCCGGGAAATCTCACTGGAAGGTGATTCCCTGCTGCATCTAAGCAGCATTTACGGCGAAACCACCTTTCGGAAGAAATCATGAGTCTGTTTTTTCTCCTCATCGAATCGTACCGGGGCAATGGTTAGATTTTTCCTGAAATGGGTGGGGCCGTGCATTTTAGGCGTTGGACGAGTGGGATAATTCATCTTTCGCTTGCGAAGGATTTTTTGCTTAATCTGGATGGTGACTATGGGGCGGCAATCTTCCAGACCATGAATTGATCGCAGGAGTTATTAATTAATCGAATACTGTCAATACTATCGTTGTGGACGGCCTACCGGGTTCTTGGATTATTTTTTTTAGGGTCGCTGACGGGCTGTATCGGATCGATGAATTACACCGGTCAGACCCTGTTACCCGAGCAACATGAATGGGTGATGTCCGTTGACCGGCTGGTGGAATATGACCTGGAAGATTATCCAGGTCCACGATACAATATTTACCCGGGATTGGGTTATCGCCATGGACTTGCCGGTGGTTTTGAAATTGGTTTGATTGACCGTGCCATAGTCAATCCGGAAATTTCGTTGAGGTACCAACTCCCCGAGCAGTGGACCGGTTATTTTGATGCCAGCCTGAATCTCCATGTCGGTGGCGCATTCAGTAACCAATATGAGAGCTTGCTTAAAAATTTAGGCTATATCAGACCCGGCATTACCGTAAGCCACGCATTTACGAAGTTTGAGCCCTATTTGGGAATTGCCCGCATCAACACCATTGCCACCCGGAAAAGCTATTACGATTCAATTGATCTGCTGATTTTCACAATCGGCGCAAAAATACCCACCACTGTAGAATCCTGGTTTCCTGAGTTGAATATCTACACCTATCCCAACGCGCCAGACAAACCCGTTCTTGTTTTTGGAATGGGCATGACTTTTTAAGTCCAACCAATTACGCCAGCTCACCATTCATTCAATAAGTGTTGTCCCCGCATTGAGATAAAAAACTTCTTGATTTATCCCAGTTTTTGAGTTATTCTAAATTCAGAATGAGAACAAATACTCACATAAGTTTGAAAGAATAAAAATCAGCATGGATGTACAACAAACCATCATAGATGCCCTTAAACAAGCCGGAATCAACGCCACGGCACAACGAATTGCTGTGGGTCGCTATGTGTTACTTGAAGCCGACCATCCCACCGCGGATGAAGTCAAAGCCGCCGTGGACAAGGTCTTTCCCAAGATCAGCATGGCAACCATTTACAACACCCTGCATACGCTGGAAAAGGCTGGAATTCTGCGGGCTGTGAAATTGCCCCACACCGGCCGGGTGGTGTACGACCGGAATATGGAACCTCACTATCACATGATCGATGAGGAATCCGGCACACTTACCGATCTGGAAGCCCAGCGGGTGAAACTCCAGCATGAATTGGATAAGGAATACGACATTCACGAAGTGGAGATCTTTTTTCGGGGCGTTAGGAAGACCGATCAATAAATCAACCGTTCGGGGGAACACATGAAAACAAAAACAAGGAGTGAAATCATGCAAATTAATACTGGAATGAAAGAACAAGACCGCCAGGCAGTGGCCGAAGGCTTGAAAAAAACGTTGGCGGACACCTACACCCTGTATCTGAAAACCCATAATTACCATTGGAATGTAACGGGTCCCATGTTTCAGACATTGCATCTGATGTTTGAGGAGCAGTACAACGAACTGTGGACAGCAGTCGATGAAATCGCTGAGCGAATTCGCGCACTGGGTGAAATTTCGCCGGGCAGCTACCGTGAATTTTCCCAATTGTCCTCCATTAGCGAGGACGAGAAACGCCCGGATGCCAATGGCATGATCAGATCGCTGGTGGAGGGGCAGGAAGCGGTGATTCGCACGGCCCGGGAGATTTTCCCGCTGGCTGAGAATGCCAATGACCAGGTGACCCTTGATCTGCTGACCCAGCGGATGCAGATTCATGAAAAGTCTGCCTGGATGCTCCGCAGTCTTTTAGCCTAACCGAAGGATATGTAGGTAGGAGATAATCATCATCATGGAAAGCCTTGTGGGATTACATCCCGCCTGGCAAGCCCTGCTGGCGACGCTCTTCACGTGGTTCATGACCGCGGCGGGAGCGTCGCTGGTTTTTATGACGGGAAAATCGCGCGCCATGAATATTAACATGGACGGGATGTTAGGGTTTGCAGCAGGCATTATGATCGCGGCAAGTTTTTGGTCACTGTTGGCGCCGGCTTTGGTCATGGCCGGTGAGCAAACCACCCATGCCTGGCTGCCGGTGGCGGCTGGATTCCTGTTTGGGGGAGGTTTTTTATGGGGAGTTGATAAAGTCCTGCCCCATCTGCATCTGGGTGAGCCAAGAGAAGCGGCGGAAGGAATCCAGACGCACTGGCGGCGTTCCACCCTTTTGGTACTGGCCATTACGCTGCATAACATTCCGGAAGGACTGGCTGTGGGTGTGGCCTTTGGTGCCGCCGCCAGCGGGTTGCCCGAGGCAACCCTGCCGGCAGCCATCGCTTTAGCGATTGGGATCGGCATTCAAAATTTCCCCGAAGGCATGGCCGTTTCACTGCCCCTGCGCCGGGAAGGAATGTCCGTACGAAAGAGTTTTTGGTATGGTCAACTTTCAGGCGTGGTAGAACCGGTGGCGGCTGTATTAGGCGCCGTGGTCGTCCTCACTTCCCAAATCATCCTGCCATTCGCCTTAAGTTTTGCCGCCGGCGCTATGATTTTTGTCGTGGTAGAAGAGCTTATCCCGGAATCACAGCGCGGCGGAGACACAGACATTTCCACGATTGGCGTAATGATTGGTTTTGCGCTGATGATGATTTTGGATGTAGCATTCGGGTAATTTTTACAGGTCGGCGTACGGGGACGATGACAAGGACGAGTATCAAGTATCTGTTCGGTTCAGTCAGATTTAGTTGTTTAACACCACCAAGATTATGAAGAACCTTGATTTAATTCAGACTTTACCTAAGCGCATCTACCCTCTCAACCAAAAATAGCCCGATGCACCAGATGAATAATGGATGAATAGGGTCGATCCGTAGCGCTGGACATCCCCATCTCACAGGTGCGGCTGATGGAATAGTGCCCGGCGTCGCCCGTTAATTCCCGCACCAATTCAGCCTCCCGCTCCGTAGCAGATTCGGTTAATTCCGGTACCAGCATACCCCGGTCACCGGCAAAACCGCAACATCCATGGTGTTCCGGAATAATGGCGCGTTCCACACACGCTTCTGCCAAAGCCAGAAATTTTTCATCCAATTCCATTTTTGTGGTGGAACAGGTGGGATGGAGAACCGCTTCACCATGTACTTTAGTGATTTTTACCCGGGGCAGGACACTGTCATGGAGAAACGCCACCACGTCCAGAATCGTAAGTTTTTGCCAACGCTCCAGGGCTTCACCATACAGGATTTCATCGTAGGTTTTAATACGATATGTGCAGGGTGAGGTGTCCATCACCACCGGGTATTTTCCCGCTTCCGTGCTTTCCCACAGGGCATTGGTGACGCGTTCCGCCATTCGAATCAAAGCATTTCGATAGCCTTTTGATGAATAAGGGGTACCACAGCACAACTCATTAACCTGTTTGGGATAGCGCATTTCAATACCAGCCGCCTGTACCACATCAATGAGGGCCTGCGGAACCGATTTTTCATGCTTTTCGTGGGGGATTTCGCCCATTCCCCGACTGAGACAGGCAGGAAAATAGACGATGGTATCCGTCCCGGATGGTGCCTGGGTCTGGGGTAATGCCGGCAACAGACGGGCACCGGTGGGGGTGAACCGATTCCAGGCGGGAATTTTACTAAACGAGGTGTTGTGTAACCACCGTCCCACGGTCGCGGCATTATTATTTCCAATAATTCGGGCGAAGGGCGTCGCTACCGTAAGCCCCAGTCGCAGTCCTTCAACAACGGATCCAAAATGATCCACGGTCCATTGAGCAATTTTCTCGGCGCGTTGACTGTGATATTCCTCCCGGAAATGTTTGGTGAGCTTTCCCGTATCAATTTTCACTGGACAGCCCAGCGCGCACAAGCCATCTACGGCACATGTATCCACACTTTCATATGGATAATCGGCCATGAGTTCACGCGCAATGGCACGTTCGGTACCACTTCCCTTCTGCAGCAGTTGAATTTCCCGCCAGGTGGCAATGCGACGCCGGGGTGTCATGGTCAAATCCGCAGAAGGGCACCAGGTTTCACAAAAACCACATTCTACACACTGATCCACTACCGCTTCAACGGCGGGAATAGGTTTGATATTTTTCAGATAGATTTCCGGGTCATTGTTGAGAATTACGCCCGGGTTCAGGATGTTATCCGGATCCAGTAAACGCTTCAACGCCAGCATAATCTCGCGTGCTTCCGATCCCCATTCGGTTTCCAGGAAGGGAGCCATATTTCGGCCCGTACCGTGTTCGGCTTTCAAAGCACCATCGTACTTCCCGGTAGTCATTTCAATGACATCGTTCATAAAATGGCGGTACTGCTCAATCCCGGCTGTATCGGCAAATTCCTGGGTGATGACGAAATGCAGATTCCCATCCTTGGCATGCCCAAAAATAATGGCGTTATCATACCCATGCTTGGCAAACAGGTCTTGCAGGGCTACACAAGCCGGAGCCAGATCCTTCAGCCGAAAGCAGATGTCTTCAATAATCACCGTCGTGCCGCTTTTCCTCACCGCACCTACCGCCGGGAATAATCCTTTCCGAATTTTCCAGTACTTCTCACGAATTTTGGTGTCTTCGGTGAAATCAGGCGGATAGAGCAGCTTCAATTTTTCCAGTGCTGCCCGGCCAGCATTTACCTTCTCAATCAAGGCGGCGTGTTCAGGGGCTTGAAATTCACACAGCAAAGCGGCCGCCGGCTCTGGTAGTGTTTTCAATACCGACGGCATTCCCGGTTCATCCTGGACCGAGCGTAAGGAAGCCCGATCCATAAGCTCCAACGCCTCGGCACCGGCTGTTTTTAAGGGTGTAACGGCAGTTGCCGCGGCAAATAAGTCCGGAAAGAGCAGCAGAGCGGTGGATTTGTAAGGATCATCGTTCAGGGTATTGAAGGTGATTTCGCTGATAAATCCCAGCGTACCTTCCGAACCCACCAGCAAATGCGTTAGAATATCAATAGGTTTGTCAAAATCCAGAAAGGCATTAAGGGAATATCCCATCGTGTTTTTACGCTGGTATTTATCCCGAATACGCTCCCGGAGTTTTGGATTGCTCTCAATCCGGTTCTTTAAATCGAGTAATCCGGCGTGAATGGCGGGCGCTTTTTCCCGCAAGATGGCATCAGCATCGGGATGGGCAGAGTCTAATTGCAGGCCGTTGGGTAAAACCATTTTTAATGACTGGATGGTGTGGTAAGAATTGTCTTTCACACCACAGCACATTCCACTGGCGTTATTTGCAACGATACCGCCCACGAAAGCCGCGGCAATGGAGGCCGGATCAGGACCGATTTTCTTCCCATACCTGCGCAGGTAATTATTGGCGTGCAATCCAATGACGGCGGGCTGCAGGGTTATCGCTTTAGCACCGTCCGGAATCTCGTACCCCCGCCAGTATTTGTTAATTTCAACCAAAATGCCATCGGTGATGGATTGGCCGGAGAGCGAGGTTCCGGCGGCACGAAAAACCAGCGGAATCTTCGTCTTACGGGCGTAGTCAAACAGCGCAGCCACTTCATCACTGGATTTTGGCTGGACAATGACTTTGGGAATCAGGCGGTAAAAGCTGGCATCGCGGGCATAGGAGTAACGGTCAATCAGCCTCGCTTTTACGCGATTCTTTTCCAGCAATTGCTCTAAATCGTGAATCAAATCCATGCACCCACCTCCCTCTCAGTCCTTGCGTTGCGCAGGTATGGTCAGAGGAAAAACTATGCCAATTGGCAAGTAATCAAAGCGGGAAGATGGTGCCTTTGAGAACGACGAATTTCACGAATGGACACGCCGTTCATAACAACCACCGTAATCACCCGTTTTCGTTCCAAATCAATTCAGAACCACACACCGGGAGCCAACGCAGGAAATTAGACTGCAGCGTAAAAGTCCTTGAAACCAAATTGAGCTGACCGCCACTTAGAGAATTAAGCTCTATTTCAATTGGGAATACTTGTGAAATTTCGTGCTTAAGACCTGGGATTTCCCGCTACCCTTCAGACGCTAAACACCTCGTTATTCACTTCCCCTGGCTTGGCCTGATGTCGGTAATATTCATTTTTAATTCGTTAAAAAACACGCTCCAGCATGAAGAGCTCATCCCTGGCTGATTTTACGAAATTGCTGGTGGGATAATAACCAATCACCCGATCAAAATATGTTACTGCTTTTCCCCTGGCCGATTCATCACCCAGCCAATCCAATTTCAAAACATGCATCTCACCCAATCGAAATTCAGCTTCTGCAGCACGGGGATTCACCGGCTGAAGTCTCAATGCCTGTTCATACCAATAGATGGTGGCATCCAGTTGTACCACAAAATTTGAGTCACCAGGATTCAACAAACCTCGTAAACTATCCGCCCGACCGAATGCTGCATGCCAGGGTCCCTGCCAACGTTTTTCCTTCCCAATCATGGTAAGGAGGTCCCATTCCCTGGGGTGCAACGCGTTGCCAAGTTCATTTCGACCAAAGACCTGCACCTGAATGGTCTCATGAGAACAGCGTGGGGGCGTCACCGTCAACACGCCGCTCTTTTTATCCCATTGATGGGGAATGGTGTCGTCATTGACCAGGACCAACAATGAATTGACATCAAAGGCGTGACCGCCCAATCCATCCGTCAGTCGAAAGATGATTTCCGACGATTCCGGTCGCAGGTAATCGTCACCCACCGGCTTTAGTAGTTCCGCCTTGGGAATGCCCCGTTTTGTGTAAGCTAAAATGCCTGCAAGGTACCCTTCAGCTTCCAAAGTCAATGCTTCGTCATCTCGCATGCGCTGCTCGCCGGCGGCATTGGTAAAAAAGCCCATCTCACCGATAATCCCGGGAATGCGCGGATAGGTGTTGCGCAGTACCGCAGTACCGGCAGAATAGATGAGAAAATCACTGTACACACCGGCACCAATTGGCGTTTCAAACGCCAGGTTTTGTTCTACACTATTCAGGATGGACTGGGCGAGATCCACGGAAGCCGGATTTCGGCGCGCATCCCCCCAGATATAGACTAATGGATAATCCAATGTGGTATCATTGACCGAGCCATTGTGGTGGATGGATACAAAAAAATCGCTGTCATTTTTTATAGCTACCGATGCGCGTCCACCCAAATTCACATCCCGGTTATCGGTGCGGGTCATCACCACCTGTGCGCCCTGATGCAAAAGCAGCTTTTGAAGTTTTTTCGCAACCTTCAGGTTAATCCACTCCTCCCGATCGCCGGCCGGTCCTACCCGAAAATCATCGTACGCCTCGGTATCACCATGTCCCGGATCCAGCGTAATGGTCAACCCTTTCAACGGACCCTCTGGTGCTGGTTTTGGGATCGTGGCACAAGAAAAAACCAGTATTAACCCCAACATGCTTGTGATTATTATCCGTAATGTCTGCCCCATCATCACCTCCGGTAGCGTTTTTGATTGGCGGAAAGATACATCCTGCCGGTTGGGATGCCACACCCTAAGGCTTGGATGTTTCCCCAATCCGGCTAAAATAGACAAACCTGAAATGGAACCTACATGCACCGACATATAGCCATTATCGTCAATCCCTATTCCGGCGGTGAACGTGCCAAAACCGTCTTACCGGAAATCAAACTGGCGCTCCAGCGGCGAGATTTGAGTTATGACTTACTGCTCACCGAGCGGCATAATCACGCTATTGAGCTGGCATCCCAACTGGATCCCGGGAAATATGACGCCCTGGTAGCCGTAGGTGGTGATGGCACCAATTTTCAAATGTTAAACGGACTGCTGGGAATGTACCCGGATGTTGAATTGCCACCGTTGGGCGTGATTCCCATCGGCAGTGGAAATTCCTTCGCGCTGGACCTGGAGATTCAAAACATTGATCAGGGCATTGCCCGGGTGGTGGACGGTGAGACCCGTCCCGTGGATGTTTGCTACTTCACCCAGGGCGACACGCGGCATTACTTCGTGAATCTCATGGGTTTTGGTTTTGTAACCGATGTGGCCGCCACCGCCGCCAAGTTTAAAAAATTTGGTGACATGAGTTATATCATTGGTGTGTTGCATAGAACGGTGGGGCTCACCTTTCACCAGTTGGAGATGGAGCTGGATGGAGAGCTGATTAGGGCGGAAAACTGCTTTGTGGAATTCTGTAATTCCCGCTTCACCGGCGGGAACATGTGTATTGCACCGAATGCGAAAATTGATGACGGGTATTTTGATGTCGTGGTCCTGGGGAATCTTAGTCGCCGTAGCCTGCTCAGGACATTCCCAAAAATCTTCAAAGGCACACATGGTGAAAATCCCGCCGTGCAATTTTTTCGGGGAAAACGGGCAACTGTCAGGACGACACCGGAAAAGCAGCTTTTGCCGGATGGTGAACTTTTCGGATCCACGCCTACTGAAGTGGGCATTCTCCCACAGCGAGTGCGCTATCTGGCATGAGAGCATTGCTTTCCATATTGCTTTGGACGGCCGGTGGTCTGGTCTTTCTGCTGGTGGTACTGGTGGTGGCGGTGGGAATTCTTACCCTGGGTCGCGATGGCACTTATCCACTCATGCGCGGGGGGCTGCGAATTCTCACGACCATTATGGGATTACCGGTGATTGTATCCGGAAAACATCACATTCCCCGGGACCGGCCGGTGATATTTATGGGCAATCATGAAAGTCTATTTGATGTCTTCGCTATTCCTGTGGGGATCCCCAAACCCTTCGTGGGTGTAGAGGCGGCTGAGCATTTTTCCTGGCCTGCCTGGGGCTGGATTGTCAGGCGTTGGGGCAATATTCCCATTCCGCGTGAAAATTTACAGGCCGCGAAACAAAGTCTGGAAATCGCCCGTCGCAGGATAACCGAGGAAGATGTGAGTATCGGGATTCTACCGGAAGGTACACGCACCTTAACCGGTGAAATTGGTGAATTTAAAAAAGGCCCTTTTCATCTGGCACTGGCAGCCGGTGCCGATATCGTCCCCTTTGCCATGGACGGGCTTTATCGGTATAAGAGTAAACATAGCTGGATTCTGCATCCCACCCTCTGTCGCATACGGTTCGGTCCACCCATCCGGTTTAGCACCTTCTCGGGACAAAATGTGGAGATGGTCCGCGATTTGGTACGGGAGCGCATCATCGGCCTTAAATTGTCCATCGTGCCGGAGGGTAATCAAGCGACCCAATCCAGCTCCAAAACCGTCCGCTGATTTACATTTTCCCATATCGGAATATGGCTACACCTTTTTATATTCGTGTATTGTCACAACTATTAATAGTTGCGAGAAGGAGGCCAGATGTGCATTGGCAGAAGGTAACGGATTTATCCATCAGGTGGATAAATACCAGCGGGATGCGAAATCTCCTTCTGGTGGTGGGATTTTGTGCAGGTCTCCAACTGATTGGTCAGGAAAATGTCTACCGGCAGGCTTACCTGACGGCTATGGCGGATAGTGTCATAACGGCTGATGAGCAAAAAATACTGGATGGTTTGCGGATTTCTCTGGAGTTAACGGAAGATGAAGTTATGGAGATTAACCGTAGCTTTGTCATGGGCGATACCACCCAAGGTTCGGTTAATCATGAGGGTCGTTACCAGGCCATTGGACTCGCCATGGTCTATGGAAATGGTCTGTATGGTTTTGGTATTCCCTATGTTCTGAATGCCGATGAATTAAGAACATACCTGGGTTTTCAGGGAGTCATGTTGGCTGCTGGTTTTTATTATGCCTGGGATGTAACGAAAAATCTGGACCTACCGCAGTCGCGTGTGGCTGTTGCCAGGACCGGCGCACTCCTGGGGACATACTCAACCCTGGTGCTAACATCGATGGTAGGCTTCGACCGGTGGTTTGAATTCGATGATGATGGGAAACTCATGGTCACCTATGCCATGATTGCAGCCCCTTTGGGACTAAAATTCGCTGATCGTTTGTACCAGAAATGGCAGCCATCCAACGGACTTGCCCAACTCATGAGTACGAACACGTTCATCGGTGCCTATAACGGATTCACCACCTACAATCTCCTGTCAAGAAATCCGGATGATTTGGAGCATTACGAAGCGTATAACCGTGGCATTTTTACCTTTTCCTACGGTGGTGCACTATTGGGTTTCTGGGGAACACAACAGCTGTTAAACCAGGATGATGTTACCGGAGGTGATGCTATTTTTTACGCCAGCGGGAGCCTTGCGGGCGCATTTACCGCCCAGCGGCTTATCACCTATTTTGATATTGATTATTATAAAGATGTGCTGGCGCTCTCGACCTTGCTGGTGGACGGTGGGATGTACGCCACCTACCACTTGGGTAGGCATGTGAATCTGTCCCGTGGTGATGCGGCGATAATCGTGCTGGGCGGCGGAGCCGGATACTCCTTACTCAGAGGCGCAGCCTATCTATTGGATGAAATGGACGCCGAAATTATACCCCTGCTGGATATTGTCGCCCTGCTGGGTGGCGGTTACGGTGCATTCCGTTACCTGGTGAATGCACCTGATTTTCGCTCGGGGGTCTTAGACCAGACAGACATCCGGATCTATCCCACCCTGCTCACCATGGGTGAAAAATCCCAAACCGGTTTGGGATTGGAGGTGCGCTGGTGATTATGACGAAAATGCGTCTATGCCATCAGAAATCAATTTTCACTTGATGATACCGGGACACTCATCCATCAGAATTAATATTTTCCCCTCATCGAAAAAGGACTAAATCATGACTCGCACTCGACGTTCATTTTTTCTGCTGCTGACATTTCTAAGCATTTCCCTGACCGCAGCTGCACCGGTTCAGGTAGCCGATATCGGCGATTTGACATTGGAAAACGACCAGGTAATCCGGGATTGTCAGGTGGGGTATCGCACGTTCGGTAAACTGAATTTCTGGAAATCCAATGTGGTGATTTTCCCCTCCTGGTTTGGGGGCACCAGCGCCGGAACAGCCAATCTGGTGGGGGGACCGGATAAACTGGTGGACAGCACAAAATATTATGTCATTTGCCTGGATGCTCTGGGAGATGGTATCTCCTCTTCACCGGAAAACAGTGTGACACAGCCCGGCGAGGAATTCCCCCGCTTCACCATCGGGGATATGGTGAAGTCCCAATACCGTCTGCTTACGGAGGTTCTGGGGCTGAAAAAAATCTATGCCGTCATTGGCGGCTCCATGGGCGGCATGCAGGCATTTGAATGGGCCGTGCGTTATCCCGATTTCATGAAAAAAGTCATCCCCTATGTTGGTTCCACCCGCCTCACCAGCAATGACCTGCTGTTCATCGAAGCCGAACTCAGCGCCATTCGAAACGGAAAAGCCTGTGGCATGCCTGAGGAGGGGATTCGGGAAATCGTGGCCCGAATTCAGAGCATGGTGGTGCAGACACCCGCCTACCGGGTGCGCAATACCAGCCCGGAAACATTTCCCGACTATCTGGCGGGTGTGGATGCCGGGTTTGAAACCTTTTTCCGCACCAATGACTGGGAAGCCCAGCTCTACGCCATGCAGAGTCATGATATTGCCAGGCCCTTCGACGGGGATATGGAACAAGCGGCCAAAGCGGTCCGCGCGGGAATGCTCATTATCGTATCCCAACAGGATCACATTGTGAATCCCACTCCGGCGATTGAATTTGCACGACTCACAGGCGCGGAACTTGTGGTGTTTGAGAATGATTGTGGCCATCTGGCGCCGGGATGCGAGATGGCGCGGTTTGTGGAAATTGTGCACCAATTTCTGGACAAGTAATTACGACGAAAAGTTGCCCACAGAAGACATTTGAGGGGAGAATGGTTACAGCCGGTTTGACTAAAAAATTTGATTTCACGATTGTAATCATGATGGTCCTGGTATTGAGTCATTGCACCTTCCTGGGGATTCCGGTGGACGGATCCGGGTCCATGGTCACCACGCAGCGCCAGGTAACACCATTCACCGAGATAGAAGCCAGCGGAAAGCTGGACATGGAGCTGGTCGCCGACAGTCTGTGTACCATTTCCATTGAAGCTCAGGAAAATTTGGTCCCATACATCAGGACAGAAGTGAAAAATCACCGGCTGATCATCAGCACCACGGCGCCTTTACGCTCCACAAGCCCGGTACGGGTGATGGTGACCCTGCCCGCTATTGCCAGGCTGGAGGTCTCACAATTTGGGAAGATTTCCGCCACCGGTCCCTTGCCGGCGGAGGAATTCACCGCAGTCATTCGCAAAAGCGGGACGATTGCCATGGAGCTTTCCACCAAAACAGCCCGCCTGTTTCTTACCGATACAGAGATTGTAAGGATAAAGGGCACGACCCATACCGTGGAAGCGACGCTCTATGGTCGTGCGATTCTGGATAGTCGGGCGCTCACAGCGACGGTGGGTCGCGCCCACGTTTATGGTCCCTCACAGTGCTCAATCTTTGCCTCAAAAGTGCTTTTCGCTAACGTGGATGGACCGGGCGAAATTATTTATTACGGTCAGCCGGAAGAACTGAACCGGCAAGTGAACGGGCCGGGCCAGATCACCGCCGGGATAAAATCGCCACACAACTGATTCAGCACGCAATTTCACCAGCCTAACAGACAACCACCCTCCCGGCGTGGTGTCCAACCTGCGCGGTTTGACAAACATTTGGACAAAGTAAGTTGAGGAGGTTCTCGTGCATCAAATCAATCAAACCACCGCCGTTTTTCTGGCAACCACCTGGCTGTTTGCCTGTGCAGGATTGGGTGATACACAGGTCGGTAGCGGAGATGTAAAATCCGAAGTCCGCGACCTGACGGAATTTTCCCGGATCAGCGTAACCGGTAGCATGGATGTTTTTCTCACACCGGGTTCTGATCAATTGGTGCGGGTGGAGGCGGACGACAATTTATTACCTTATATCCGAACTGAAGTGGAGGGTGAAACACTTCACATTGGGACGCGCCCCAGTTTCAACATCCGACCCCGCAGCCCCGTCAAAATTTACATCACCCTGCCCCACCTGACAGGGATTGCCGTCAGTGGATCGGGTGATGTGGAATCCAATGGTGAATTTGATTCGGATAAAATGGATTTACGGGTGAGCGGATCCGGGCAAATCACGCTTCCGGTGGAAGCAAAAACCATTGACACCCACCTCTCCGGCTCCGGCAAAATCACCCTGCGCGGCAATGCCGGTGAATTGAACTGTAATATCTCCGGATCAGGGGATCTGGACGCCCGCCGACTTACCGCCGGTGTTGTGACTTCCAATATCTCCGGAAGCGGCAGTAGCATGGTGAATGCGAAACGCTATTTACAAGCTTCCGTGAGTGGTAGCGGTCATGTTTGGTATTATGGCGATCCGGATGACATGGAAACCCGGGTGAGCGGTTCAGGGTCTGTGAAAAAGAAGGCCAAGGTGTACTAACGGATAGGTTTCCACATGAAACCAGTGCGATTTCTTAAAAAAAGCGTGGGCCTGTCCCGCGCTTTTTTTACCGCCTCCGGCTGCCGGGTTGCGAATGACTGACTTTGGCGTCATATTTCCACATGGATTTTAATCAGCTCACACTTCAAGAAATGCGCTACCTCTATGTGGTGAAGTCACATGAACTGGAGACGCTTCTGGATAACTATTGGGCCGGAGCGCCGGAAGATCTGGAAAATTCGCCGGCTGTTAAGGAGCAGGTCCGGCAATTGGGTCATGAGATCCAGGAATTGGAGCGGATCATAGCTGAACGAAAAACCTCAATTGACAGCCCTGATGATTCATCCACAAACCCATGATATTCGGTTCTGGAAGGTGGATTTATAATGCAATTTCACCCGCACCAAACAGTCTCCCACCTGTATAAAAAAGGACTTTTTACCAGCCTGTTTGCCCTGTGGTACCTGCCCTTGTCAGCAGCATCCATCACCTATCAAATTGAGATTCCCAAGCCCCACACCCACATGATCCAGGTTGAAATGACGCTGGAGGGGGCACGGGGGGACGTAGTCATTGGTATGCCGGTGTGGACACCCGGTAGTTACCTGATCCGCGAATTTGAGCGCCACATCCAGGACATTACTACCAGGGGTGCGGATGGCCGGACATTACCCATGGAAAAACTGGATAAAAACCACTGGAAAATCGACGGTGGCTGGCGGGATAAAGACATTGTGGTACGCTACCGGGTCTATGCCTTTGAACACAGTGTGCGTACCAGTTTTGTCAATGCCGAACACGCCCTGATCAATGGTGCCAGCGTGTTCATGTACTGGCAGGGACATCTGTCGGAGAAACACACGGTCCATGTCACGCTTCCGCCCCAATGGTCAACCATTTCCACCAGTCTGGAACCTTTCCATGTGCCGGGCAACACCACCTTCACAGCTCATGATTACGATGAATTGGTGGATTCACCCCTGGAACTGGGGAATCAGCACGAAATCAGCTTTCTGGTGGATGGCAAGCCACATGTAATCGCGTTGTACGGATTGAGTAATTATGACGATGCCAAATTGGTTCAGGATTTCACGAAAATTATCCAGGTAGAAAAAGCCCTCTGGGGCGAACTGCCCTATGACCATTATCTTTTTATTCTTCATCTGGGAACCGGTGGTGGCGGACTGGAGCACAAAAACGCCAGCGTCATGTTCGCTAACCGCTGGTCATTCACCGACCAAAAGGCCTACCATCGTCTGCTCTCACTGGTGGCACACGAGTTTTTCCACACCTGGAATATCAAACGACTCCGCCCGGCCGGTCTGGGGCCATTTAATTACGATGAAGAAGCGTACACGAAAAATTTGTGGCTGGTGGAAGGATTCACCAGTTATTACGATGAATTTTTGCTCCTGCGGGCGGGATTTTATGAGCCGGAGGATTATTTTCGGGCAGTAACCGGCCATATGAATAATCTGGAAGGCCGTCCGGGGAGATATCACCAATCCCTGACGGAATCCAGTTGGGATGCCTGGATCAAGTATTACAGGTCGGACGAACACTCGAAAAACAGTACGATTTCTTATTACAACAAGGGTGCGTTGGTGGGGTTACTTCTGAATTTAAAGATTCTGGAGACAACCGACGGTGAAAAATCTCTGGATGACCTCATGCGGGTTCTGTATGAACGCCATTATAAAAAAGCTGACGCACCCTATGCTTACACTGATGTGATACAAGCGATCAATCAGCTCACCGGGCAGGATTTTAATGATTTTTTCACCCGATACGTGGCAGGAACCGATCCGCTGCCCTACGCCGAGTATCTGGATTTTGCCGGACTCCGACTGGACACGGCCGCAACCGATTCTTCCGCCTGGCTGGGCATTACGGCCCGTGATCAGAACGGACAGATTATGGTTCGCCAAGTGCTGGAGAACTCACCGGCTTGGGAATTTGGTATGAATATGGGTGACGAAATCATTGCTGTAAATGGGTTCCGGACGCGTCAGTTTCCACCGGAAATCCTGAGCGAACTCAAGCCGGGCCAGGAAATCATCGTCACCGTAAACCGGGACGGGGTTCTGCAAGATATTCCGCTGGTATTGGGAATGGCGCCGGAGAGCATTCATAACATCAGCCGCATTGAGGCGCCCACGGAACACCAACGATTACGCTACCGCGCCTGGTTGGGACAGGACTGGCCGTCTGATTAGTTCGGCCCGGTTTTGGGTGCCACTCGCCACACAATTTCCCGTATAACCAACCCATTTTTCTTAATCCATTTACCAATATGCAGCAAAATTAACGCAGATAAATGATTTGATATTCCCGATTTACAGGGCTTACCTTTTCCCGCATCAAACCATCGGAAGCTTGATGAGACCGGGCACAATTGCCCGCATGGATTATTGAGAATTGGAGGCAGCTATGGCATCCAAATCAGAAACCATTATCCGGAAATTACTCGCCACCGCCGGGATTGAGGTGAATGGCTCTCAACCCCGGGATATCCGCATCCATAACCCCAATTTTTACAGCCGTGTCCTGCAAAATGCCAATCTGGGCCTGGGCGAGTCCTACATGGACGGCTGGTGGGATTGTGACGCCATTGACCAGTTCATTGACAGAATTTTACGCGCCCGGCTGGATGAAAAGGTTAAGGGTAACTGGCGCATCGGCATGCATGTGTTGAAATCCAAATTGTTCAACCGCCAAATCAGCAAACGGGCTTTTCAGGTGGGTCAGCAGCATTATGATCTGGGAAATGACCTTTATATGGCCATGCTGGACCGCCGCATGAATTACACCTGCGCCTACTGGAAAAATGCTACCAATCTGGAGGAAGCCCAGGAGGCCAAGCTGGATCTGGTTTGCCGGAAAATCGGTCTGGAACCGGGGATGGAGGTGTTGGAACTGGGGTGCGGTTGGGGCAGTTTTGCTCAATATGCCGCCGAAAAATATGGTGCCAGAGTCACGGGTGTTACGGTTTCAAAAGAGCAGGTCGCCCTGGGCATGGCGCGGTGTAAAGGGCTGCCGGTGGAGCTGAAGCTTCAGGATTACCGGGAAGTTTCCGGCCAGTATGACGCGGTGATTTCCATTGGCATTATGGAGCATGTGGGCTATAAAAATTACGGCACCTACATGGCGGTGGTGAATCGGTGTCTCAAACCCGGCGGCATCGGGTTCGTGCATACCATTGGCGGGAATCAGAGTACCCAATCCACCAACGCCTGGACTGATAAGTACATCTTCCCCAATGGCATGCTGCCCTCAATCGCTCAACTGGGGAGAGCGCTGGAGAAACATTTCGTCATGGAGGACTGGCACAATTTCGGCCCCGATTACGACAAAACCCTCATGGCCTGGTATGCCAATTTTGAGAACGCCTGGCCGGAGCTGAAAACGCGCTATGACGAGCGTTTTTATCGCATGTGGCAGTACTATCTGCTCAGCAGTGCCGGGAGTTTCCGGGCACGGAATATCCAGCTCTGGCAAATCGTATTCACCCGAACAGGTACACCGCAACCGGATTGCCGGGTGCGTTAATTCATCAACACAGATGTCAACCCAAAAAACAGACGTGCTTATCGTCGGTGGTGGCCCCGCCGGAGCCGCCTGCGCCGGTGTATTAAAACAGAATGGTGTGGATTGTCTGGTGCTGGACAAGGCCCCATTCCCCCGGACCAAACCCTGCGCCGGCTGGATTACACCGGAAATTTTTCGCGAATTGAATCTATCCCCCACCGACTATCCCCACGGTTTGACCACTTTCCGCTCCTTTCAGATTGCATTCCCCCGCGCCAAATTCAAACTCCCCGTGCACCAGTACGCCATTCGCCGGTACGAGTTTGATGCGTGGCTATTACGCCGCTCCGGCGCCCGCGTGGTGAATCACGAGGTCAAAACCATCGTACCCAGGTCGGACGGGTATGACATTGACGGAAAATTTTGGGGGAAATATCTGGTGGGGGCCGGCGGGACCCACTGTCCGGTGTATCGTACATTTTTTCAACGCGATGCACCCCGTAAGGCAGACGCCCTGGTCATCGCCCAGGAGGATGAATTCCCGTATCAGACCACGGATCAACAATGCCGGCTCTGGTTTTTCGAGCATGACCTGCCCGGCTACGCCTGGTTCGTTCCCAAAACCAATGGTCATGTGAATTTTGGCATCGGTGGTCTGGCGGGTGCACTGAAGCAGCAGGGCGAGACGCTGAAACAACACTGGGAGCTGCTGCAGCGGCAACTTGAGGCGGCGGGGTTATTACGGCATTACACACGCCGGCCGGTGGGACATTATTATTACCGCCGCGCCCGATCGCAACGTGTGCGGCAGGAGAATGCCTTTCTGGCCGGGGATGCGGCGTCACTGGCCACTTATGACATGGGTGAAGGCATTCGGGCGGCTATTATGAGCGGTCAGCGGGTGGCGCAGGCCATTGTTCACGATTCAGCCTATGGCATCAGCAACATACCCAAATATTCCCTGCCCTCTCTCCTCAAGTCCGGTGTGAAATCACTCGTGAGCCTGTCATGAGCGGGGAAACGACGGAAATGGGTCTTGGATGCTAATACCACGCACCTATATTAATCGAACGGAACTGACTTTAAGATGAAAATGATTATGGATACCGGGAATCAAAATTTACGCTACACCACCGAATTTGTAAAATTAGGACATATTAAAAAAAGGCCAACAAGTGCTGCATTGCGCCATGCCCATGTTTCCAAACAGACCTTTACTCAGATTAAATCCCCCGGTTATGATTTCTTCCAACAAGGCTTTGAACTGCTAAAAGAGAAATATAGTCAATTGTGTTTATTCAGCCACAGGAGCGGGATAACAACAATAGATATAGGCAGTCGTTATGCAACAGCTTAAAAAAGACATACAACTATGGCAACAGAAATAAAAACTTGGGAAATAATAGAAGGTGAATTGTCAGAAATCAATACGACTCTTGCCCAAAATGGACGTAAAGAAAAGGACGATTTGGAAAAGTGGCTGAAAACAAATCCTAAAATACTTGGAGACAATATATTAGTTTTCGGAGAGCAAGTTTGGACAAAATCAGGACCACTTGACTATTTGGGAATTGACAATAACGGAAACTTAGTAATTGTTGAATTAAAACGTGATAAATTAGCAAGAGATGTTTTAGCTCAAGCAATAGATTACGCCTCAGATGTGGCAAATTGGGATATTGAAAAACTTAATGAAATTTGCTTAACGTTTTCAGACAATTCACTGGAAGATTATATCACTGACCATTTTGACAATGTCGAACTTGACGATTTGGTAATTAATAAAGCGCAAAGACTTTTATTAGTTGGATTTTCAATAGACGAAGCTTTAAGTAGAATGATTGAATGGTTGTCATCAAAATATGATGTTGGAATCAATGCAATTATTTTAAACTACGTTAAAACTTCTTCGGGAAACGAATTACTTTCAAGAACGGTAATCATTCCAGAAGAAATTGAAAAAGAAAAATCGAATAAGAAAAAATTTACAATTCCTATGTCAGATGAACCAGGAACATATGAACTTGAAAGATTAAAGGAATTATTAAAAAATTATTTCAACAATAAGCAATGGTCTTCTAAGAGATTAAAAAACATAGTGCTACCTGTCTTGCTTAAAAAAGAAAAAATAACGAGAGAGCAACTTAAAAAAGAATTTGTGAAAGCTGGAGAAGCCACTGACGAAAACAAAGCAGGATATTTTATTGCTTTAATTTCAAACCAACTTGGACAGACCAAAAAAGATTTTTTAAGACAGATTATTCACTATGAATATCCTAAATATCATTGGGAAAAAGACAATTTTAGTATAAGAACTGAATACAAAGAATTAGTAAAGGATATTTTAGAAATTAAAGAATGAATGAAAGCCGTTGCATAACAGGTGGTATATTTTATTGCCGAGATAGTGCTGAAATGAAAGGTTGTGGCTCGCTTCAAACTTCATCGTGGTTTGACAGTGAAGTGCTCCGAAATCGGCAACAAAAACATACCGCCAAACCGTTGTGTTTAATTGCAATGTAGGGAGACGTATTTTGCATGAAAGATTAATAAAGTGAGCGAATCCGGTTTAATTGTTAAGGACTTTTTGGATCAGATTGACCAAATATTTGGTCTTTATTTAGATACATTTTATGCAACTCTAATCTATAGAAGCAAGATGGAGGAAGTTCTTAAAACCAAGCCAACAGATTTTGTCGTGGAAATGATAAGCGATGACCCTAAACTACCAGAAACATATCACATGCATTCTGTAACTAAATCTTCCCTACTCAGACGAATTCAAACCGACGGTCATAATACTATGATGCTTGGAAATAGTATTATTGTTAATATTTATCAGTTATGGGAAGATGAGATTCGAGGCCGAATTGCCAAAGCTAAAGGTATCATAAAAAATGAAGTTAATATTGATCTATTTGGGGAAGTTAGGCATATTAGGCAAGCCATTGTTCACAACAACAGTTTGATTACGTCTGACTTTAAAAAAGTCATTACAATTGAATACACAAAGAAAGAAGATAAGTCCTTTGGATTCACTCACAAACAATTTGAGAAGCTCATTAACGACATTAAGCGAGTTCTTAAGGAGTATTCCAGGTGAATTCAGCCACTTTGCAACTAAAAACAACAGCGGTTAAACGCCTTTGCTTCGCAACGTCATTTAGCCATGGACGTTGGGGGCAAGGCTAAAAAGCCTAGAACATCGGACAGAAAACCTTATATTATGACTAACTTTGCAAACAAAAATATATACAATTGAAGACAGTACACAAAATAGTAAATGGTGACAGCCGACAGATGAATCTCATTGAAGACAAGTCGGTAGATTTGGTAATTACTTCACCACCATATTGGCAGTTAAAAGACTACGGAACAGAAAATCAAATCGGGTTTCATGAGGACTACGAAACTTATATCAACAACTTAAATCTTGTTTGGAAAGAGTGTTATCGAGTTCTTGACAATGGATGCAGGTTGTGTATAAATATCGGAGACCAATTTGCCAGAGCTGTTTACTACGGTCGTTATAAAGTAATTCCAATCAGAACAGAGATAATTAAATTCTGCGAAAGTATCGGATTTGATTATATGGGAGCCATTATTTGGCAAAAACAGACTACAACAAATACGACAGGTGGCGCGTCACTGATGGGGAGCTTTCCAACACCAAGGAATGGCATCCTCTCAATTGACTATGAATTTATACTGATCTTCAAAAAATTAGGAACACCAAAAAAAGTCAGCAAAGAAATCAAAGACCAGTCTAAAATGACCACGGAGGAATGGAAAGAATATTTTGCAGGTCATTGGAACTTTGGTGGGGTAAGACAGGACGGCCATATAGCAATGTTCCCTGAAGAATTGCCCAAACGACTTATAAAAATGTTTGCTTTCAAAGGGGAAATTGTTTTGGATCCCTTTATGGGAAGTGGAACAACTTCATTAGCTGCAAGAAATCTTGGACGGAGTTCAGTTGGTTATGAAATAAACCCTGATTTTATTGAAATTGCTAAAGAAAAACTGAATATCAATCAGGCTGATATTTCAGGTACATCCTATCAATTCTTGAAAGATACAATTGATTTAGATATTGAAAAGGAGTTTGAGATCTTACCTTACCGCTTTGTTGATTATCATAAATTTGATAAGAAGGTTGATCCTAAGAAATTACAATTCGGCTCCAAAATTGATAATAATGAAAGCAAAAGAGAAGAATACTATTCCGTGAAAGAAATTATTAGCCCTGTACTTGTAAAACTAAATAATGACCTCATTGTAAGATTAATTGGCGTGAAAGAAAAGGAAAGTGCAAATGGTTCAGCAAAACAATTTCTTTACGATAAGACAAAAGGGCAAAAGGTTTTTATGAAGTTCGATAATCAAAAGTATGACGACCAAAATATTCTAATGTGTTATCTGTATTTGAAAAATAGGACTTTCTTAAATGCTCACCTTATCAAAGAGGGTTTAGCGTTACCAAATACAGAGATAGAATTCAAATACAAAAATAAATTTACAAAGCTTGCTACTAATGAATGAGGAACAAAACGCCATGCTCGATTATCTGAATTAAAATACAATTGGGTACAATAATCGTAAATCATCAACTGAAATCAGAGAATTTCTTAAACTTGAAAATGGACTAGTTACAAGATTTGATACGGGAAATGATTCTTAACCAAGGTGTCTGTATTGGTAGTCTTATGTGGGACAGTGGCTATTGGATTATTCAGGATGAAAAACAATTAAATCGGGTCTGTGAAAGTTTAGAAAGTCGTGCAGATTCAGTCCATGAGAGAGCTAACGCTCCAAGTAGAAACTGGGAGAATAGATAAATATGGCAAAAGAATGGATTTTAAATAGTGCAATGAATCGGTTTCAGCTAAATTTCAAACGAAATGTCGGGCCGACATCAGAGAGCATCAGGAAATGTGAACCTAAAACCCTTGAAGAGTGGAGGGAATACTACTTTAAAGAGGTTCGTTCTAAAGACCATATCATTGAACTTGGGAAAAAACTTTACATAAAAATAACAGAAGTAATTTCGGCTGAAGTTGAAGAAATCACCGAGCAAGATTGTATTGATTACATGCTCAAAATTGTAATAGACAGGACATTTGACGGATATTGGACGGAAATCAAAACTATTTATGGTCAACTCGAGCAAGAGCTTGGGTATAAAATTGAACCGGCTCCGGACAAGTGGGACAGATCATATAATGTTGACTTCTTTATCAAAATCAAGGACAATCATATAGGTCTTCAAATAAAACCTGTAAATCAAGGAATACAGCTTCCTCAAATTTTTAAAGAGAAAGGATTGCAGGAAAAGACACATGCTAAATTTGAAAAGGAATTTGGTGGCAAAGTGTTTTATATTTTTTCTTCCAAGGCGAATGGGAAGAAAGTCATTATGAATCCTGAAGTAATTGAAGAAATTCGGAAGGAAATTAACCGACTTGAACAATAATGCCCAGCCCCTCAAAAAAAGGCTATAGGCAATGGCGGCTGACACTGTAAAAATGAATATTCAAACACATAAGAAATTTTTGGTTTCGGTTGACAGTGACGTATTCCAAATCCGCCACTGCTCATAGCCATGGCCGCTGGCATTCATTACGGGACGAAAATTCGACATATGAATTCAATGAAAAAACCTGAAAATGTAGCGGTCCAAAAATTTTTGGACGAAATAGAATTGATCGATGCTGAGAAGGCTGATGCTCTCATTGGAATACGTGAAATCATTTTAAATCATTTCCCGAAAACTGACGAAAGGATCATGTATGGCGGCATTGTATTTTTTCTCGATGATGAAATGTATAGTGGATTATTTTTAAACAAGAAGCATGTCACCCTTGAATTTTCCAGAGGATTTCTAATGGAAGATCCTAACCGGGTCCTTGAAGGAAAAGGCAAATACCGAAGACACCTGAAAATATTGACAAAAGATGACGTCTTAAGCAAAGGCGTTTCCTTCTTTGTGAAACAAGCAGTATAAATTGATTCAAGTGCTTTAAAAAAATATGGCTTCACTTTCACCGAACATTTTTGCAAAAGACATCCGCGAGATGATTAATTTTAATGAAAACATCGGATTTCAAGTTGCTATGACCGTTCCGGAAGAAGGCGACTTTGTGGTGGTGATGATGACCTGGTTTCATGTTTCAAACATAGGAGAGTTTGGGCTCAGAACTGCCCGAAATATCAAGATGAAATGGAGCTTCATTATTACGATACATCCAAATAAAACGAATCAGGCAATTTCACGATAAAATAAAGGGCAGAGTGAAAGTCATCAAAGACATTCGAAAAATCGCAGCTGTCTTTGAAGTCTGAAGAATCCTCAAAAAATCCCCTTCACCTGGTAGCCAGTCTGGATGGTTCTATCGTCAAAAATGACGGCAGATTTACCTGGATGGACTCTACAGACCAATGCCCACCAGCTATGACCCTGTCCGACGATGATATTACTTATTTCCTGGCAGCGGTGGATTGTTATGTCATGGGTTCCAGCACCTATGAACACGCCGTTGAACCGGGCTGGCTGTACGGGGGCGATCATTGCGCTTTCCGATGATAATTTTTTTTAAAAAAAGGAAATATGTGTGTCTAATAGCCTGGTTTATTATAAAATCAGCTTATCATAAAAACCCAGCGCCCTACAAGGTAAAACTGCTGATTTGAACCTCATTAAAAAGGACCCTATACCAGATGTCAAACCCCACCACTCACACCGTTTCTTTGAAATCCGCCGCGCTTGTGGCCGGATTGAGCCTCTTGCTCATGGCCATCCTGGCACCCATTGCCAATTTTGGCATTTTATTGAAGCTCTATGTCCCCGGTGATGCCGCTACCACGTTCCATAACTTCACCACCTCATCCGGGAGCGTCCGCTGGGCGGTGCTGCTATTTCTCATCGTTGCGATTTTGGATATTATCGTCGCCTGGGCACTTTACCTGGTTTTCAAATCCGTCAATCAGGGCATCTCCCTGCTCACCGGCTGGATCCGGGTGGTTTATGCCGCCATGCTGGGCACGGCACTTTTTCGTCTGTTGAATGTCCTGCAGTTGACGGGCGCTGGAGAAAATCTACCCGGTCTGGCGCCGCAGCAGCTCCACACGCAAACCCTTTTGGCATTCCAGTCTTTCCAGGATGGTTGGAGCATGAGCCTTATCATTTTCGGCATTCACCTCGGGCTCCTGGGTTACCTAACCGTTAAATCGGGACTTTTCCCAAAATGGCTGGGCGTCCTGGTCGTCATCGCCGGTCTGGGTTATTGCATTGATTCAGCGGGGAAAATGCTGTCGCCCACCTACGACCTGAATCTGGCTGCATATACATTCCTGGGTGAGGTTCTGCTCATGGGATGGCTCATTTGGCGGGGTGTGAAAGGATTTGACAGGGCATCCGGTTAAAAAAAATTCCACGCTGGACACCCTACCATCAAACGATAACAGATATCAAATGAAAATACTTACACCCATTTTTGGCGCGATAATTCTATTTTATAGCTGTTCAAACATCCATGGCGAGTTGATTTATGTTTCCGAGAACGCCAGCGCGGGGTTCAACTTCCCCTACTTCTTATTTATCCCTGAAGAGGGACGCCCAAATAGTCCTGTATCCATAATTGTTGAGCCCAACAATACCGGGTTTACGAGTGATGATTTCAACGCTCACAAAGATGAAGCAGAGAATCTTGCCACAAATGATGGTAATCTGGGTAATTTTTTGGCGCATGAATTAGACTATCCTTTGCTTATCCCTGTTTTTCCCAGAGGACAAGCAAACTGGAAAATTTATACACATGCTCTTGATCGAGATGCCATGCTTCAGAAGGATAACGCTTTAGAAAGACTGGACCTGCAGTTGCTTGCCATGCTTGATGATGCAAAGGCAAAACTCATGACCATGGGTTACTCGGTTCAGGAAGGGATTATTCTCACAGGTTTTTCCGCTTCAGGAACATTTGCCAATAGATTTACAGCGATTCATCCCAATACGGTTTCTGCCTGCGTTGCAGGGGGGTTAAATGGGATACTGATATTACCAACCGATTCACTTGGTCATACAGCCCTAAACTATCCGCTTGGCACGAATGATTTTCTTGAAATTACGGGACATGATTTCGATTTGACGGCCTTTCAGAACACGCCTCAGTTTCTATTTATGGGTGATCGGGACGACAATGATGCCGCAAAATTTGGTGATGCCTATGATGAGAATGAAAGAGAAATCATCTATAGAATCCTTGGAGAAGCAATGCAGCCCGACAGGTGGTAAAGATGTGTCAATGTATACAAGAAATTTGGTATTGATGCTGACCTGAGAACATCCCGTAACATTGGACATGAACCCGCTGAAAATATTAAACAGGATATTCTAAAATTTTTGGAAGAGAACGATATCCCGGACAATCGATAAAGGGGAACCGGGTGGCATTTTTTTAAAAGGCTCTTCCGGCATTAGTGTGGAATCATGTCCAACCCACCGAGATGGAAGAGGATAGCTGTCCGATAGTTTTCAAAACTTCTGAACCCTCTGGCGACGGACTTTAGTTGCTGAATTCTTGAGTTCAACCCTTCGGTTA
>JAIPJR010000039.1 GCA_021734045.1 Fidelibacterota bacterium
AGTCCGGTGCCACCCAGTCCCTTGAGTTGATCGGTGCCGATATTGCCGGCCAGCGTGTTTCACTGCGGGTGCGGGGCGACATCAATATCAACGGAAATCTCACCAAGAATGATCAGTCCCAGACCGCCACTACCGCCAATCAGTACGAATCCACCAATTTCCAGATCAAGCAGACACAGGCGTTCAAGATTGAAGGGAAAGTGGGTGACCGGGTAAGTATTAATGTGGACCAGGACAGCGAGCGGGATTTTGATTTCGAAAACTCGCTGCAAATTCAATACAACGGAACCGAAGACGAAATTATCCAGAAGGTGGAGGCGGGAAATATCACCCTGAATCTGCCCGCCACCAATCTGGCTACCTTTTCCAGTAAGAGCAACGGCTTGTTCGGCCTGAAAGCGATCATGAAAGTAGGCGCACTGGACATTACCACCATCGCCTCGCTGGAAAAAGGTCAGCAGCAGAAAAAAACCTTCAGTGGTGACGAAGCCAGTCAAGCCCAGACCGTTCCCGATTTCCGACGTGTTCATCGGAAGTACTTTTTCATCAACGCGTTCTATCGCCGGAAATTTTATCCGTTGAACGAGGCCGGTCTGCACATCCTCACCGGACGCCGGGTGGTGGATATTGAAGTATATAAATCCATTCTCCCCGGCAGTCAGTTCGACGATTCGGAAATTTATTGGGGGTATGCCAGCGTGGATACCCAGGCCATCGCCCGGAACTGGGTGCGACTGGTACAAAACCAGGATTATACGATTCTGGAAGATTTCGGTGTGCTCAAACTGGAACAACCGGTTCAGACCGATGAGGTGCTGGCAATTGCCTACCGGGACAGCGCTATGACTGACGATGGTACGCTGGTGTACGAGTACGATCCCTTTGGGCAGACATTGGTATATCAGGAAGGTACGCTGGGGGAAGTAAGCACGACCGATACCCTGCAACTGGTCATGCTGAAATCGGATGACGCTCAGCCGGGTCAACCGCCCTGGGATCTTGAGCTGAAAAATGTCTTCTACCTGGGGGCGCAGCCGATTAACAAAGACGGTTTTGAGCTGAAAATTCAGTACACCCGAACTCCCGAAGCCACTGAAGAGACGGATGATGGCACCAATTTTCTCCAATTGTTCGGATTGGACCTGTATGATGAGAGCGGCAATCTCCAGTCTGATGGCATTATGGATTTGGACAATGTGAATACTATCCGGTTTAACACCGGAGAGGTCTTTTTGCCATACTTACATCCATTTATGCCAGACACGCTTCCCGATGATGCCATCCCGGAGCGCACCGACGCGCTGGGGAATGTTCTGGGAACCGGCGGTAACCCGAACCTTACGGACGCTAAATATCAGAGCTTTTCCTTTTACGACGAATTGGAAGGTACCAGCAATTATCAGAACGACCACAAATTCCAGTTTTCCGTGAAATACTCCAACAAAAGCTCGGTGATTAATCTGGGATTCAACCTCATTGAGGGATCGGAAGAGGTAACACTGGATGGGCGGCGGTTGCAGCGGGGGCCCGATTATCAGATCGACTATTTTTCCGGAACACTTACCATTCTGAATGAAGCAGCCTTGGCGCCGGGCGCACAGTTGGAAGTGAAGTATGAGCAGCACGAGTTTTTCCAGCTGGACAAAAAAATCATCCTGGGTAGTCGCGCAGAGTACAAGTTTGGGAAAAACGAGCAATCTTTTATCGGTGCTACGGCACTCTTTTTCTCCAAAAGCAGTATTGACGAAAAAGTGCGTATCGGAAAAGAGCCCATACAGAATTTCATCTGGGATGTGAATACCAAGATGACCTATGACATGAACTGGCTCACCAAAGCGCTGGACTGGTTGCCGGTGGTGAAAACCGACAAACCCTCCACCCTGAATATTCAAGGTGAAATCGCGCAGGTGCGCCCCAATCCCAATACCGCTAACAATCCGGAACTGGGCGATTATGGTGTGGCCTATATTGACGATTTTGAAGGCAGTCGCCGGGAGACCAATTTGGGTGTTCAAATGCGGAACTGGACCATTGCTTCACCGCCGGTGGATGTGGGAACCGGCGTCATTTCCAAAAACAACCGGAAGCGCGGCTATTCCTATTGGTACAATCCCTATCACCGCATTCCCACCAATCAAATCTGGCCCAACAAGGAGACCAGCGCCCAGGCACAAAATGATGTGACGGATGTATTGGTGCTGGATATGACTCCGGATTCGTCTTTTTGGGTCCGGGATGACCACAATGATCCCACCGAATCCTGGGGCGGATTTATGCGCTCCCTCTCATCCGGGTATTACGACCAGACTGAGTCAAAATTTCTGGAGATGTGGGTGAAGGGCGACGTCGGCCGGATTCATGTGGATTTGGGACTCATCTCTGAGGATATCCAGTCGAGCCCGGCAGAGCAATGGAGCGTGACCATTGACGGGAAAACCGTGGACAAAGGTTGGGGACGGCTGGACACGGAAGATTTACCCAGCGCAACCTCCACGTTGGGTGACGGGCTGGTATCGGAAGCGGAAGATGTGGGTTGGGACGGCTGGCGCTACACGCATTCGGATACGCTGGACTGGCATCCGAGTTGGGATTTCTGGGCCTTTGATCCCAATGCCACGACGCTGGATTATTCCCAGGCCAATGGCGGTGAGGGAAATTTCAATGCAGAGGGTGGCCGGTACCCGGACACGGAAGATTTGAACAACAATGGTGCGCTGGATATCCGGAATGCCTACTTCACCATTGAAGTGGATTTGTCCCAGGATACCTACATCGCCGGACGAACCCAATATCTCAACGGTGGATACACCGGCTGGAAACTGATTCGTGTGCCTCTCACGGAATTTGACATTGCCGGGGATGAAAATGCCACGAAGTGGGAGAAAATCAAATACGCCCGCTTGTGGATGGATGGCGTTCAGGAAAAAACAGCGGTGCAAATCGCCACCATTGATTTGGTGGGGAATGAGTGGCAGGAGACGGCCGGTGTGGGCGTTTTCTCCGATTACGAGCGTCAGGATGTCGCTGCTGACACGATTCTCACAAATTTTGATGTGAGTGTGATTAACACCGAAGACAATCCCAACCGGTACAACCAGGATTCCCGGGATCCCTACTCGGCACCGCCGGTGGGTGTGCGGGGTATTCAGGATCCCATAACCGGCCTGCGTTCCAAAGAGCAGTCATTGGTGCTGAAAGCTGAAAATCTCCTGCCGGGACACGCTGTCTCCGCCCGCAAGCAGTTTTACGACACCAAAGACATGAGCCACTACGGAACCTTGAAAATGTTCATCCATGGCTGGGACCCGGACCGACCGGATTATGAGGCCATTAATAACTTCACCCGCTATGAGGTCAATCCCGATTCCAGTAAGCTGGAGTTCTTTCTGCGTCTTACCCTGAACAACCAGGATGATTATTACGAAATTCGCAAACCCATTTTTGCCGGCTGGGATCCACGCAACGAATTAAAAGTGCGCATGTCCGACTTGTCCAATTTCAAGTTATCCCTCAGCGATTCGGTCATGATTGATACCGCGGTGGTCTCCACAGACAACGGCGATTCCACCGTGATAGATACCATTTTCTGGAACGATTTCCCGGAAGCACGGAAATACGCATCACGCAAATTGCCGGATGGCAGCACCATTGTGGTGAAAGGTGATCCCACCATTTCCCAGGTGAAATATCTGAAGACCGGTTTCCGCAACCGCGATCCGGTCCAGAGCATGACCGGTGAAATCTGGCTGGATGAATTGCGGGTCACCGATGTGGAGCGGGAAATCGCCACAGCAGCAGTCGCCTCGGCCAGCATTTCATTGGCTGATATAGGGAGTGTCAACCTGACTATTGACAAACGGGATGCGGATTTCCACAATGCCCAGACCCAGTTCGGTTCCGGGAGTAATTCCATTTCCGCCGGCGTTAGCGGTAATCTGGCACTGGATAAGTTTCTGCCTGAAAACTGGGGATTGTCCATTCCTGTCAACAGCAGTTACCGGTTCTCCGAGCGCCAGCCCAAGTACATTCCTGGTACGGATATCCGGGTCATGGATCTGGACCCGTCGTTACGCGACACACTGAATTCGATTACTGACCTGACGACCTCCTACAGTTGGAATGTGAGTCTGAGCAAGCGCACCAAATCAGATTTTTGGCTCACCCGGTACACCATTGACAATCTCTCACTGAAGCTGGCCAATAATCAAAATTACAGTCAGAGTTCCCAAATTGCCGGCAAGACCACGGGTTCAACCTCAGGTAACATTCGCTATAACCTGAGTTTGGGAAAAGATTTCACTATTCAGCCGCTACGGTTTATGGCGGGCTTTCCACTGGTGGGTGAAAAAATCTCCGCATTCACCCTGGGCTACCTGCCCAGCTCTATCTCGTTGGATGCCAATGGTTCAGAAAATCAGAGCAACACGGAAAAGCGTAACAAAAATGCGGATAAAATTACTTCCCACACCCTTTCGCTGACCCGGAATGTCTCGGTAGACTGGCCCATTATGCCCACGCTGAATGCCCGCTACTCAAGGAAAATGGACAACAATTTGGACTCACTGGCCAATCAGAAGAAGAGGATTATTGAGACCGGTAATCTGGGGCACATGGGGACGCTGCAGGAGTCCTACAGCCTGGCCTGGCAGCCCCGGTTCCTGAAACTGTTTGCTCCCAATCTCTCTTACGCCAGCTCTTACCGTGCGGTGGACGCCATCACCACCACCACGCCCGGTGTGGATGCGCTTGTTAATGTCACTGCTTCCACCAGTCTCAATGTGCGCCTCAGCGAGTTATTGGGATTGGTTTACAAGCCTCAGAGTACATCAACTTCCGGCCGTCCGCCCCAGCCATCACCCCGCGGTCGGCCAACCAAAAGTCGGCGTGATGAGAACAAGGAACCACCAAAAGCCGACGCACCAAAAAAAGAATCCAAGGATGACAAATCCGGCGATGACGGTCCCGGTCTGATAAAAACGGTTTTTACCGGTGTGTATAGAGTGGTTGAAAAAATTGACCCCATTTCCATCTCTGTGAATAATCAACAGTCGCAGGCTCGGAACAAATTGGTGTACGATGATTCCACGGAAATCGCCATCAATGATGTGGACTGGCGGTATAAATTGGGATTGGTTGATTCCCCCGGTGATTTTGCCACCTCATCACTGATAACCACACCCGGCTCGGAGAATCAGTCCGTGAATCTCTCGCTGCGCTCCGGTGTAAAATTCACCAAAGACATTTCCGCCCAGGTAACCTTCAACCATGTGCAGCGGGAAGACAACAGTTACGGCACCCAGGGTGTGACCAATAAGGTTTCCTACGATTACCTGCCCAGCGGCCCCCTGTTTGGTGAGCCGGACCGGGATTTGAGTACGCTGGGGAAGCAGGGGGTTCCGCTGCCTTCATTCAGTCTGCGCTGGTACGGGCTGGAAAAGGTCTCTTTTATTAAGAAATTCGCCTCCAGCATGTATGTGGAATCGGGCTACAGGGGGAATCAGGAAACCAGTTATCAGCGCGGCGATGAGTTCAATGGCCAGACAATTTCGGCTAATTTTTCCCCGCTCCTGGGGGTGACCATGACCATTAAGCCCGGGATAAATTTCAGTCTGAACTGGAACAATACCCGCAACATCTCAAACGGAACCGGCGGGCTCACCAACATCAAAATGGACCAATCGCTTACCAGTAATATCGGCTACAGCCGCCGGTCTGGTATCAATATCCCGATGCCCATGATGGATGATATTTATTTGGAAAATAACATCGATTTTTCCATGAGCATCACCTACAGCCAGAGCAAATCCTTCCAGGCCAATCCTGACGAAACCGGAGCGCGTCTGAACATTGATTCCAAAGACTACAGCAAGCAAATCATCGTGAATCCCAACATCAATTACTCGTTCACCGACCGGATTACAGGCCGGGTGGGATATAATTTCACCCTCACCGATAATCGTATTTCGGGAACCCGTACCGCCAATAAACTGGAATTTGGCGTGCGTATTATCATAAAGGGGTAATCCGTGAGTTTTAAGAACAGGCGAGTTTTACACCTTCTTGCCGGTTGGTTCATGATGCTGGGGAGCTCCGGATTAATGGCGCAAACCGGCTTCAGTGGCGGCCGGGCTATGGATTACCTGGTGGCACAGTGCGATTTCGGTCCGCGGGTCCCCAATTCAGAAGCGGCGCGGCAGGCGATTCAATATTTCCGTGAGGTTTTACAGGCCAGTTGCGACACGGTCATTCTCCAACCTTTTGATGTTCCCGATCCCTATAGCGACGAAACATTGCACCTCACCAATGTGATTGGACGATTTGCACCGGAAAAGACGCAGCGTGTGATTTTAGGTGCACACTGGGATTCGCGTCCCCGGGCGGACTTTGATCCGTTCAATCCCGGTGCGCCGATCCTGGGTGCCAACGATGGCGCCAGCGGGGTCGCCATTCTGCTGGAGATGGCGCGTCAGTTGAAAAAAACGCCGCCCGATATTGGCGTGGATCTCGTTCTGTTTGACGGTGAGGATTGGGGCAAGGAGGGTGATTTAGATGCCTATTTACTGGGCAGTCGCCATTATGCGAAAAATCCGCTGCCCCCCCGCGCCCGGTGGGTCATTGTTCTGGACATGGTGGGTGATGCGGAATTGGCGCTGCCGGTGGAGCCCTATTCACACAAGAATTCACCCGATCTGGTTCGGCAGATTTGGGATATCGGTCGCGAGTTGGGGTATTACCAGTTCAAGCCCTTCCTGGGCACGCCTGTTTATGATGACCATATTCCCTTTATCGAGCGGTATTATGAAGCCATTGATATCATCGATTTTGAATATCCTAACGCGGATGAAAATTTTTGGCACACCCATGAGGATACACCAGACAAGTGTTCAGCAGAAAGTCTGGAGGCGGTGGGGAACACGGTCTTAACCTGGGTGTACCGCCAATGACAAAGCAACAGGGAAAAGAACCGGCGGTGTGGCAGTTAGTGAATGTGGTGATTAAGCCGAAGTGGCTTGAATTGGCGATTGATTTTGCCATAGGATTGGGAAGTTCGGCAGCAGTGGAGACACCGTCCGGATTCCAGGTGGCATTCCCGGGAGCGGAATCTGATGCTGCAGAAGCCCTAGGCGCGCTAAAAAGCTACCTGCTCGGGATCGGCACCGGTGCGGAGGTATCCACAATGCCGGTCGTTGAGCGGGACTGGAATGCTAATTGGAAAGCCTTTTTCAAACCGACTCAAATCGGTGATCGGCTATGGGTCATTCCGGAGTGGGAAAATCCTGATTTGCTTGGGGACGCCATTGTAATCCGGATTCGCCCAGCCATGGCTTTTGGCACGGGGACACACGAGACGACCCAGTTGTGTATGGAATTTTTGGAGACTGTCATGAAGGGCGGCGAGAGCGTGCTGGATATTGGCGCCGGCAGTGGCATTTTGGGCATCACAGCTTTGAAATTAGGAGCGCAGTCGGTTTTGGGCGTGGAGATTGATGCGGCTGCGGCAGAGAATTTTCATGAGAATGCCGAATTGAATGGCGTGTCGGATGGGATAACGCTCCAAATCACACCCGAACCCATGCTGGATTCTGTATTTGAAGTGGGGGTAGCGAATATGATTCAGAGCCGGCTGGAAGCGGCCTTGCCCTATTATCATGACGCAGTGAAACCTGGCGGAACCGTTATTCTCTCCGGCGTCTTGGCAAAGGACGACACCAGTTTCCGAGCCTTTCTTGATGAAAAATTGCCATGGCGGATTGTAGATGCACGAACCAAAAATGAATGGATTGGATACCAATGTATCGTGGAATGAGCAGAAAAATGATATCCGGTTTAAGCCTGATTTTGGTCTTCAATGCATGGTGGGCTTGCGACCAGTTACCCACCTCCATCGAAGACAAGACGAAAAACGATGCCCTGGGCGGTGAATCGGTCGTGGTGTCCGTTTTAGCGCTGGATTTTGATTATTCGGCGGGTCGTTTTTTTGTCACCGTGAAGGTATTGAGCAAGGATAGCGTGGAGCGTGTGGTGGGCGAGTTCTCATTTAATGACAGTGTGTACGCACAACTGACGCTGGCGGATGATGGGCAGGGCGAAGACATTTTACCCGGAGACAGTCAATTTAATGGGATATGGAATGCCGGCGGCATTGACCCGGCCGTCCAATCCGACTGGGGATTCACGGCAACGGCGTATAGCACAGCCGGAGATTCTGCCAGTGCCGGAACGACGATTCATTTAACACCGCCGGAGCCGCCGCTGATTGAAGCGATTCAGGCACCCGATACGCTCTATCTGGACGACACGGATTGGGTGTTGGATACGCTGCGGGCGCAGGTTTCCCATCCAGAAGGTCTGGATGAAATCCGGGATGTATTTTTCCGCTCCAAAAGGCCCAGTGACAGCAATTTTGGCGCAGCGTTTAACCTGTGGGACGACGGTGGGCAGACCGTCCTCTTCATCATTCCGCTGCAGAATGATACACTGCGGCTCAGCAGTTTTGATGCAGTGGCTGGGGACGGCATTTATTCCTTTCCCATCGCGTTGAATCCTGCGGGACAGACGGGCACCACGCACTACCAATTTCAGGCGCGAGCGTGGAACGGACAGATCACCGCAATCGTATCGGATTCCCTGGTGATTTTACCGGCAGCATCGGTCCGGAACACTGGTATTATGACAGATTCCCCTTCAACCAATCAAACCCCGTGGAATTGAGCAGATGATGCAAATGACGAGAAATTTTAATAAACGCGGTTTGCCCATGGTAATTCTGATGATTTTGGGAATCTCCCCGTTGTGGGGCCAACTCATGCGGCCGGTCTCCTATCAGTTAACCGGAGGAGATTCCACGCTGCAGGGCTTGATTGGAAATGGCATCAGTGATATGAAAATGACCGGTGACACCGTGTGGCTGGGGTCCGGTCACGGATTGAGTGTGACCCGGGATGGCGGGAATAGTTTCCGCAGTTATTCACGGCAATTTTCTGATATTGGATATGGTGGTGTATCGGGCTTGACGGTGGCTGGTGACACGGTCTGGGCTGCATTTGCCATTGATTCTCTGGTAGGGGATGAAAATGCCCAGACCGGCGTGGGTATTGCCCGAAGCCTGGATGGTGGCGCGAGCTGGACGCGCCTTCCACAACCAATGGACACCCTGAAGTGGCATTATATCTACAACGATGCCGGGACACAGATTATTGATTCCACGGTGCAGGTTTACTCTACAATTCAGGTATTCGGTCAGGACATTCCGGCTGTGGATGTGGTGACGCCCATAAAAAATGTGACCTTTGATCTGGCGTATGACGGGAAATGGCTTTGGGCGGCTTCTTTCGCCGGCGGATTGCGCCGGTCCGGAGATCTCGGCGAGACCTGGCAACGCGTTTTACTCCCCTGGGATAATGAGGCGCGCCTGGATAGTGGGTTACTGGTAGAATTAGCTCCTCAAATCGCCGCTGACACGGTGGGAACCCGGCAATACACACTGGATCCGGTGTTACATCTGAATCACCGTGTGTTTTCAGTCATTGCCTGGGATGACACGGTATGGGTGGGAACTGCCGGTGGTATCAATGTCTCCAATGACGGTGGTCGTAGTTGGCGGCACATGAACAGCTCATCCACCAATATGAGTGGTAATTGGGTGGTGGCTTTGCACCGTCAGCAACGCAGTGATGGTCGGGCCGTAAATTGGGCTTCCACCGTGACAACCGGTGGCAGCGAGGTGACGGGACTGAGTTATCATTTAGAAGACGAAAGCGAATATTATTGGTATAGCACATTGCCTGGGTTTCGGATTCATAATTTTGCCAGTACGGGTGCGGCGATTTATGCTGCTGGTGAGTTGGGATTGTTCAAGTCGAAGGATGGTGACCATTTCGTCTCTTTTCCACCTATCCGCAGCGCGGATGGTTCCACCAATATATTCAGTGACGCAGCTTACAGCGTGCTGGCCCGGTCTGACGGGGCACTTTGGGTAGGGACGGGTGATGGTTTGGCTATTACTTATAATGAAGGATTGACCTGGAGGGTTGAGAAAGCGCAGGCGGAGACCAAAGATCAGGAACTCATCGCTTACCCCAATCCATTTTTTCCGTACCACAGCAAACAGCTTCAGGGCGAAGGACATTTGATTATTCAGTACAATGTGCAGGCGGGGGCGTCCGTTTCTCTGAAAGTGTATGACTGGGCAATGTCGGAGGTTGTGACGCTGCTGGAAGGAGCGACGGCTCCGTTGAACGGTTCGCAGGAATCGTACTGGACCGGCCGGAACAGCGCGGGTCACCGGGTGGCCAACGGAACCTATTTCATTCAACTGGAGCAGGACGAAACGGTAACCTGGACGAAAGTGATGGTGATAAATTGATGCGGTGTTCACTCAAGTTACTGATGGTGTTGGTGGTGATGCCCTTTGGAATGCACAGCCATATCTCTGGTGCGGTGGGTGGTTACACCGGTACTTTTTTACGCCTGACACCGGATGCTGTTAGTGCCGGCCTGGGCGGGATAACCCTGTTCGAGGAGGCTTCCGGTTACGCCTTTCTGCACAACCCGGCTGCTCTCACGGAAAGTCAGCGGCGTATTCACGCGGGAACGGTGCATCTGCCACTGGATCGGCATCTGTACGGGATTAATTACACCATGGAATTACCACCAACGGCGCATCTGGGGCTGGGTGTGATGAGCGCGGGAACGCGGAATATTCCCGGGCGTGATTCCCGTGGATATTACACCGGCGAATTGCAGGACGAGGAGCGGTTGCTGGGGGTTGCCTTTGCAAATGACATCACGTCACAGGCCACCGTGGGGGTGACCCTTCAACTGGTACAGCACAAGCTCACCGGCGCTCAGGATACCTGGGATTTGTCAGCCAGCGGTTTTGGCCTTAGCACCGGATTAACACTGAAAATGACCCACTCTACAACCGTAGCGGTGAGCCTTCAGAATATCCAATTGAAATACAACTGGAACACCGAAAGTCTCTTCACTTCTGGTCAGGGACAAGCCTACTCAGAGCCATTTCCGTTATTGTTAGCGGCGGGATTTCGGCAAAAAACAGGGTCGTTCCAGCTTATGGCTCAGGTAGATGCCTGGCTGGGTGGCGAAGAATATCAATACCGCGCGGGGTTGATTTATACCGGATTGCGGCAGTTAGCGTTGAGGGCTGGTGCGCAATATATGGATGCGGCATTCTTGCCGGGTTTCAGCGCTGGGTATCGTCTTCCGGCCGAGTTCGGTCCCCGCATGCAGATCGATTATGGTATTGTTATTGGTGTTCCGGGTGAGGGCGTGCGCCAATATATGAGTTGGGAAATGGGGTTTTAATGTCATTTATTTTCAAGCTATATGCGTACAACAGGTTTCGTCGCCTGAGTGGATTTATTCTGATGACGCTGGGGCTGAATCTTTCTGCTGCCGGGGGTGGCTTGGCCGTACTTCAATATCCAATAACTGTGCGTTCCGCCGGAATGGGGCAGCTGCTGGATCCGGCCAATACACCCACCAGCCTGTACCGATTACCTGACCGCCAGGCGGATGTATCTGCTTGGCAATGGATTAGCGGTGTAAATGGTCTTGCTATTACGGTGAACCGGCAGCCGGTAGCAGTAACCCTGAATTATTTCAATATCGAAGGTCTTCAGTATCGGGATGACGTGCCTACAGAATTACCCCGCTTTGAGTTCGGATATTCCAACGCCGCAGTGGGGGTCACCATAGGGCGGGTATTCGGAAAAATCCAAACAGCTGTCAACCTGCAATATCTGTGGGAGCGCACGCTGGATTACAGCGCCGGTGGTGTGGATTTAAATCTGGCGGCCGCGCTAGATATTGCTGAACGACTATTGCTAACAGGCGGTGTACGGAATGTGGGATTTATGTCTGACTTGAATAGCGAATCCAGCGAATTGCCTACCGCTGCCTTTCTTCAGGTCGGTTATTCCGGTGACGGACTGGGGATTACGGGAGAATTATCCAACGATGATTTCCCGGTAAAATTGGGTGGTGAGTACACCTTTCTCTCAATTATTCACCTCTACGGCGGTCTGCAGGTGGGTCGTGATGTGGATGCTGCGGGCATGGATTATTACCCATCAGCGGGTTTTGAATTAGATTTCCAGACCTTCACACTGGGGTTCGCGCTTCATCAGATAAACCATGTTCTGGGGCCACGTCAATACATTGCACTAGCCTGGCGGTTTTAGCCGAATTTCCCAACACCCAATGGCACAGACCCAGGCATTACAGGCAGTACTTCTTTCATAATACCTTGCAGTTGTTATCCGGGGATGCTTGCCCGCGGGCTTGACGAGAACGAAGCCGGCCCCGATTGCGCTGCATTAGTGTCCGGTTGAGTTCCCGTATTGAATTTCAGCGGATAAAGTCTTTAATGATGAAATTGGGTTAGTTACCCAGCGCTTCCCGCACCTTTGTGGTCAGGTCATGAATAGCAAACGGCTTCTGGAGAAAATGGATTTCTTCGTCTAAAACCCCGAAGGGTGAAATCATATTGTCCGTGTAGCCGGACATAAAGAGAACCTTGATGAGGGGGCGTGATTGGGAGAGTTTTTCGTACAGCACCTTGCCATTCATGCCGGGCATAATTACATCAGTGACCAATAAATCTATTTCATTATCGGTGGCATCTGAGAGGGTGAGTGCTTCTTCCGCATTCTCAGCCGTGAGGACTTTATAGCCCTGGTGCACCAGAATATCCCGCACCAGTTCCCGGGCCATCACTTCATCTTCCACCACAAGAATGGTTTCGTTGCCTCCTTTGGCCTCGCTCTTTTTCTTTTTGGTAGGTTTACCTGACACTGATTCCTCCAGTTGGGGTAAATATACTTTAAATGTCGTTCCGACCCCCGGTTCGCTCGAAGCAAGGATTCGGCCATTATGCTGCTTGATAATGCCATACGCGGTCGCCAGTCCTAATCCAGTTCCTTTCCCGCGTTCCTTCGTTGTATAAAAAGGTTCAAAAATATGGTCCAATGTCTCACTGTTCATGCCATGACCATTATCGCTCACGGACAGCACCACATAAGCCCCGGGCTCAATGTCCAGTCCACTTGCCACCAGCGGTTCTTCAACATGGACACGCTCCGTTTCAATTACGATGAATCCGCCGTCAGCAAGGGCATCCTGCGCATTGCCCGCCAGATTTAGTAACACCTGCTCAATCTGGGACGGATCGGCATTCACGCGGGGCAGATCAGGCGCGAGTTTGTAGGTGATTTGAATATCCTCCCGCACGGTCCGGCGCAACATGGTGTTCAGGTCATTTACGACCTGGTTCAGATCGGTTACCTGCATTTCGATAACCTGTTTGCGTCCGAATGCCAGCAGCTGGGTGGTTAATTCTTTGGCACGCTGGGCGGCGCTGTGGATCTGGTCAAACGTATTATGGAGCGGCTCATCTTCTGCCAGTCCCAGCATGGCCATTTCCGAATAACCCAAAATCGGTGTGAGCAGGTTGTTGAAATCATGGGCGATGCCGCCGGCCAGCAGTCCCACCGATTCCATTTTTTGCGATTGCTGGAGCTGTGCTTCCATCTGCAATTGACGGGTGATATCACGCTTAATGGCTACCAGGTTTACAATTTTATCTTTACCGTCCACCACTGGAGAAATGGTGGCTTCCTCATCGTAGGTGGAGCCATCGTGCCGGTGCATGGTAGCCCGGCCGGTCCAGCTTTTATGTTGATCCAGCGCTTGCCGTATGGCTGCAAGTGCAACAGCATCCGCATGATCCGGCTGCAGGTTCCGAAGCACATGCCCCATGCTTTCTTCCCGCTTGTATCCGGTGATACGTTCAAAAGCCGGATTCACATATAGAACAATTCCTTCGGGATCGGTAATGGCCACCGCTTCACTACTCTGATTGATAGCTGCCTCCAGTCGCAACCGCGCCTCTTCCGCTTGCATCCGTTCCGTAATATCCACCGCAACACCCAGGAGCCCCACCGGTGTACCCGATTCATCCCGAATCACGGCGGTGGAGAGGTAAATCGGTACATCTGTGCCATCTTTTCGCCGGTTGTAGAGTTCACCATGCCAGCCACCCTCGCGGGTCTTTTCAAAAATCTCATTATTCATGCTGGGTGGATTCCGGTCGCTATGCAGAATCGTGGCGTGTTTGCCGATGACATCATCCTGATGATAGCCGTATAATTTGCAGAAGGTGTCATTCACGAAGATGATACGGTCATTTAAATCAGTTACCGAAACGCATTCACTGAGATGGCGCAAGGCGTGAGCCATCATGGTGACCTTCTCTTCTGTGCGCTGTCGTTCCAGCGCATTCCCGATAATTTCGGCAGCTATTTGGAGGTAATTTTTCTGATACTCAGGGAAGGCATGTTCCTGCCGCAGGGAAGCTAAAAGCAGAAAACCACCCACCTTCTGATTCAACAACAACGGTGCGATACCAAAGGATTTTGTTCCCTCAGGTGTGAGTTGGTCATACACGCCCAGCGGATCATCTTTAAGTCCGGTAGTGTTGCTGTAAACGAGAATCTCGCCCCGGGACAGTTGATCCGCGAGCCCGGGATTGCTTTTGGTGTCAACGGATTTCAAGCTCTCGCCAGCGGGAGGCTGGTCAGTTTCCGACTGCCACACATGCGTTTGGGAGAAGGACAGATTGTCTTTCGAGCGTTGAAATACTGCCACCGAATCCACTTGGATCAGGTCACCTAAATTCTCCAGTGCGACCTCAACGGCTGCATCTGTATCGTAATGCCCCACAAACGTAGCGGAAATGGCTGATAACAACTGCTCCGCTTTCAGGCGCTGGTTAAGGCGTTCCTGAATCCGCTTCTGCTGCGATAAGTCCAATGCAGCCCCGATCAAACCCGTTACGGCACCATTCTCGTCAAGGGTGGGCTCCAGTACCAGATTAATAAAAGCCTTTCCCTCCTCAGCTTTGGTGGTGAGGATTAATTCAGATTGCTGCGGTTTTCCCGTTGACAGGACCTGCTTTTTAAGAGCAGCCACCCTTTGTTGCTCTATTTCCGGCAATCGGGAGAAAAAATGATCTTCAGGGGTCTCCTCCAGATTGTCCCCGTTACCTTCGGGATCATACATCCAGGTGTAATTCAGATCAGCGTCCTGGGAGAACACCAAAATTGGAACATGGCGCAGTGCCACCCGGAATCGTGTTTCACTCTCCTGGAGCGCCAGCATGGATTTCTTCAGCGGGGTAATGTCGTGTTCGATGCCCTGAACACCGATTTGCCGGCCATTCTCGTCCAAGATTGGCCCCCAGCTCCCGCGAAACCAAAACCACTGGTTATGGACATTTCGCATTCGGAATTCCACATTTTCGAATGCCTCCCCGTGAAACGCCCGGTCCCAAATTTCCAGCAACCTTTTCTTATCATCAGGGTGAAACCATTCAACCGCCTGTATTTTCTGTAATTCCCGGAAAGAGAGGCCGGAAAGTTTTTCCAAAGCTGAGTTAGCGAACACCAGATTTTGATCCATGTCGTAGGCAAAAAGAGCATCCTGGGTTTGGGCGGCTATAAGACTCAGGCGTCGCTCCGTGAGATCCAGCGCTTCGGTGGCGGCATCCCGCTCTTTCAATACCCGGATCAATCGGTCGCGCTCATGGCGTAATTTCCGCCAGCTGAAGAATCCCACAATGACCAGCGTCAGCAGAATCGCAGCAATCACAGCTGACGTGATAAAGATGCGCATTTCGCGCCGGGAGTAGAGGGCGAAGGGATTCTCGCCGAACCATTTTTCATAAATGCGTGACAAGGTGCCGTTGGTACCCAGTTGGGTAATGGCGTGATTCAATTGCAAGGAGAGCGCTTTATCGCCGACCTGAACTGCCATATGCACCCGAATGGTGCGCAGTGGAATTTCCGAAAAGGTAATCTGATTCATCAGATTCAGCACGTTTAGCAGGTAATAGCCCACTTCCCGGATGTATATGACAGCATCCACCTGATGATTGGCCAGTTGGGAGAATGCCTCTTCAGCCGAATGGACCGAGACCTGATCAATCCGTGGAATGGAAGCGATAAAGTTGTCGGAAATGGTCGATTGAATGGTGGCTATCCGTTGCCCCCGTAAGCTCTCAAGGGAGTTATAATCCCCATCCTCCCGGCGACTAAAGATGACTTCGTCCACCTGGAGGTAGGGTGTTGTAAATTCCATTTCTCCGATCCGCTCAGCAGCAAATCCCACCATGGCCACCACATCAATCTCACCTCGCTTCAGGGCTTCTATTCCCGCCGGCACATTGACCAGTGGGGTATCGATTGTGGTAATTTTGAGATAGTCAGCTGCAGCAGTGAGCACATCATGGGAGAGGCCGGTGATTTGATTTTCGCTGTCAAGATAGGCCAGGGGTGCCCGATCCACAGGAAAGCCCACCCGTAGGATATTGGGTACCGAATTATCGAACAGCGAATCCCCCACGGGCTGGCTTCCACCCGTCGTGGTGAGCACCAACGTTAGAACGCTAACAATTACGAGAATTCGCCCAAAAGGAATGGACTTGGATATGGATGGTAATGACGTCTTTTTCATTTCAATAGGTGCCGGTTGTTTCCCCGGTGGGAACGTTACACCGATTGTCAAAAGCGCTGTGTGTCGTTCGTTTGGCGGGTAGCACGACCCGGAAGAAATACCCTCACCGTAAAATATAAGGTGCGCGGATTCTAATGAACCTTGTATTTTTCAGAAACAAGGTTCAGCAGATCCAGATCTTCCCGTGTCAGGGTAAAATCCATAACACCGGCATTTTCCGCTGCCTGGCGGGGTTTGGATGCACCGGGGATGGCGACAATGGTTTCACCATGAAAATGGATGACCCAATTCAGGGCAACCTGGCCCGGGGTCACGCCATATTTTTCCGCCAGTTTCTCCAGATGTGCTACCACCGGACCGCTCTCCGCAAGTCCGGATTTTTTAAAAGCTGAGAGGAATTTTCGTGGTCCCTGGCGGGTCTTGATTAAGTCAGGATTGTGATGGAATTTTCCCGTGAGTACGCCCTGAGCCAAGGGTGAGTAGGCAATGATAGTCGTACCCAGCGATTTGGCCATCTCCAAAATCCCATTCGTCTCAATCCGCCGGTCCAGCAGACTGTATTTCACCTGATTGGATGCCAGTGTCAACCCGCGCGAGGCGAGGGTTTCCGCAGCTTTTTCCATTGCCCGGGCGGAGAAATTGCTCACCCCGATGCTGCGAATGTGGCCCGCCGCCACTAAATCAGCCATGCGATGCATCTGGGCACTCACACCCGAAAAACTATAGGGCTGGTGCACCTGATACAAATCGATAGGGTAGCCCTGCAGGAACTTCAAGCGGTTGTCGATGGTTTTGGGGATATTCCCGCTGGTACGGAACAGTGGCCACCATTTGGTGGCGATTTTAATCTTGCCGGGTTCAGCGCCCAGCTCCAATAGAGCATTGGATAGGGCCTGCTCTGAATTGCCCCAGCCATAGGCTTCGGCGGTATCGAACCAGTTCACCCCGCCCACCAACGACGTTTCTACAATATCGGTCATCGTGGGGGAATCCAGGTTATCCCAGAATTTTCCGGTAATGCCCTTACCGTTGGAAAATTGCCAGCACCCCAGTCCGATAGGTGTTATGCGAATCTCTGTCCGTCCCAATGGCCGGGTTTCCCGTGGTTTTATGGTCATGACTGTAGCCCCCGATTCGTGTAAGTGATTATTATCAGTACAAAAATGTCAAATCGTATCGTTTGGGAAAATTCTACGGCTTAAGTCGGCTGAAAACCTGTCCCGGTTAGTTTCACCCCTCACTTCAGTACCGTCATCTTCACCGATTTTTCTACACCGTCACCTTGCAAGCGGGCAAAATAAATCCCGGCACTGACCGTCAGTCCATTATCATCCCGGCTGTCCCAGATGATGTCATACCAGCCCGGCGGGGTTTGGTTTTGACCGGCTAAGAGTGTCCTCACTTTTCGGCCCCGTACATCATAGATCACCAGACTCACCCCGTCGGTGCTCGGCAGGCCAAACCGAATAGTAGTGACCGGATTGAAGGGATTGGGGTAGTTTTGTTCCAGTACAAATTGTGATGGTAGTTTAACCGCATCGCTTTCGGTTGTTGAGGTCGTCGCCAGCAGAAAATTAATCACCGCAGACATGACGGTATTCCTGGACGCAGCCGGGTAGATGGTTTCGAACGGGAAGCCCAGATAAACCACTTTACCGGGTTCTGTGCCTCCGGGAAAGAGTCCATTGAAACTCACACCGCCTATATTGTGGGTGGCCACATTTTGATAGCTCACAATATTTACACTGCCATTGATGGCCGTCAATGCATCCGGATAGCGCACATTGAATGTCCCGTGGGTGCCATTGTCATACAGGATCGTCCCAATGTCATTGAAAATGGTACCGGGTATGCCCTGAGCGGCGTAATAAGTACCGGAAACACCTCCGGGTGCGTCTGCAGAATAGGCTGCTTTCAAGTAATTATGGATGAAATTTTTATCCCCGGTAGAACCCCGGTAGTCCAAATCCCAGGCGATTTCCGCACCAGAAACGAAGAGCCGTCCGCCCTGGCGGAGATAGGCCGAGACCAGCGCTTGTTCCGTGGTGGAAAAAGTTTCATCCACGGTGGATTCCTCACCCAGGATGTAGTCCACGATTAAATAATCGTTCAGATTTACCAGCCCGTTCAGTACGGCGTCATTGGTGACAGATTCAAAACTCAAATTATTTTCATGCAGCGCCGTACCGTGCTGCCGAACGAAGTTGAAGGTATTCCCGGCCGACGTGCGGTCAAAGCCGTTCACCAGAAGTACTTTGTTCTCGTCCGGACCGGACGGGAGAGCTGCCAGAACCTCCGACTCGTTGGAAACGCCGGAAGCATTCTCTGCCACCAACTTGATAAAGAGCAGCGTATCGGGCGGAAGACTATCCAGCGTGTACGAATTGGTGCTTATCAGGATGGGATCATCGAATGTCAGCCCATCGCCACTGGTGTAGAGCTGGTACTGCTGAATATTCTCGTCCGGCTCGATAATGACGCGCGCTTCGCCTGGATTTTCCGATAGAATGGCGAACGAAACCGGCCGGGATGGTAAACTGCCGTCAGGAATGTAGGTGGGCTGTACCATGTGTCCCGACTCGTCGCTAAGCAGTGCGTACTGAATTGGATTTCGCAATAGCACGGTGGCATCTGCCATGATATTATCAACAGAAACCTGCCTGTCCAGAAATCGAATACCATGACTGTAATCCACATAGGTATTCACATGAATATTGGTGAGGGGTTGGATGGGAACACCATTGAGCTGGTGCCAGCCGTAAATGGTCACATGATCGGGACGACTGGGATCAATGATGAGATTGCTTAGAACCACATCTTTTTTAGTACCACCAATCAGGTCACCAAGGCTGGCCCCGGCTGATACCAATTGTGCTTCGATAGCTGTATTATGCTCAACGAATTTTGGCACCAGTTCATTCTCATTGCCAACCGGTGCGTAAGTGACAGGAGCCAGATGCACATCGGCATGGGTCCAGATATGATTCACCAGTTTTCGTGTAGGCATGAACATGCCGTAAAAATCGGCGATATGCTGGGCAGTGATGGGACCCATGGGAATTCGGCAATAGTTGGAATCAGCGCCGATTGAGAGATAATCAGGCATGACGCGATAGGTTATGTCGTGGGTGATCCCGGCGGCATCCTGAAAGGTTCCGGTCAGGGTTTTCAACTCCCGCAGGAAATAGGGGACATTCCCGGTATATAGTTCATTCAGAATGGCATTTTCCCGTTGGCTGAAACTCATGGCAGTGACGGCGCTCATGAATTGACTGCCGTTCAGGGCGTCAGCGCGTCGCAGGGGAATCTGTACTGACGGGCGCTCCAGAACACCGGTTTGGACCAGGTCAGAATATGCGCGCTCACCGTAGTAGGTATAGCCCGAGTTTTCATATTCTGTCCCGGTGACCATGGTGTGAATGAACCCGTTCCGTTCCACTTGAACCGTGTGGAGAATCTCCTGATTGGGGTTTTTCTTCAGCACGATTTCAATGCGATTATCCAGAGCATAATGCCGGATAAAGTCGTCATTTTCCTCAGTTGTGAAAGTATAGAACTGAGCCAGATACTGCTGCATCATGCGGGAGCGGTACCAGGTACCGCCGGTGGGTGAGACGATGGGCTCGCCATTATAGAGTGCAACGCTGTCGTTATAGGCAATTACGGAGAGAAACCGGTCAGACGCTCCATTGAGCCAGGTGACGAATTGGGCGCCATAGGTATTATCGTACCCGTAATTGCTGTCCAGGAAGCAGATGCGTTTTACCCCATCGGGAATTTCACTCACACCATCCAGGTAGTCGAAGATGAACCGGCCGCCCCCGCTGTGTCCCGTGAGTACGACAAACGGCGAATACTCCTGAAAGACAGCCAGCAGGTACGCCACGGTTTCCTGGATAATGTCATCGTAATTGGGGTAATTGGTGGTCCAGGCCGGCCAGCTCAGTTGGGACGACTCCAGGTAAACAGTAACCAGGTTATAGTCCGGGTTGAGTTGTCGTAGAAAACGGGTCTGGGCACCGATGTGTTGAATGTCGTAATGCCAGTCGTCACCGGTTTCCAGCACTTTCCCCACGGTATGTTCAATAGTGTTTCCATTGGGTAATGCGTAGAGCGCCAGCCCCATGGATTTATCCACCATGAAGGAATCCACAGCCGGCGCGTTGATGTGAATGGTGATGTTATCCTTTAATTGGAAAGTCGCCACTTGTTCATTGAAGTGTGGACTGGTGGTAAAACCAGGGATTTCCGGTGTGACCTGTCCCCGGAGCGCGGAAAAACTCAGCGTCAATAGAATGATTGTGTGTGCGAAGAACTTCCCAATATTTTTGGTGTGTTGCCCGGTATTCATACGACCCCTTTTGATAAGTCCGGCAGCCTGATGGTTAATCGGAAAATCCGTGATGCAACGGGATTCAGTGCAGGCTGTATTGGCAGGATTGTCCCCCATATGATGGCCAAAGTTAGTTTTTCGTGGCAATAGTTCCTCACAATAATCTGCACCCGGATAATCATGCTGGTCCGTGATGGATCTATGGCGGTTCAGTTGCGTCAAGAAGTAATCTAAATGCCAGACGTGGCCGACGGCGTATCGCTTATTCCAGCCGCTGGATTTCCTTAATCGTAAGGGTCTTTTCACCGCCCGGCAGGGTGACAGTTACTTCTTCCCCGATTTTTTTACCCAGAATTTGTTGGGCCAGGGGTGACTGGGTGGTGCAGATATTATCATACAAATCCAGCTCATATTCAGCGGAACCCGCTACGGCAATAGTCACATCCCGCTCGCCGTCTCGGTAGGTGACCTTTGTGCCGAAGCCTACATGCTGCAGGTCGATTTCGTGAGGCTCCACCACTTCGTTATGCAGGAATTGCTCATAGCGCCGTAGTTTGTCATGCAGTAGCACCTGATTTTCCTTCGCCGCGTGGTATTCGGCATTTTCCTTCAGGTCGCCAAAATCCGCAGCCCGTTTAATGTCTTTACTGTTCTGCTTAATGGCTTCCTGAATCTCGTCGATCTTGGACCGGATTAAAGTATAAGTGTTTCTGTAAATCATTCGCTTGTATCCAATTGTTTTCAGTTGGGGTTAAAATTGTGTGATTGGTGACTGCAGCATCATGGTCTCCCTGTGGAGAGAGAGAAGCGGTATACAGTCTGATTTTTCCATGGCTGAAAGTATACCATTTTCCGGGGTAGGATGCCAAGTGAATTGGCGCATTCGTTGGAAACGGAATGCAGCGTCTCAGTCAGAAGCGTGGGGTTTCCGGGTTGGAAAAGTCAACCGGATGGTGGTACCCTGACCCGGTTTCGAATCGATCTGAATGGTGCCGTTATGTCGCACAACCGTGCCATACACCATGGCCAGCCCCATGCCGGTTCCCTCCGCTTTGGTGGTGAAGAAGGGTTCCAGGGCCCGTCCTTTCACCTCCTCCGACATACCGGAACCGGTATCCCGGATTATTAAACTAACTTTATCATCCGCGTCACGGGTAATGCAGGTAAGTGTACCACCATCCTGCATGGCGTCTATGGCATTAAAGATCAAATTAATGACCGCCTCCCGTAATTCACCCGGATTTCCCATGATTTTTGTCCGGCTGGAAAATTCCTGGACCATTTTAAATTTCCCCAGATTCCGGGAGCGATGTTGCGCCAGGTCCATGGATTCAGAAACCACCAGATTCAAATCCACCGGTTCCAGTGTTTCCGAATTTTCCCGTGGTCGGTAAAACTCTTGCAGTCGCTCCACAATTTCTTCCGAGTCATCCACGGCCTTTCGAATCTGTTCCAGGATGGGCTGCATAAAGGATTTGTCCGGCCATTTTTCCGCGTGCATTAGCAGCATGTCCACATTCCCCAGGATGGGTGTGAGATAATTCCGGAAATCGTGTACAATGCCACTGGCCATTTCACCCAGTGCAGATAGGCGCTGATTCTGAATGACTTTCTCCTGAGCACTCAGAAGCTCATTCGTGATTTTGCGAACCTGTAGTTTCAGTGTAATAGCTGCCACGATTAAGGCTGCCAAAACACCGGCCAGAAATACCAGGAAATAGCGTGCCCAAAGCGGCCAGTGCCATTCTACCGGACGATCCAGCCAACGGCTGATTGCGACATAATAAATGGAATTATCATACTGCTTCATGGTTGCCAGCGAGGCGTCAATGGGGGAGAGTAACAGTTTGGGGTCACCCTTGGTGACGGCGAATAGCAGCCGGGCGGGACAGCACATGATAGAGGTCGCGTTAACCTGATGATCACGCTGATCCACAATACCGAAAAATCGGCTGATAATGCCTGCGTCAGCCTCATGCGCATCCAGTGTCTGGAAGACCTCCTCAAAGCTGTTCACCTCCAGGAATTTACAGGATACACCAAAATCGGCGAGATTCTGCCGGAATTCGGCATAGGAATAATCGCCCCGCATCACAGCGATGGTTTTACCTTGTAATTGGGGAATGGTCTCGATCTCCGAATCGTGGGGAACATAGATTTGTCCCCAGTTATTCAGCACCGTCTCCTCGTTAAAGTCATAAATCTCTGCCCGCTCCTTTGACCAGGCCACATCGGGCATGAGGTCAATTTCGCCCGACTCAAGCCGCTCAAGACATTCATACCATTCGCCCGGGACGTAGTGGATAGACCAGTCATTTTCCAGAGCGATCTGGCGCAGGATGTCTACAAAAATGCCACTGGGATTTCCCGACTCGTCTATAAATATCTTGGGATTATTCTGGTAAATGCCCACACGGATGGTAGGGTTTTCTGTGGACAGGAGCTCATGGGGGAAGACCAGGCTTAATAGTAGCAGCAGTGTCAGATAAAGGGATAAACGATTTTGGTGACCAATCACGCCGGAAGTGTCTCCACTTTTGGATAATATTGGGTATGTGAAAATATAAGTATTTTAGGTTGAGCGTGCAGGTAAAAAGCGCCGGACTTTAGGCGGGCAGGCAGGGACTGATGCTCGCTGCATGATCGAATCTGGATTGTTTTGGGTTTGTGGCAAACATGGAAGGATGGTGCTGTTTACTGGAAGGGGTTTTTGTGACGGGGTAGAATCCAGTGTTCCATCAGCTTTCGCACCCTTGTTCGGATAAATATTTGTGTGGATGGTAATTAGATATTCTCCGGACAAAAAAACCAAATGTCTGGTGCAGGAGCAATACAGAGGAGAGGAATATTCTACCTGCAGGTTAGCTTTTTACCCCCTTTAATGCGTCAGAATATTTTTTACGGTGCTGCTGGTTTATCAGTCGCTAATTTAAAATGGACGGGAATAGTAACCCATACTGCCACCGGCTGATTATTGTTCAGAGCCGGATTCCATTTGGTTTTTTCAATCGCATTAATCGCGGCTTCGTTTATTCCACCATCTTCAATCCCTCTGATGATTTTGGATTGTGAGGCATTCCCGTCAATATCAATTTTCGTTTGGACGATTACCATCCCCTCGATCCCGGCTTCCCGGGCTAATTCCGGATAAATCATATTTTTTTGTATCTCTGCACTCCCTCCCACAGGTTCAGGCGGTGTATCATATTCAACAAATTCAGATTTGGCAGCGTCAGGTTCCGATGTTCCCACACCTGATTTTGAATACTGACAGCTGATCAGGATGCCGATGATTAATACCATTGCGAACAACAATCGGTGATGCATTTTTAATCTCTCCTTTTTTTGGGAAGTCCGGTTTACGATATACTCAAAGCGTTGCACCAAACGATGGTGACTTAAAAAAAAGCCACCTGCCAGAACAGGTTGGTGTTCTGTTTTGATGGATCGTTCCAGTTGATTTAACAGGATGCGTCCATATTGACCTGGATCGGCTTTTATACCGCGAATTGCCTCGTCATCACAAATCCGTTCTCTCTGGAAGTTCAGTTGATCATTCATCAGCCACACCACCGGATGAAAGAAGTAGAGAATCTTGGCTAGCATCTGCAGGTAGATGACTACCAGATCAAGGCGATTGATGTGGGCAATTTCGTGAGCTAAAATGCTTCGTAAGTGTATTTCAGACCATTCAACCGCATCACTGGGTAGGAAAATTCTGGGGTGCAGGATGCCTAAGGTGAACGGCGTGGTAGCCACTTCCGAAGTAAATAGTATTGGTTTCCGTCTAAGCGGACCGGCTTTAATGAGCGCTCTGAGTTTTTCTTGATCTGGCCAAACCCTGGCATTCTGCAATTTTTTACGGAAACGGATTTCATTGATGCTGAATCGGATTGTCAGAATGATCACGCCCATCGCCCAGAACACAGCTGTCGTCAGAATCGGATTAAATAGACTGGCCGGAGCATTGCTCCCGAGTATGGGTGGTAAAGTCGTAATAAATGCAGAAGGTGTTTGCAGGATGGTCGTAGCGGATCCTGATAAAGAAAACTTTAGCGGGATTAGGCTTTTGAACAGTAAGATGCCCCATAAACCATAGGCAAATTTTGGATACGCATGGCGACTGAGCTGCGCGAGCGGCCAGATCAGGATTGACAAAAGTAGTAATTGCCAAGATGATCGCCACAGGAGGGTTACGATTTCTGAAAGCAGGTTATGCATCACCACGCTCCGCTTCATCCAGTAACTGGCGAATCATTTCAATTTCTTTTGAATTCAAATCGATATTTGGTATCAGATATGCGGCTAAACGGCTTGCTGAACCAGCGAATACTTGATTTACAAAATTATTGGTCGCGCCTGCAACCACAGATTCACGCGAAACGACTGCACCATAAAAATTGACCATCCCGATTTTTTCTTTTTCCAGATAACCCTTACCCACCAATCGTTCCAGGTAGGTTTGGATGGTCGTATAGGCGCGCTGTTTTTCAGGAGGTAATGCTTCCATGACCTCACGTGCAGACATGCGCGAACCATCCCAGATTTGATTCATGATGGTCCATTCAAATTTACTGAGGGGGTCTGGATTAGATTTTTTATGACTCAATGAACTCTTCTCCTACATATGTAGTATAATAGCGACATCATTCGGAGAAGACAAATGTTTTTTTACCAAGTTGCATAGCAAAGTCAGAGGGCTTTTGTCGGATCAATGACAACGTGCCTGCCTTCGGAAATCATCAAGACTGATTTCATCTTGGGCATCACCGTTTGTGTTGTACCTGGCCACTTATGCAGGCGGGTCGGATTTGCCTTTAATAGTGGGTGACAGGTACAAGAGACTCAATACAATAAATCGGTATCCCGTAGGTATCCCATCCTCTGGGAAAAACATGGACATTTATGACGATATATGGAGGGTTGGTAGGTGGGTGTTCCCTTGGTGGCTCTAAATGAAAAGCCCTCAGTTACCGGAGGGCTTTGCACTTGTACACCGCCCAGCCTTCGCCGGTGGCTCCGGCCTGGCGGGCAGGGACTGGCTGAACCTCGCTGCATGATCGAATCTGGATTGTTTTGGGTTTGTGGCAAACATGGAAGGATGGTGCTGTTTACTCAGGAATTCGGAAATATCCAAATACCCTGCCGGCAGTTACAGCGCCTGTTCAATAATTGTATCCTTGAACACGGGTATCAATGGAATATCAGGGTACTGTTCCCTGAAGGCATTATATCTGACTGGTTTGTACAGATTTTCAGAATATTTGATTTCATAAGCATGGCGTTCTGCCACGACAAAATCCACCTCATGACCTTTCTGCGTCCGCCAGAATCGAATGTCCTCCAAGGAGAATTTGTCCAGGAGCATTCGAAAAAATGCCAGCTCCAGCAAATCACCACGATCCTTCCGTGTACCAATGGGCGTGAAATCATTCATGAAGTGATTGCGCAACCCCAGATCGTTCATGTATAGCTTAGGCATTTTCCGCAGCTCTTTTGCCAGATTCTTATGAAACGGGCGGACTGCCGATACATGAAATGACTTCTGCATGACATACAGGTATGCTTCAATGGTCTTCCGGTCTACACCCAGGTTGCCGACGACACGGGTAGCGTTAAAAAGCCCGGGCTGACATGCAATTATCCTTAACAAATTCATATAAACATCCGGGTGCCTCAGATTTGCTTCATGTGCGTCCTTTTTTCCATATGAATCAGCGATTTCTTTCAACAGCAATCGTTTTTCATCCAGAACAGGCTCGAGCACGACTTCCGGATATCCGCCATACAGGATGTACTCATTCAGTTTCTGATCCAACGCCTTCCGGTATAAAGTTGGAATTTTTCCACTATGAACAGCGGGTACCAGATCATCCCTCTCCTCAAAATGGAGGAATTCCCGGAAGGAGAGTGTGTTCAGTGTGTGGATGCGTTTCCTGCCAGCCAGAGAATCGCGGAATTTCTCGT
>JAIPJR010000040.1 GCA_021734045.1 Fidelibacterota bacterium
TCTTGAAAGAAATTGAAACGTGGTCCGAGTACTGCTGATCCACCAACTGGGCAGAATAGGTCTCGATGATCCGGTAAACCAGGTTGGATTGCTCGAAACTGGCATCGCAGGACATTAATATCATGGGAATAAACTTTTCGGTTCGAAGCAGCGGTAATGCTTCCTGTACAACACCGCCATAAGCTCTTATCAGGCCACCTTTACCCAGTTTAATGCCACCAAAATAGCGCGTTACCACCGCCAGCACATTGGTGATACCCTCACCAGCTAAAACAGTATAAATCGGCTTTCCAGCAGTACCCGCTGGTTCGCCATCATCATTCACTCTGTGCACCATCTCATCATCAGTTCCTATAACAAACGCATAGCAGTGGTGGGTGGCACCGTGCTCCCGTTTTCGTACCAATTCCAGCTGTTCGAGCGCTTCAGCTTCGGACTTGATGGGAAAAATATCGGCAATAAATCGGGAGCCCTTGACTTTGAGTTCGTGCTGTATTGTTGTAGTGGGTTGATGCCAGGTCATGGATTTTCTAAAAAACTCGTCAGCGGATATAGGTGAACTTTTTCGTGAATACGCCGTCAGGGGTCCGGAACTGTGCAAAGTAGATACCCGCCGGAAGGTTATGGGGAAAGGGGAGATGCAGTAGATGAACGTCCTCCACTAATTGAAATTCCCGGGAGATAACTTCCTGTCCCAGGATATTATAAATCTTTCCGGTCACAGTTCCGGCTTTTCCCAAAGTCAAATCGCATAAGATGTTGTCCCGATCGCTGGTCACCGGATTAGGAAAAATGGCCTGAAACGAGGTGGCCAGGTCCAGTGCATTGGTTTGTATGAGAATAATCATTGGATTCGCCGAACTGGCACTGGCATTGGCGGTGGGAAGATAGAGGACGGTGCCACTGTTCACCCGCGTGGCTTTAACCAGATTGGGTGTCAGCGCATTAAGGGATACGAGATTGCCGTTTACAGCCCCAATGGCCAATTGCGTGGCCGTGGGGACTCCATCATCTGTTTGATTGGTGAGAAAAATGGTGCCTACGCCGGATACCAGATAGCGGTTGTAAAAAATGCTCAGGGGCGGCACGCTGTAGCTGTCGGTTCGGCCACCGGAAAGGGACAGGTTCACATCCGCGTAGGGAACGGTCGGCAGAAGTGCTGCATCGGGGTAGAGACCATTCTCCTGACCGCGCTCACCGGTGAATGTATTATAAACGCCGTATAAGCTCAGGGCTTGTTCCAGAGAAGAATAATTCCATCTTGAAGACGCAAGAATCGATTTAAGGTTTTGTACAGGATCGCGGGATCCCAATTGCTCCCACAGGTCAGTCATAATGTGTTTCCCGCTACTGAATCCATATACGCGATCCAGAACATAGGGAAATAAACCTTGGCCGTACTGGTGATAGGTGTCGTCCAGCCGGGGCGAAGGATTCTGTGAAAATACACTCTGCACGTAGCCCAGGTAGTCATTCACTTCCGGGTAGCAATATTCCTCAAACCACACGGAGGACATTTCATACCAGTATTGGTAATCTGCGGGGGAAGGGATGGAATAATGCACCTGCACCATGTGGAAAAATTCATGGGCAACGGTGACCCGTAATGCGTCCAGACCATGGGTATAATAATTGGTTTCCGCGTAGTCATTATCAATGACCAGATACGCCGGGCTGGTGGTGGAGGAAAAATAGGTCATCCCATAGTACTGACCGCCCCAGTTCTTAATGTATATGTCGTATTCCGGACCGTCGGTTGGATCATGAACAGGCAAATTAAATCCCAGGTGATGCACGAGCATCGTGAAGGCCGAATCAGCAGCCATTGCGGCTTCAAAAACGAAGCGGGGTGTGCCATCGGGAAGGGTGTCCGTGGTATTCACGGCATGATAGCCGCCGGTGTCGTAGTGAATTTTAAAATTTCCCGTCGGACTGATGTAGCTGTTTTCCAGTACCGGGCGACCATTCACCAATGCTGCTGGTCGCAGTGCCAGATTACCGTCACCGAAACCACATTTGACAGAATGAATCCCTTGTCCTGTAACGACCAATGGCTGTACGAATATCAGTAACAGTGTAGAAGAGACTATTTTGAAAAATGCATCGCGAACTGAGAAGGGCATGTGAAAATTTGGGTTATTTGGCGTGAAAATGCAATTGAATCGGCACACCCTGAAATCCAAAAACCTCACGGAATTGATTTTCCAGAAAGCGACTGTATTCTGTGGGAATCAGTTTTGGATGGGTGGAGAAAAATACAAAGCGGGGCGGTGCGGCTGAGACCTGATTGACGAATTTGAACTTAATCTCTTTGCCCTTCACCGCCGGTGGTTGGCGCTTGGTGAGTATCGTGTCTAAAAACAGGTTCAACTGACGGGTGCTCACTTTCTTGTAGTAATCGACGTGAACGGCCAGAATTGTCTCCAGCACTTTTTGAATCCGCCGTTTATGCAGAGCTGATATGAAAAGGATGGGATAATGTTTCAGGGTATCGTACTGATAAATCATTTCAGCCTGATAATCCCGCATGGTATTGGTCTCTTTTTCAATCAGATCCCACTTGTTCACCACCACGATGAGTCCTTTTTTCGCTTCAATCACCTGACTCATGATGCGCTGATCCTGGTTGCCCATCCCTTTTTCAGCGTCAATGAGCATCACCACGATTTCCGCCTGGTCTATGGCGTGCTGGGTTCGCAATGCAGAATAATACTCCACAGAGTCATCCAGTTTAGCGCGATGTCGCAAGCCGGCAGTGTCCATGAGGGTAATGGTCTGGCCATAGTACTTAAACTGCGCGTTCACCGCGTCACGCGTCGTACCGGGAATCGGTGTAACGATTTGCCGCTCTTCACCCAGCAATGCATTGGTAAGGCTGGATTTCCCCGCATTGGGCATGCCCACAATCGCCAAAGGAATGCTTCCATCCTCCGCTTCATCCGCCCCGATACCCTCGGCTGGCAATAAATCGATTACCTCGTCCAGTAAATCACCCACGGAGCGGCCATTCAATGCGCTGACACCTGAAACCCGTGCTAGTCCCAGGGAATAAAATTCGGCCAGATCAACCGTCCTGTTTTGATTGTCAACCTTGTTTACCACCAGTATTACCGGTTTTTGTGCCCGGCGTAAAATACGGATGACTTCCATATCCTCTTTGGTAGGGCCGACCTGAACATCAACAACGAATAAGATGACATCAGCGGATTCCATGGCTGTGACCGACTGACCGCGTACGGCTGAATCAATGGCATCCTCACTACCGGGGATATAGCCGCCGGTATCCACAAGGTAAAAATCACGCCCTGCCCAGTCAGCCGGTGCAATCACACGGTCCCGGGTGACACCTTCCGATTGATGGACGATGGCATGTCGCCGCCCCAGTATCCGGTTGAAGAGCGTTGATTTACCCACATTGGGACGCCCCACAATAGCTACTACCGGTAATTTTACACCCATTCGGCTAACACCTCCGCCATATCTTCCTGGTGAATTTTTACCGGTACACCTAAATATTTTTCAATGTCAGCCCGGGTCAGGTCATCCAGCGTAAGTCCGTCTTCATTAAACATACGGTGAGAAAGATAAACCACATCACCGACACCATGATTCTTGAGTTGAACGGAGACATCGCGGCCGGAAAGCAGACCGGTTACCGTGACCATGCCGGCACCCAGCCAGTTATTTGTGATGGGCACCAGATCCCAGGTAAGATTGCCCACCCGGTTCAAATCAGCACGCATGGTTTGAATCAGAAATTTGTGCGGAAGAGTCCCTGTAGCGAGCGTCATCTTTACCGGTTTGGATAATGTTTCCGGGAAATCCAGAACCTGCTCCTGGAAATCGTCCGCGAAGGCACGACATTGACCCACACCATTCTCAACCATCAGGTAATCGTCGTAATAATCACTTTCCGGCATGGGTTCATCGGCTAAGATAAACCATTCATCGCTGAGATAGACAAAGCGCTGACCGTCCGGGCGCCGGTATTGGGCGTCCCACTTTTCTGACTGAGGAATCATCTGTCGGGCGTATTCCCGACTTACAGTTGGTATTTGAGGTAGATTCTGGCGCCATTTGGTGAGTCCGACTGGAACAATGGAGACCGTTTTCAGCATCGGCTGAAATTGATACAAATCATCAATGGTGCGGAACAGGGTATCGCCATCATTATAACCGGGACAGAGCACAATCTGGGTATGAAGTTCAATACCATTGTCTGTGAGGAATTTCAGCTTCTCAAGAATGCGGTCATCTTTACCAAAAAGCATGAGTTTCTGGCGGACGGTGGGGTCCGTAACATGCACTGATACATAAAGTGGCGAGAGCCGCTGTTCCACCACACGGTCCAGCTGCTTTTGTCCCATATTGGTCATGGTGACGAAATGACCGTGCAGGAAGCTGAACCGGTAATCACCATCGCGGAAATTGAGGGATTCCCGTACCCCTGGTGGATTTTGGTCTGCAAAACAGAAAATACAGTCATTGGCACAGGCGCGGATACGCATGGGTTTGAACTGAACACCCAAATCGTGATCCGGATCTTTGGTGAGTGAGCGAACCAGGGTTTGGCCGTCACGCTTTTTGAACGCGATTTCCAATGCCTCGTCCGCCACGTAGAACTCATAATCAATGATATCATTCAGTCGATGACCATTCAGGGTGAGCAGTTCATCACCGGGCTCCATACCCAGCCGGGCGGCCAGTCCATGTTTATCTAAATCAATTATTTTCATAGCGGCGGAATATATCCGGACGGGTAGTGTTTTGAAAGCGAATCGATGGGGCATCAATGCCATTAAATGGGCCAAAATTCCTGTTTCAATGCGCCTGCAAATGTGTATAATGTGGCCCGTCATGGAGCCTGACGCACACCACATATTCAACCCGTTCAACCCACCAAATGGAAATCAGTTAAAACCATGAAAATATTCCCTTTCTGCGGAACGATTTATAATCCGGAAAAATTTGAAAATCTAACCCATGTTATTGCTCCACCGTACGATGTGATTAATCCGGCGGAACGCAGGTTTTTGGTTAATCGATCCCCTTACAATGTGGCACAGCTCATTTTGGGTGAAACCAAGCGTGGGGATTACTACGAAGATTCGTTTTACACCAATTCGGGGAAATTGTTTGAGAGCTGGCTTCAGGAGGAAGTACTGGTTCGTCTGGAGCAGCCGGCCATCTACTATCTGCATCAGTCTTTTCGTGGTCCCGATGGCTTGAAAAATCTCCGTAAAGGGTTCATCGCCCTCATGCCAATCATGCCTTATGGTGCTGATACGGTTTTGGCACACGAACGTACCCACAAGGGTCCGATTCTGGACAGAGAACGGTTGGTGGAAGCCACCAAAATCAATCATAGCCAAATATTTTTCACCTATCAGGATGAGGAAAATCGCATTCACCGGCGTCTGGATGAAGCCATTGACAAAGCGATTTTGAAAATTGATGGAGAAGATGACGCCAATGGTGTGGAAAATGTGTGCTATGTGATTCAGGATGAGGAGGTGATTCGGGATGTCGCCGATTTGATGGAATCCAAGCCGGTATTCATTGCGGATGGGCATCACCGCTATGAAACGCTGCGAAAATACCGGGATTCACAGCGAGAAAAACATGGGATTGATGAGCTGGAAGCCAATTATGTCATGGGGTATTTTTCCTGTGCCAATGATGCAGGGCTGAAGGTGTATCCTACGCATCGCACGATTCGGGATTTACCGGATTTTACCTACCGGGCATTACGGGAAGGAGTCTGGAAGTACTTCGATTTTTCAGAAGTAGAGTATGAAGATGTGGATTTACATCTGGAGAAGCGCTCCTTTTACATGACCGATCCTGATGGGGTCATTTGGCTGTTGACACTCAAGGAGGAATACTACCGGCAGTTGAAGAAATCGCTGCCTGATCCGTTGCTGGCTGAGATGGATGTGGTGATTCTGGAAGAATTGATATTCAAAAATATCCTGGGAATGGATGACCAGACTATCTCAAACCGAACACACATCAATTACCATCATGATATGGATGAATTCTGGGAGGCCATGCGTGGTGGGGACCAGGCGGGCTGGCTCATGAATTATCCCGAATCCCAATTGCTATTCGAAGTTGGTAGACGGGGACTGATGCTGCCACAAAAATCCACCTATTTTTTCCCAAAACTCCCAACAGGTGTGGTGATGCGCCGATTCGAAGAATCCAGTTTGAGGTAAAGGAAATTACACCGGTATCACACATAAAGGGTTAAAGAAAAGCAAGAAGCAGCATTATGAATCGTAAAAAATTGTTTATCCCGGGTCCTACCCATGTACTGGACGATACCCTGCAAGCTATGGCGCAATATCCCATGGGCCATCGGAGTCAGGCTTATAAAGATTTGCATTTGAAAGTAGTGGCAGGAATCCAAAAAGTACTGTTTACGGAACAAACCATTTTGCTCAGCACCAGTTCGGCTACCGGCCTCATGGAGGCTGCAGTGCGGAACCTGGTCCACAAGCGGGCGGCCAATTTTACCTGTGGTGCGTTCTCTGAGCGGTGGGCTGAGATCACTGATTTGTGTGGTTTACCGCAGGATACCTTCCAGGTTGATTGGGGGCTGGCCAACAGGCCGGAACAGATTCAGGCTGCACTGGAGACGGGTCGGTATGATGTGGTGACCGTGGTCCACAATGAAACCTCCACCGGTGTTGCCAATCCCATGGCAGAAATTGCCGCGGTGGTAAGTACATTTCCCGATGTCCTGCTTTGTGTGGATGCTGTCAGTGGAATGGCCGGACTCCCGTTTTATTTCGATGAATGGGGTGTGGATGTGGTGTTCGCCAGCGTTCAGAAAGCATGGGCATTGCCGCCGGGATTTTCCGTCATGGCGATTTCAGACAAAGCCCTGGCTCGGGCTGAACAGACACCAACGGCACAGAAGGGCTTTTATTTTGATCTGAATCGTCTGGCTAAATCGGGTGCCAAAGGTCAGACGCCCATCACACCTTCGATTCCGCACCTGTATGGGCTGGAAAGTCAGCTGGAACGCATGGCGGCCGAGACACTGGAGACCCGCTTTCAGCGCCATCGGGAAATGGCACAGCGCACCCGCGATTGGGGAGTGGACCGGTTCGGGTTATTTGCCGAGAGGGGCTATGAATCGGATACGGTGACCTGTTTCTCCAATCGTCAGGGGATAGATTTAAGTAAAATGATACAACTGGCTGACCGTGAGGGCTTTATTGTATCCGGTGGATATGGTGACCTAAAGGGGAAAACCTTCCGGATTGGCCATATGGGTGAACATACACTGGCTGGTCTTGAAGAGCTTTTGGGTGTGTTGGACGCTATCCTTGCGAAGATGAAAGGCGCTCATTCGAAATGAAAATTCTGGTAACCGATCCCATTGTGAAACAGGGAACAACGATTTTCCGAGAGGCTGGTTTTGAAGTGTTGGAGATCCCATTTAACAACACGGAGCAATTATTAGCAGCCCTGCCAGAAATTGACGCCTGGATTATCCGCTCCGGTTCAAAGGTAACGGCCGAATACCTGCAAATTGCACGCAACCTCAAAGTCATTGGCCGCGCGGGTGTGGGGATTGATAATGTGGATTTAGCAGCAGCGACTCTCCAGGGTGTGGTTGTGATGAATACGCCCAACGGCAACACCATATCTGCCGCTGAACACACGCTGGCTATGATGTTAGCACTGGTTCGCAATATCCCGGAAGCGGATGCGACAATGAAGCGGGGCGGTTGGGACCGTAAACGCTTCACTGGCAATGAGTTACGCGGTAAAACCCTGGGTGTTGTGGGTTTGGGGCGTATTGGTCAGGAAGTAATTAAGCGTGCCCAGGTATTTGAGATGGCTGTTTTGGGGTATGATCCGTATGTTGAACCGGAACGAATCGGACTGAAGAATGTGGTGGCTGCTACATTGGATGACCTATTGGCTAAATCGGACATTGTGACACTCCATGTTCCCAAAAACAAAGCCACGGAAAACCTCATTAACGGTAGGCGTTTAGCCGGCATGAAACCGGGTGCACGGCTTATTAACTGTGCTCGCGGCGGTTTGGTAGATGAATCGGCGCTGGCAGCTGCGCTGGAGAAGGGTCAGTTAGCGGGTGCGGCCATAGATGTTTTTACGAGCGAACCACCCAAAGATTCGCCCTTATTGAGTGCACCGCATGTGATATTAACCCCGCATCTGGGTGCTTCTACAGTGGAAGCAGGCGAATCCGTGGCATTACAGGTGTGTGAACAGGTGAGAGATTATCTGACAGAGCAAAAATTGGTGAATGCGGTGAATGTCCCCATCGCCGATTTGTCCATTCTGAAGCAGTTGGAACCCGGATTAAATCTTGCGAAACGAATGGGCCATATCCTGCACCATTTGATGCCGGGAGCCATTCGTGAATGCGTTCTGACGTATGGTGGTGAAGCGTCCCATACTCAGCCACTTTTACTATCCAGCTTACAAGGATTACTGAAAGAGCGCCATGATGGGGATTTGAATCTGATTAATGTGCGCTCAATTGCGGAGCAGCAGGGAATTGATGTGGTGACGGTTAATGATTCGCGGATGGCCGATTTTAGCCACGCCATATCGCTGCGGCTTAAAGGGGCGGACGGTGTGGCATGTGAATTGGTGGGTTATACGGACCAAGAGGGGATAGGTCGCATCACACGGCTGGATGGCTATAAGATTGACAGTAAGCCGGAAGGTGTGTTGCTGCTGATTGAGAATGATGATATCCCGGGTGTGGTTGGTCGCGTGGGGACGTTGCTGGGTGCCGCGCAGGTGAATATCTCCGGAATTGCCCTGAGTCGCGATAAGAGCAACCAAAAAGCGCTTTCAATCGTGCGGTGTGATCAGGAAGTGGGGGAAGATGTTTTGAAAAAATTGCGATCAGAGCAGGCAATTCGCCGGGTTTTACAGATAATTTAGGTGATTGACGCGACTATTTTAACCACCGGAACCGGGGTGGTGAAGCGTGAGGATGAATTTATGAAATATGAAGTGGTTATCGGCTTGGAAGTGCATGCGCAGCTTAGTACGAACAGCAAAATCTTCTGCACTTGCGCCAATCGTTATGGTGAAGCACCCAATACCCTGACATGCCCCGTCTGTCTGGGCATGCCCGGTACATTACCGGTACTGAACGAGCAGGCGATCCACTTCGCTATCAAAACCGGATTGGCATTAGAATGCTCGATCCGTCGGTATTCCAGAACGGCACGGAAAAACTATTTTTACCCCGATCTGCCCAAGGGTTATCAAATTTCCCAGTACGAAGATCCCATTTGTTATAATGGAAAATTGCTCATTGAGACAGACGGCAAGCCCCGGGAGATTGGGATTACCCGGATTCATATTGAGGAGGATGCTGGAAAATCGATTCACGGCATGGGAAGTGGAACCGGCGTGGATTTTAATCGCTGTGGTGTTCCGCTCATTGAAATCGTGAGTGAACCGGATATGCGTTCACCGGCAGAAGCCCGGGCATATCTGGCTAAATTAAAACAGATTCTCAAGTACCTGAATGTTTCAGACTGCAACATGGAAGAGGGGTCCCTGCGCTGCGATGCCAATGTCTCCTTACGACCCATGGGTGCCACCACATTGGGTACGAAGACCGAAGTTAAGAATATGAATAGCTTCAGGGCGGTGGAAAAGGCGTTGGAATACGAGGTCGCGCGGCAAACCACAGTCCTGGATGAGGGTGGTCGGATAGAGGCAGTCACATTATTCTGGAATGACGCGACGGAAGAGGCGGTGCTCATGCGATCCAAAGAGGAGGCACATGATTATCGTTATTTCCCCGAGCCGGATTTGGTGCCCATCTCCGTTCCTGAGGCAATGGTTGAAACCATCCGCGGGCAGTTACCGGAGTTGCCTGCAGCTCGGGCGGAACGCTTTCTCAAAGCATATGGATTGAATGAGGAGACGGTTCGGATTCTTATCGCGGAAGTGGAATGGGCGCGTTACTTCGAAGATGTGGTCAAGACAGGCGTCAAAGCGAAATCCGCGGCTACCTGGGTCACCGGAGAAGTTCTGCGTGTGTTGAAAGAGCGTGAGGCCGGATTGGATGATTTCCCCGTTTCTGCGAGCCGGTTAGGTGAGTTGATCCGATACATTGAGGCCGGGAAAATTTCTAACCAGGCAGCCAAGAAGGTTTTCGAAACCATGTTAACCAGTGATCAAGCGGTGGCAGAGTTGATTGAAGCAGCCGGTTTATCACAGGTGAGTGATACGGACTTTCTGGAAACCATTATCCGGGAGGTGCTGGCAGCGCATCCGGAAGAGTTGGCGCGTTACCGTGAAGGGAAAAAGCAGCTCATGGGGTTTTTTGTGGGGCAGGTGATGAAAAAATCAAAAGGACGCGCCAATCCTAAAATAGTAAATCAACTGCTTCAAAGTGCCTTAGAGAGCGATTGAGAGAATTTGCTTATCCGTTGGAAGGGAAGGTAAAACAGCTTAGTTTTATGGTTGGTTAACAACGCATGCAGCGAATCGGAGGATAGAGATGACAAAATTATGGGATGATGTAAAAAAGAGCTTGAAAGATTTCAGCTCTGCGGCCATGGAGAAGGCCGAGGAATTTGGCAAGGTCGCCTCGGATAAAGCAGAAGAATTGACCAAGGTGGGGAAGATAAATTGGGAAATCAAGCAGCTAAAGCGCACCCGGGAAAAACATTTGCAGGAATTGGGGCAAATGGTCTATGACGCTGCTGAGTCCAATGCAATTCCTGAATTGGCAGATAATGATGAGATTACCGAGCGAATTCGTGAAATCAAATCGGTGAATGCAGAAATCAAGATTAAGCAGGACCGGATTGACGCCATTCATGCAGAGTTTGGGATGCCTTCCGAAGAGGTCATGCAAAAAGCCGAAAGTGAAGCGGCCGAAGCCGAAGGTAATTTTGAGAAGTATGATCCGACAGATTCTGCTGAGCCGGGTGACACCGATGAAACAGCCGGGGATAAACCGGAGAAATAGTGTAGCGGTGCAGCGGGTTTGCGAATAAAATTCTGCATGGGATGCTGAAATTTTCACCTTATATTCGGGCGCTGACAAGCTCACAGGGGGACTCTCCTGAAATGCAAAGAGCTGAAGAGTTTTAACGAGAAGGGTAGCGTTGCTTCAATCGGTTCCCGTGTTGAATGCGGGAATTGGGAATCAGCGAACAGACCAGACGAGAATGATTAACCGAGACGGATTAAGATTTTTTCTGATTAACGATCGCAAACATCGGGTGAATGAGGTTTTTATTCCCCGCCGGACGATTTTTATCAGTCTCACCCTCACGCTGCTTGTTTTACTTACCGTCGGTATCTTTGGTATCATGCGCCTCTCGGATGCTTGGTATGCGACCCGGGTGAAATCGCTTCAGAATAAAAATGCGGATTTGGTGAATATTTTACATGACATGCAGACGCGGTTAGAGCAAGCTGAGCATGAACTCACCTCGCTGGTGGAGCAGGATAAAGCGTTGCGGACTTACGCTGATTTACCCAAAATTGATGAAGATATCCAGGCAATGGGTGTTGGTGGTACTGTCCGTAATCACGAGCGGGAGTATGATGCGCTGCTCCCCTCAGACAATGAATTAACATTGAGCTCGATTGAATCCAATCTCAGTGCGCTGTCCCGTGAGATTAACCTGCAGCGTAACAGTTACGAGCAGATTTATAATCGGCTGCGGGATGAAGTACCGCGCATCCGAGCAATTCCTTCCATTATGCCGCTACATTCCGGGTATATGAATGATGGATTTGGTGTACGGATGGATCCGTTCACCCGGAAACCACGCTTCCATTACGGTCAGGATTTCTCAGTCCGGATTGGGACACAGGTGAAAGCTACTGCTGATGGGAAGGTTACCAAAATCAGCTCCAATACCGGCTACGGGAAAACGATTGTTATTGATCATGGTTATGGAATTACCACCCTGTTTGCGCACCTGAACAGCTTCAAGGTGAAGAAGGGTGATTATATCAAACGGGGGCAGATTATTGCCACGAGCGGGAATACGGGACGCTCCACCGGTCCCCATCTCCACTATGAAGTTCGTGTCAATAATGTGCCAGTGAATCCGCGTTACTACTTCCTGGTGGATAATTTGGAACTATAGCACTCTCTGCTTTTTAGACCCCTTTATTTATAAAATTACCCAATCTCCGCACAACGGCTGGGCAGGATATTCGTTATCTTGTCCTTGTTGCACTTTCGGTGTCAGGATATATTCGCCAGCAGATGTATGCGGTTAGGTAAACAGACATGAAAACATTAGAAAACAATGCAACATAAATGACACAATCAAAAAAATATTTTATTGAAACCTACGGCTGCCAGATGAATGTGTATGATTCTGAGTTAGTGGCCGGAATCCTGGAGAAGGAAGCTTATCAGCGTGCCGATTCGGTGGAAGTGGCGGATATTATTTTTCTTAATACCTGTTCGGTACGGGAACACGCCGAGGACAAGGTTCATGCCCGGCTGGGCGTTCTGAAAGAGCAGAAAGAAAAAAACCCGGATACGATCATCGGCGTATTGGGCTGTATGGCTCAAAATCTGCGCGATGATTTGTTGGTGAAAAAACCTTATGTTGATGTAATTCTGGGACCCGATTCCTATCGCCGATTACCCGAGTTGCTCAAAACCCATTCTGGCCCCATGGATCACGTGGTGGATACGAAACTGAGCCGCATGGAGGTTTATGAAGGTCTTTTCCCGGCTCGTCGTGAAGGGGTAGGAGCCTGGGTCAGCATTATGCGGGGGTGTGATAAATTTTGCACTTTTTGTATCGTCCCATTTACGCGGGGTCGTGAGCGCAGCCGAACAGTTGAAAGCATCGTCAATGAAGTCCAGCAAATCGCGGCTGACGGTTTCAAAGAGGTAACCCTGCTGGGTCAGAATGTGAATTCCTATCGTAGCGACAGCGCTAACTTTCCGGAGTTGCTGGAAGCTGTATCAGAAATTCCGGGCATCGAGCGCATTCGTTACACATCGCCTCATCCCCAGGATATTGATGATGCGTTAATAAAAGTGCATCGCAACAATCCCAAGGTCTGTAATCATATCCATTTTCCACTACAGGCTGGTTCAGATCGTGTTCTGGAACGCATGAACCGTACCTACACGAAACAGCATTTTATAGATCTGGCGGAGAAAATGCGACAAATGATACCGGGGTTAGCGCTGAGTACGGATATTATTGCAGGGTTCCCCGGGGAGACTGAAGCAGATTTTCAGGAAACTTTGGACGTAATGCATGCGGTAAAATTCGATTCAGCGTTTACCTTTAAGTATTCAGCACGACCAGGTACCAAGGCAGCGGAGTTTGAGGATTCGGTACCGGAAGAGGTCAAGCAGAACCGATTGGAACGCTTAATTGACATTCAACGGCAACACACCCTGGAGCGAAACCGGGGGCATGTGGGCGAGACGCAGCTGGTGTTGGTGGAGAAAGATTCCAGAAAATCCACCCGCCAGCATATGGGACGCACACGGAATAATAAAATCGTCGTGTTTGACAAAGGGTCTGAGCAGGTCGGTGATTTGGTGAATGTGAAGATTACCGGCGCAGAAGGTGTAACATTGTTCGGGGAATTGGTTTGAGAGGGTAAAAATATGCGTGAATTAAAGATTTTCGTGATACTGGTATTGGTTCTGGCGGCGGTTTGGCTACTCACCCAGAATAGTGCGGCGGTGGATATCAAATTGTTCAGCCTCTCTTATACCGGTATTCCACTGTACCTGGTCATCCTGTTGGCTTTTGCCGTGGGTGCGCTGGTGGGATTTGGCTATGGTGCTTCCCAAACACTGAAGCTCAAGAGCGATATTCGGGCGCTGAACCGGGAAAGGTTGAAGCTCCAGTCGGAAGTAGACCAACGCCGGGTCGCCATGCTGGACCGGGAAGATGATACGGAGACAACGGATGGTGATGTGAACTGGGACGCTTAATTCAGTCAAAAAGGCTTAAAACATGTCATTAGACTTCATATTCATTGGACTGATTATCCTTATCCTGGCAGGCGGAGTGGTTATCTGGATGGTTTCACGACGAAAAAGCGGAACCCGGATGACCAGCCATGACCTGGAAATTCAAGGACTTAATTTGCTCCTCCAAAATCGTCCACAGGAGGCCTTGGCGGTTTTTCTCGATCTGGCGCGACGGGACACGAATAACCTGCGGGTTTATATGCAGGTCGCGGATATCTACCGGGAATTGGGGACGCCTCGCAAGTCCATTGACATTCACGAAGATTTACTCAATCGACCAGGAATCAGCGATCAATTTCGTATGATGATATTTCAGAGTCTGGCTGAGGATTACGAAGCACTGGGACAGTACGAGAAAGCACTGGATTATGCCCGCAGTGTCTTGAAAATCAACAAACGAGATCCCTGGGCGATTCAAGCCAAGCATGATTACCATCGCGCGGCCGGCAATTGGGCAAAAGCCATCCGTGCATTTGACCGTTTGAAAAACATTAAACCCGATATGGATGATCGCATTCCGGTGCTGTACAAAGTAGAAGAAGCTCTGGAGAAATTAAAAGCCGGCGAAATATCCGACGCAACAAGCCTATTAAAACAGGCTATTAAAATGGGTAAACCGGTACCGGCAGCCTATTATCATCTGGGGCAGATCAGTCAGAAATCGAGTCAGCTTAAAAATGCGATTGATTACTACACGACCTTTGCTGAGCTGGAGCCGGAATTGGGAAGTCTGGTATATCCTGAAATCGAAAAGATGTATTTTGAATTAAACCAGTTCGATTCTGTAGAACAGTTTTATACCCGACTCAGAAAGAAACAACCGGAAAGTGTTGATATAGCAGTGGGATTGGCCAGTCATCTGGAACGCAAGGGAGAGTTACAAGAGGCATTATCCATCGTGGATGAAGCACAGGTGCACAAACCTGACAGCCGCCGCCTGTCACTCATCCGGGTCAGCCTGCTGAACAAAATGGGTCGGGCTGATGCGGCTGATGCGCAGGTTCAGCGTATGCTAACCGCCGAATATCGAAAGAATAAGCTGACCTGTAAATTTTGTGGCTTTAATGCCGATTACCCGATTTACCTCTGTCCCAAATGCGGAAAATTCACCTTCGACCATTCGTAATGCGAATTGTACAAACAGCAATAATCGCCGGCTTCATTCTCCTGGGCAGCGCTCTTGCACAGGACATCAAGCCTTACCTGGCCATGATTGAACGGGGGCAAGTGGACTCGGTTAGAGCTGCTTACGAACAGTTAGCGTACCAGTACCCCGGTAGTGTGGCGATACGCTATCTACGAGCGTTAATTGAGAGCGATGCCACCAAATCGGTAGCCATTTACAAAGACATTCTGCGCAATCATGTGAATTCAGAGTATGCGCCGGACGCCCTCATGTACCTTGGCGAGTACTATTACGCCCAGGGATTGTTTGTCCAAAGTCAATCGGTGTTAAAGCAATTAATCCGGATGCATCCGGAATTTCCCCGCCTGGCACACGCGGTGAATCTCATGTTACGCGGTGAAATTGTAGCCGGAGCAGTGGACAGTGCCAGAGCCGATTTGAATTGGGTGCGGGGCATTAAACCCGATTTAATTATTGACATTCCGGCTGAATTAAAGGATGTGCAGCCCATGCAGGAAGCACGACTGGAAATGATGGAGCTGCAATCGGAGCAAAAAGCGGTTGATGAGCGCACGCCCAATAGGTTGGCAGCGCCCGCAACGCCATCATATCCACCTCCGACTCGTGCGCGGTACGAGTTGCAATGTGGTGCCTTCAGTAGCCAGAACAATGCAGATCTCCTGGCCAATCAGGTAGGTAGTTTGGGTTATGACGTGTCGGTAGAACAGAAGGTGGTTTCTGGCAAAACGCTTTATGTGGTTCTGGCGGGTAAATATTCGACCCGCGATGAGGCTGGTTATGAAGCTGAAAACATCAAAAATGCGCTGGGAATTGACAAACCCTTTCCCAAAACCATTGACCCTTAAATTGATATGGGAATGCTTGTAGCCCGGTGGTTGCCGCAGCCTTCAAAGCTGCCGTGTTAGTGAAAAACTGACAGATAGGTTCGACTCCTATGCATTCCCGCTATGAATTTTTACGCATCGTCCCCGTTAAAATTCACACATCAAACCTTATTCATACTACAGCACTGTGGACGTCTGGTTTATAAATCTCATGGCTAGTCGATATAACAAAATGAATTTACAGCGTTACGCCAAAGTCGTGTTTTCCATGCTGCTCGGTATGCAATTCATGCAGTGTGTCAATCCACAGATCACTGGCGAGCGATTGGTGTTATGGCGGGATATCAACGGTTTGGATGAAATCCATACTGGTCGGTTTTCCTGGGGGCATGATCGGCTGGTAACGGGCATGCTGGATACATTTTACACAGCAAAAAATTCTTTTCAACTCATGGCGCGTGAGCTTCAGCCGACGGTTTGGAACGCACAAGATGGTGGGTGTCTGGTCATTCCGTCTGGCGTTCAGGTTAGCCTGGGGTACTTCCGATTTCAAGGCAACGCACCAACCGATACTCTCATTATCGTGGATGGCGGTGTGCTGAGATTAACGGGCTGTGATATTGCCGGACCGGCAGGTGGTGGAATCATTGTCCGGAATGGTGGTCGTCTCATACTATCAGAATCGCGGATTTTGGATATTGATCGGCCATTGCGCAGCGAAAATGGTGAACTAGACCTTGCGTATGTCCAGGTGCAAGATGCCCGTGGTCCGGGTGTGGAAATCCGTGGCGGAAGCAAACATCGTTTGAAGGGATTAGATATCCGAAAAATTGATGGTGTAGGTGTTGATATATCCCGGGTAGGTGAGTCTCATCTCAATCAAATAAATTTAAAAGCTATAAGTGGTGACGGTATTCAATCCACAAGAATCGGTCAGCTTCATCTGGATAGCATTCAGATTCAGGAAACAGGTGGTCGGGGACTATTTTTGACACAAATAGAAAAGTTGCGGATTGGGGATGTAAAAATTTCGAGTTCCGGCTTAACGGGTGCCGAAATGAACCGGGTTGATCGGGCAGATGTGGTGAGATTGACCAGTACAAAAAATGGCTTAGACGGATTGCGGGTTGCGCTGTTTGATACATTGAAAATATCACAGTCACTGCTGTACAAAAATGGGCAGCGGGGAGGTGTATTTGAAGAGGGGTTGAATCTTTACCTTACGAATGGTGTCAGTTCAGAAAATCAGGGCAGTGGACTCTGGATTCACGATGTGGATTGCGGAATCCTGGATTCTATGCAGGTGAAGCTCAATCAGATTGCTGATTCTACCGCTGGAATCTTCATCTCAGGCATGGATGAACTCTCAATACAGCATTCTCATGTCCAATACAATGTAGGCAACGGTCTGGTGGTGGGGCCGATGCCAGCAGCCCGATTAGTCCGTAACACATTTATTAAGAACCTCCAAAGCGGCGCTGTCATCCAGTCTGTTCAGGACCTGGTTCTAGACGAAAACCAGTTTATGCGTAATGTCACCGGCATGGAATTGACCGGTATCGGAAACCTGCTCCACCGAGGGAATGTATACGCAGAGAACAGCATAGGCTTAGTGGCAAAAGCTTCCAGCCTCCAATCTGAAAAAAATGCATATTCCCGGCAGGAGGTTACCGGAGTGGAACTCATGGACAGCCATTATAATGGGGGGATGGAGACATTTATAGGGAATCGATTCGGGCTCACGGCGGTCGGGGGCTCCGTGAATTTTCATAATGGGGAATTGGTAGGAAATGGCGTGGGAATCTATGTGAAAGCAAGCTCTGTAAATATCCAGGAGACAAATTTTGAGCACGGTGAAACCGGGATTCACCTGAAGGAAATTACGACAGGGATGATCCAGAATTCTCATTTCAGTGAACAGACCGGGCGCGGTGTTGAAGTGGAATCATCGGGGACACTCATATTTTCCAATAACCGCGTTGTGAATACGCCTTTGGGAGTTCGTCTGCAGGACAATGACTTCGTCAATTTTTCCCGCAACGAAATCAGTAATTCTTCGGGAGCAGGTCTGGTGTGGGACAGAAATGGGAATGGAATTCTCCGCTACAACATTATTGTAAATAATGACACGGCGGTTCGCGTAATGAGTGACCATCAAATTCCGGCATTTGAGAACAATACGCTGGTGGCGAATGGCGTTTGTTTTGATGGTGTTCACGCCCGGGATGTGGTGGCACGCTATAATATTTTCCAGGGTAACCGCATGATAACACGCGAACCGATGGGGCCATCTCCAGTTGCAGGTGGGACGTGGGAATACAATTGCTTCTGGGAGAATGAAAGCGTTCCCGATGCGGCATTGGATAAAGCTGCGGGAAACTTTACGGCCCAACCGGTGTTTCAGCCGCAGTATTATTTGAAGTCTGCATCGCCTTGTCTGGAGGTAGGACCTGAACGGCGATTGGCAGGTGCGAGAGGACTGACGCCAGCCATTAAACCTAAAACCGATTAGTATGATATAGAATGACAGACACCGCAGCTCCCATATTTAGCCAATCGCTTTCCTGGCAGGAACGGATTGGGTATTCATGGAAACACCCTGTTCTGTTCGGATTGACGATACTTACCACACTGGTCGCCGGTGCGAATATGCAGGGATATGTTTCAATTTGGCCGGGTACTCAGGGTATTCTGGCCGGATTGGAATTTACGATTCCGTTGATGATTATTTTAGGCTGTCATGAGTTGGGGCATTACCTGGTAAGTCGGCATTATGGCGTGCAGGCGTCGTTACCTTATTTCATTCCCGCACCGCCGTTTATTACCTTCATCGGCACGTTCGGTGCGGTTATAAGTATGCGCAGCCGGGTACCAACCCGAAAGGCTATACTTGAAATCGGAATCGCCGGCCCCATTGCCAGTTATGTGTTGAGTATAGCGGCTATTATTTTGGGATTCGCGCTCATTCCAGGGAGTGAGTATGTTCAAAACCGGGTTGCTGAAATCCATCACATGATGGGAATTGACAGCCATCCCGAGTCGGGCGTTCAGCTTTCCATGGGCACATCGCTGGCGTTTGCGGGATTGGCGTCGCTATTTGGTCATTCGGTACCGATGCACGAGATTTACCATTTTCCGCTGATTTTCGCGGGCTGGATCGGGCTGCTCATCACAGCATTAAACCTTATTCCGGCGGGCCAGCTTGATGGCGGGCATGTTTTGTATGCGCTGGTGGGGAAATATCATCAGAAAATTGGCTATTACATCTTGGGGGCAATGATTCTGTTGGGCGTGTTTTCCCTGAACTGGCTTGTATGGGCGGTTTTGGTCTATTTCATCGCCCGGCGCCCCCATCCACCGGTAATTTTTCCCCGTGAGCCATTAGAGCCGCGTCAGGTCAAATTGGCATGGTCCGGTCTGTTTATGCTGATTACAACCTTTATCCCCATTCCATTTTCATTATGAGTTATCCCTTTTTTCGTAAGAGAATTTATCGGTACTGGCTGAGTTTGGTAATAACGACAGTCGCAGCACATGGGCAGGTGGGTACCTGGGATTTTTACCCGGCAGCTACGGAGGTGAGGCAGATGATTCTGTTTGATGAGAATCTCTACCTTGGTACTGATGGTGGGTTAATCAAATTTGACCCGGCCTCGGGAAACTTCATTCAGGAAGATCTGCTTACCCGTATTACCAATTTAGATGTGCGCACGATGCATCTGGATCAATATAGCCGTATTTGGCTGGGATTTTCGAAGCCGGGTCAATTGATACAGGCAGTGGATATGGCAACCCAAACAGTGGTGTCCGTGGGTCAACTGGACCTGGATGAGATAGTGGATTTTGCGTCCTATGGTGACTCCCTTTTCGCAGCATATCGTAGCGGGGCGGATGGTGGTGTAATTTACCTGCGCAACCAGGCAGATGACCTCCAATACCTGGACTTATATCAGAATTTCCCACCCGCCACGAGCGCCATTGATCGGATTGTGAGCATTCAGGTGATGGATGGTCATTTAATTTTATTAACCGAAGAATCGCTGCTTTGGACGGACCTGGATTTGAATATGAAAGACCCGGGAAACTGGCAGATGGTGAATCCGCCTCAATCCATCTCAACAACACTGAATAACTATTTTTCCGGTGCAGTAATGTTGAACGGCGCATTGATTGTGGCACAGGGATCGAAATTATACCAGTACGATTTTTCCCAGTTCGAGGAGATTGTACCGTCGCAAAGCATTACCGGAAATATCACGGCTATTTATTCGGGATTCGAAGGTGATATACATTTTGTGAATGGTGGAAATTTATACTCCCTGACCCTTGCAACCGGCGAGACGGCATTACGCGGAACAGACCTTGGTTCCAGGCAGGCGGTCTTACAGACCGGCGAAAACGAATTCTGGCTCAGTTCGGAGAATACATTTTTAAAGCAGATTTCGCCTGCTGGTGAAGCAGAATTTCAACCAAACATGCCACTATCGCGGACATTCAATCAGATTAAAGTACTGGAAGATGGTGTATTGTTTGGCGCCGGTCGTGAAGGTATCAGCATGTTATATCCATTTGGTTGGCGCGTCATTGAAATGGCGGATCGCACGGTACAGCATGACTTCAATCCCCAAACACAAAGTGATCGGGTGACTGATTCATTGAATTATTTCCGGAAACCTATTTGGGAGGATGTGGTGCAGCGCTCCGATGGACGCTTGTTTCTCTCCGTGCAGGGCAAGGGTGTGCTGGAACTGGATCCATTCGATTTATCTACAGCTACTCGCTATGATACCACCGGCGGGGTTATCGAAATTGCCGATGGTCATCCCAATTACATGTTACCACGGCAACTCGCACTTGATTCTGAGGAGAATGTCTGGGTAACGGTGGCTTTTGTTTCAGACGGCGGTCAGGTATTGACGGTAATTCGTCCCGACGGCACCATTCGTCAAGTCCATCACAAGGCGGACGGCCTATCAACCCGGCTGCCCACTGCCATCGCGATTGATGACTACGACAGGGTTTGGATCGGTGGGCAGTACCGACACAATGAAGGTGATGTTGAATCCTCGGGGGGATTGTTTTGTTTAGATACCCGTGGTGATTTGGATGACGAAGATTCGTTTCAGTGGGCGCAGGTATTATCCACCAACAGTCCGGGTTTGGCGGGAATCGATATTTACCAGTTGGAGGTGGATGCTGCCGGGTATTTATGGATTCGGAGTAACGCGGGTGTTCAATATATGCGGGTTCCGCAGAATTTATTAACAACCCCCGAATTGAATGCCTACATCAGATCAAACATGTCGGACGTGGTGTACCAACTGTCTGATTTCAGCATCAACCGAATGGAGATTGATCAGCGTGGGAATCGTTGGTTTCTCACCGATCAGGATGGTGTTCAGATTCTCCAGGCGAATGATGTCTGGATGAATGGTGGATATGGGTATAACACGGGTAATTCGGATATTATTGATGATCAGGTCTATGCGGCAGGGTTTGACGCCGAATCGGGAATGGCATACGTAAGTACCGGGAAGGGGTTAGCGGTACTGCAAACGCCATTTGCCAGACCCCGCACGGATTATAAAACGGTTACCATCTACCCACAGCCATTTAGACCGGACAAACAGGAGCGGGTCTATATTCAGGGGTTAATGGATAACTCGACAGTGAAAATCATCAGTATTAGTGGTCAGGTTGTACGTGAGCTCGCAGCGGTTTCCGGTGAAGTGAAGGGGTATGAAGCCGCTTGGGATGGGCGTGATGGCGACGGCGACCTGGTCGGAACTGGTGTTTATTTACTACTCTACTATACAGAAAACGGTGATTCGGAAGTGGGGAAGCTGGCCGTGGTCCGCTGAATGACAGGACACTGACAATCTAATCTACCGAAATAAAAAAGGTCGCTCCAGCAAACGGGCGACCTTTCTTATTAATACGCATCCTCTCAATTCAGGACATACCGTTAACTAACTGCTCTCCTCCGATTCGTACTTCTGCTTCAGTTCCTCCACCACTTTTGGATCGGCTAATGTGGTGGTATCACCAAGAACCTTACCGTTGGCAATATCACGCAACAGTCGCCGCATAATTTTCCCACTCCGGGTTTTGGGGAGTTCTGCCGTGATGAAGATTTTTTCCGGCCGAGCGATGGCACCAATTTTATCCACCACGTGGGATTCGATTTCCTCTATCAAATCCAGCGTATGGGGAACACCATCCTTTATGGTTACGAAGGCGACAATTGCCTGGCCTTTGATCTCATGCGGAATGCCGATAACCGCTGCTTCCGACACGGACGGAAAATCCACGCAGGCACTTTCGACTTCCATGGTGCCGATACGATGTCCGGAAACATTAATCACATCATCCACACGACCCAGTAACCAAAGGTAACCATCCCGGTCAATTTTTGCACCGTCGCCGGTGAAATAGAGATTTCCAAACTTCTTCCAGTAGGTTTCATAATAGCGATCAGGGTCACCGTAAATACCGCGTAACATGGATGGCCAGGGTTTGCGCACCACCAGAAGTCCGCCTTCACCACGTTTCACCGGATGACCGTCTTTATCTACAACAGCCACATCATATCCCGGTAGGGGAACGGTAGCTGAACCGGGTTTGGTCGGGATAACACCGGGTAATGGTGCCACCATGATGGCACCGGTTTCCGTCTGCCACCACGTATCCACCACCGGGCAGCGCTCGTGTCCAATATTTTTATAATACCACATCCAGGCTTCCGGATTGATGGGTTCGCCCACAGTACCTAATAATCGTAATGTGGAGAGATTGCGCCGTTGGGGATATTTCTCGCCCCAACGCATAAAGGTCCGAATGGCGGTAGGCGCTGTATAGAAAACCGTAACACCGTATTTTTCAATAATATGCCAGAACCTGTCTTTATCCGGGTAGCTGGGAGCACCTTCGTACATGACAACGGTGGCACCGTTACTTAGTGGACCATAGGTGATGTAACTATGTCCGGTAATCCAGCCGATGTCTGCCGTACACCAGAAAACATCCTCCGGTTTCAGGTCAAATACATATTTGGTGCTGTAGTGAACCCCGGTGAGATAGCCACCGGTTGTGTGCATAATTCCTTTGGGTTTGCCGGTAGTGCCTGATGTGTAAAGCAGAAAAGCCAGATCCTCTGAATCCAACTCTGCCGGGGGAACAAAATGGTTGGCCTTGCGCATCGCCCGGTGGTACCATGAGTCCCGGCCTTCATTAATCTCAATGTCCATGTGGTATTGCATGTTGCGCACCACAATTACATCGGTGACCGGTGTGTCATTCTCGGCCAGCGCTTCATCCACATTCCGTTTGAGCTGCAATACCTGACCATTGCGATAGCCGCCGTCGGCAGTTATCACAAGTTTAGATTGGGAATCCAAAATGCGGTCTTTGATGGACTCGGGACTGAACCCACCAAAAATAATGCTGTGCACAGCACCGATACGAACCACAGCCAGCATGGCAATCACCAATTCGGGAATCATGGGCATATAAATGGTCACCCGGTCACCAGTGTCCACTTTGAATTGATTCTTTAGCACATCGGCAAATTTATTGACTTCGCGGTAAAGGTCCCAGTAGGTGAGGACGCGTTGTTGTTCCGGTGCTTCACCTTCCCAGATGATGGCGGCTTTGTTCCGCAGGGCACCTTTGACATGACGATCCACGCAGTTATAACAAATATTGGTTTTCCCACCAACAAACCATTTGGCAAAGGGCACTTCCCAATCCAATACCTTGTCCCATGGACGAAACCAATGCAGTTCGCTGGCTTGTTCAGCCCAGAATCCTTCATAATCCTGTTCCGCCCGTTCATACATGGATTTGTCCCGTGTATTGGCATTTTCCACAAAATTATCCGGTGGCGGAAAAACCCGTCCTTCGGTCAATAAAGCGGCCATTTTTTCATCTGTATTCATTTGCTCTCCTCTCGTGGTGAGTGCTAATCCCAATTGTTGTCACTGAGTGATATCAAAGTTTAACGCAAATCGTTTGTGTAGCAATGTAAAACAAATGTCGGGTTGGCAAGTAATCTGATTTTTGTGCTCGTTATCGTACGATTTGAAGCAAAATCAAGGCAAAGAGAGCACCACTGGCGGTGCAGATGATATTCACCCAGTCATTGTCAATTTTCCGAACCCCTGAAATAAGGACGGCAGGGGCACCACAATGGTCTCGTTTTTCCGTCTCTTTACCGCACACGGTGCAGGCAAATTTGGCCTGAATTGTGGCTCCCATGACCGAATCCACGAGACTGGCCAGAAACCCGCTACCTGCGGTCACTATAAGGTACTGGGGAAAGGTGAGCAAATCGGGACGCAGGAGGTAACCCAGGCTCGCAATAATTACAGCACCCAGAATGCCCCCCAGGGTGCCCGTTAGAGAAACACCGCCAGAATAGCCTCTCATTACCGGTTTCCAGGTGATGATATGGCGAGGATTGTGGCGGGAAAACCTGCCCAACTCCGTTTCCCAAGTATCGGACATGGCAGCTGTTAGAGAAGCGAGAAACACGGTATAGAGCAACGCATCACCTGTAAAATACCAGGTAATTGTGATTATCAGGGCTATACCACCATTTGCGTAAACTTGAATAATGTCGCGGTTGGAGCCCTTTTCATTGACATGATAAAGCTGTGGTTTACGATGATCTGATAATTTTGAGAGCAGGCTGGAGAGGGAAAAAAATGTAATCAGCGGCACCATGAATGGCCATCCGCCCATACCAAACATAAAAACGCCCAGGATAAAAGCGCCGACGCCGCCACCAGCCGTGAGCAGACGAAATTTGTAAGCCAACCAACCCAACGCGGCGGAAAACACGATCCACAGAACGAATTCATGCAGTGCCTGGTTGGTAAAACTGAAAAGGGCTAAATCCAGTGCCAGCGCGGCAGACAGGGTTAATGTGAGGTTGTCGGAGCCTTGGCGTGAAGCGGATTCTGCCAGCATGCTCAGGAGGGCAGTGATTACGCTTAGCAGAAGCAGAAACGCCATTGGTAAAGGTGGACCACTTTCCATCTCCAATTCATAAAAAAATGGGAAAAATACCAGGACGATGATGAACGCGGTAATGAAGAAGGTGAAACTACCCAGGCGGGACTTTTTATCCTGCCAGAAAATGTAGGTTTTTGGATAGATGAGCTGTTCCCCGACGATTGAGGCAGCTGTATCAGCGAATGTGAGAATGAGCAGCGCGGTAAGCATGATTGCCGGACTATGCTCCCAATAGAGTGCAACGATAACCACAAACGCGATGGGGAAATAGACGGTCCCGTAAGAAATACGATCCGTCGCGTGCATGCCTGAGAAGATATGGCTTTTCAGCGCAAAATAATTGATGACGGCGAACAAAATACCCAGAATGATTGCAGGCGTTGGGGATGTAAGAATGAAGGGCGCGAAAACCAGTAAAACGCCTACCAGAACATGAACCAGTTTGCGGCTGAACTCAGGCTGCCACTGGAAATATTTTCGCGCAATTTCCGCCAATGTGATGGCCAAAAAGATAATGAACAGGAAGACGGTGAAGGCTGTCCATTCGTTTGCGAAGGTAAAAAGTTTGGGCATTGGTCTCCGTTTCGATTTGGCTCAAGTGTAATTTGGTGCTGGAAATTCAGAAATAGTTTTTCCGGTGGACTGATGAAAATTATATGTCGAATAACCATCGATATTTTTAATCACCTCAAGGGCAGATTCATTATTCATAGAACGTAAAAAAAAGACCGCCTCATTGCTGAAGCGGTCTTTTTTAAGGTCAAACGACGCTGCGTTTGTAATCAGAAAATCTGATTATTTCAGCAGGGTCATCCGTTGGGTTTTCACCACATTGCCGGCACGGAGTTCATAGATATAGATACCGGAAGCAACGCTGCGACCGTAAGCATCTTTACCATTCCATTCCAGACTGTGGGTACCCTTTTGGTACATCTGATTGTCAGCCAGACGGACAACTTCCTGACCTTTGATATTGTAAACGGTCAGAGAGAGTTCCTTGGCCAACGGCAGTGTGAAGTTGATGGTCGTTGTCGGGTTGAACGGATTGGGATAGTTCTGCTCCAGGACATAGTCTTCAGGAGTAATGACTGTCCACTCGCTGTTCACACCTGTGGCTGTCTCTTCAACCACTGCGAAGGTATAACCTAACGGGTTACCGCCGCTATACGGTGGTTCCAGGAAGCCCTGAACGAGTTCTGGATAACCGTCACCATCCATATCGCCACCGTAGGTCACGCCAAAACCACCCATGGTATTGGTATGGTTGGCGACAACTTTCATGCTCCAGTTAGCCCGATCGAGGACATCGCCGCCATCGTAGTTCCATTCGTAGATACGACCGTAGTTGTAGTCCACCGAATAGATTTCCTCGATGCCGTCACCGTCGCCGTCACCTTTGGTTACAGACCAAACCGCACCAAAGTCGGAAATCCAGCTTACATGCTCATCGTCCCAGGTGCTGGTGCCACTGGT
>JAIPJR010000041.1 GCA_021734045.1 Fidelibacterota bacterium
TTTTTAGCGGCTCTAAATGGAGTCTTTCGGCAGTTTAGAGGAATGAAATATGGTGAACTGACTTTAATAGATATTTTCGCTAACAAGACCACACGATCAGCCTGTGTGGCATGAAACTTCTTGAGGAACCCCTAATTATAATAATATATTTCGGCTAATCCTAAATATTAGTATCGGCTAATTTAAAATATTTTACAGCTGCGAGGAATTCTGCAAGATTTTGTTGAATTACATTGAACGCTTGTATATACCGGGAACGATCCCTACACCTTTTCTTCGTTACGATCGCCCTCACTGCTATTCGACGGAGTCAGTTTTGCGGGGAACTAGGTAGATTCAGAATCATAAGAAAGCGGATTAACAGAAAAGCCCGACCTGTTTAGGCCGGGCTTTTTCATATGTATCTATTTGTCTATTGTCGTCAGGCTTGCGCAACTTCCTGGGAAGATACCTTCTTCTTTTTGGCGCTGCGCTTGGTCGTTTTGGCAGTCTCCTCTAAAGTCTCCAGGGCCAGATCAAACACCTGGCTGATCTCTTCCACAAACTGAAAGTTCATTTTCCGCTTCACATTGTCCGGCAATTCCACCAGGTCTCGCTCATTCTTTGCGGGTAAAATAACCGTATTTAAACCGGCGCGATGAGCAGCCATGACCTTCTCACGAACACCACCAATCGGCAGTACCGCACCACGCAGCGTTATTTCACCGGTCATTCCCAGATTGGTTTTTACCAGGCGTCCGGATAAAAGTGAAACCAGTGCAGTAAAGAGTGTGATCCCCGCTGACGGACCATCCTTTGGGATGGCACCTGCCGGAATGTGGATGTGAATATCCGTCTTCTCGTGGAATTTGGGATCAATGTCGAACAGGTCCGCATTTGCGCGCAGGTACGAATAGGCTGCCTGAGCCGATTCCTTCATCACATCGCCTAACTTTCCCGTGAGCTTAAGGGCACCCTTTCCCGGCATTTTCGTGGCTTCGATGAATAAAATATCACCACCCACCGCGGTGTACGCCAGGCCGATGGCAATTCCCGGCTTCACCATTCGTTCAGCGATCTCACTGTAAAATTTCTTGGGTCCCAGATATTTGTCCACATTCTTACGGGTGATGCGACGGGGCTTGGTGTTACCTTCCGCCTTTTCCCGAGCAACTTTCCGACAAATATGCCCGATTTCCCGTTCCAAATTTCGCACACCCGCTTCCCGAGTATAATGAGAAATGATTTCAGAAATTGCCGTATCCAGAAACTGGATGCCTTCATCATCCAGCCCCTGCTCCTTAATCTGCTTGGGTAGCAGGTAATTCTTGGCAATCTGAATTTTCTCCTCTTCAATGTATCCGGGAAATTCAATAACCTCCATCCGATCCCGCAGTGGTCCCGGAATGGGATCCATCCAGTTGGCCGTGGCGATGAACATGACCTTGGAAAGATCAAATGGTACTTCCAGATAGTGGTCACTGAAACTGTTATTCTGCTCTGGATCAAGGACTTCCAGTAACGCTGATGACGGGTCTCCCCGAAAATCCATCCCCAGTTTATCCACCTCATCCAGCATGAATACCGGGTTGCGGGTTTTCACCTTTTTCAACCCTTGGATAATCCGACCGGGCAAGGCACCAATGTAAGTACGCCGGTGACCCCGGATTTCCGCTTCATCCCGCACGCCTCCCAGGCTCATACGGATAAATTCCCGACCCATGGCCCGGGCAATGGAATGTCCCATTGAGGTCTTGCCGGTTCCCGGAGGGCCGACGAAACACAAAATTGGACCCTTCACCGGTGCATCCGGATCCTGTTCGGTTTTCAGCTTGCGCACCGATAAAAATTCCAATATCCGGTCTTTCATGGGTTTTAAACCATAATGGTCTTCATCCAAGGTTCCAGCCGCCCGATTAATGTCCACATTGTCAGCCGTCTCCTTCATCCACGGCAATTCGACCAACCAATCCAGATAGGTGCGAGAAACCGTGTATTCCGGTGATGAGGGCGGAATGCGACGCAAGCGGTCCAGCTCTTTATTCGCAACCTTCAGTACCTCTTCAGGCATGTGCGCTTCTGCCACCTTTTCTTCCAATTCGGTGAGCTCGATGGTTTGGTCATCCTCGCCCAATTCCCGCTTAATCGCCTTCATCTGCTCGCGTAAAAAATATTCCCGCTGCGTTTTGGAAATTTCTTCCTGCACTTCGGTCTGAATCTTTTCACCAATCTCCTGCCGTTGAATCTCCCGGTTGATCAGAACAGTCGCCTTTTCCAACCGCCGGTGTACATTCAATTCCTCCAGAATCTCCTGCTTTTCGGCATTGGATAACTGCAGCACGGAAATCGCCCGGTCCACCAAACGCGCCGGATGCTGGATATTGGACAAAAGTGCCAGGTGTTCCTGGTTAATGTGGTCCGACACTTTTGACAATTCTTTGAACAAACTGCGCATGTTTGCTGCCAGGGCATCAATTTCCAGACTGGCTTCGAACGCTTCATTCAGTGTATCCACCACTGCACGGTAATAGGGGTCATCCTGGGTGTACTTGGTAATTTTTACCCGTTCCCCGCCCTGAACAATGGCACTCTGGCTGCCATCCGGCATTTCCATAATTTTCATCACCGTAGCCGTCGTCCCCACCTCATAGATATCCTGAGGATCCGGGTCCTCAATGGTGCCCTCTTTCTGAGCGACCACAACGATGGTTTTGCGGCCCGTTGGTAACTCGCGGATTAATTTGAGCGAGCGTTCACGACCGATATATAAGGGAATGACTTGTTGCGGAAACAATACCGTATTTCTTAGCGGCATTACCGGTAACGAATGGATCGTTTCTTCACTTGGCATTTCTATTCCTTTCGAATCAATTCATTGTTGTCAATCATTTCACATCTGTTGTGCGAAATATTTCATCACTTTCAATATCCGCACGGTAACCATAGGATCACCGCTTTTCGGATTTTTCACCATGGCAGGCCATAGTCCATCAGGTAGCTGAATGCTTTTCAACCAATCCAGCAGTTTCCACACCCGTTTTTCTAATGGCCAATTCATCTGAACCAAAATTTCCAAAAACCGCAAGGTTCCCCCATGGAGAACACTGACTCCCGAGTAGCCATAACTCAAATGATCCCAGGCAGATGGGTCCTGTAACAGCGTTGTTGCGTTAGGTTTCAGGAGATGCTGGAATAAAAATTCAACTGCCCGTGTGGCTCCGGTGCGCTTGCACATACTGGGACTGAGACTGATGGCATAAGTGAGCAGCATCGTGGTCCAAATACAGCTTGGAGAGACTTTTTCATCCTCTCCCGATTCCAAATATGCCGGATCCAGCCAGCCGCCATCTTTTCGCTGCCGATGGAAGACATAGAGATAAGCCTGCTTCACCATTGGATTACCGTCCAGACCATACAGGGCCGCCACAAGTAAGGCATGCGCATGCTGGGGGAGGTTTCCCGGGAAAGCGCCACTTGTCTCATCAAGATTTTTCAACAGCTCCACCATTCCCCGCTTGACCCGTTCCTGGCTGAGTGTCGTCGTATAATCATAAAGCCGATGCAGCACTTCAGTCTGCTGGACAAATTGCAGAATCTGAAGTTGTTCAGAATTCAGATTCTTTTCCGGAACCGTAACCGGCCACAAACCATCCTCGGTTTGTTGTTGCATGAGCAAACGGCGAGGCCTGTACTTCCGCAGGTTTTTCTTGACCCCTTCATAGACATCAGAGTATGTGTCTCTTTGTACATCGCGCATGAGCAAAAATCGCTGGGGTAAATCACCCTGCTTTTTCACCGCCCGAATCGGATCAGCGCGCAGACTGGCTAACCAGTTCTGAAAAGCTTCCTTTTCCTCAATTCGACTCATTGGGCCAATCTAATGACGCCTTTAAGCGTTTCAAAGCCATTTCAAGGCTGGCTAATCATAATACCAGCTCGTCTATTTGAATATTTTGGCGGGCTAAAGTAGAAAAATAAGTATTAAAACGAATTATCGCTGCCAAGGGCAGGCACATTTGGAACTTAAACCGGGCAGAACGTAAAACGACCCCTGCTAATGGCAGAGGTCGTTTGGGTAATCTGGGTATGAACTGGGCTAAGCGTTAAATGAGTGGCCGCAACCGCAGGAGGATGAAGCGTTGGGATTCTGGAATTTGAAACCACCACCCATACCATTTTCAACCCAGTCTATCTCAGCACCTGCCAGGTATTTCAAGCTTACCGGGTCAACGATAATACGAACGCCATTGGACTCGCTGATTTTGTCCTGCTCATCCGTCTCATTTTCGAACGCCATTCCGTAGGAAAATCCGGAACAACCACCATCTTTGACATAAACGCGCAAGCCGGCGTTATCATCTAATTTCTGCTCAGCAATCAACCCCCGAACTTTCTCGGCAGCGGTTTCGGTTAATGAAAGCATGCTATATCTCCTTTTCTCATATTCAATAATAGGTGCTTATGATTTAGTCATCATTATATATGACCATATTCATCGTATATAAATATAAGGAATCCCCACGGCCAGACAAGTAACAGATAGACAGGGCCACACGGTTTGAGAAATTAATAGTACTATTACCCTTTCGCCTCATCAACGACCGACACAGTGAATATTGTTAACTATTAATAGTTGTTAGGTGGCACTGATTTTGCCAACTCATGTACAGGGGGATTGACATGGCAAAATGCCTGGTACATAACACGCCAAGTACACCACACAAATTTACTTGTCTAGCACACCATTGTTATCAGAAGGCTGATGCGATCAGAATTGTGCCTGCCATCCCCTGCGTTTTTATTCGGAAAAACTTTAATGCTAAAATCAACCACAGAGGGAGAAACCAATGAAACGCATCATTCTTGGATTGATGGTTATGTCTGCCTGCGTATGGGCGCAGACACCAAAATTTGAATATGTTGGCTCTAATCGTTGTAAAGCCTGTCATAACAAAGCGGATGAGGGTGCCCAGTATGCTCAGTGGGAATCAACCGATCACGCCAAAGCTTATGAGACGCTTCTAACCGAAGAGTCAAAGAAAATCGCGAAAGATATGGGACTCACGGTCGCTCCGGAAAAAGCACCTGAATGTTTACGCTGCCACGTCACCGGTTGGGGCGATCCATCCGGGTATAAACTGGACATTCCTGCAGATGATATGCGCGCCAAACGCGCCAATGACAACTTGGCCGCGGTGGGTTGCGAATCCTGTCATGGTCCCGGGAGCGAGTACAAATCGAAAAAAGTGAAGGATGCCATCACGGCCGGTGAAATCAGCATGGAAAGTGTGGGATTAAAAAATCCTACTGCTGAGGATTGCATCGTTTGTCATAACGAAGATTCGCCAACCTATAAGCCATTCACCTGGGAGGAGAAATATCCGGCCATTTCCCATCCCTATACAAAAAACACGGAATAATGCGATTCTGAATTCCAAGCATTTCTAGCGGAGTTACTATGGAAAGACGCGACTTTTTCAAATTCATGGGTGCCACGGGTGCCCTGCTCAGCGGGACCACTGCTCAGGCTGCCTCCCACAATCCCGACTTTGATCCCAATGAAGGTGTGGGCGTACTTACCGATTTCACGGAATGTATCGGGTGTCGTGAGTGCGAATGGGCCTGTAAAGATGCCCACAACATGGAAACGCCCCCCCTTGAGAGCTACAAGGACAAAAGTGTATTCGCGGAGTACCGGCGCCCGGATGAAAAAGGTTACACCGTAGTCAACCGCTTCGCCGGAAAAGGTTGTGGTGAGATTGACCTGGATGTGAAGGTGCAGTGCATGCATTGCAATGACCCCGCTTGTGTCTCCGCCTGTATTGTTGGTGCGCTGGAGAAACAAGATTTTGGTCCGGTAACGTACGATGCCTGGAAGTGTATCGGCTGCCGGTACTGTATGGTAGCGTGTCCCTTCGAAATTCCTGCGTATGAATATGATAACGCGCTGGATCCGCTGGTTCAGAAATGCGATATGTGTATCACCCGGTTAGAGCTTGGACAAGTGCCTGCCTGTGTTGAAATCTGCCCGCGAAATGCCATGACATTCGGTAAGCGAGGCGACCTCATCAAGTTGGCCCATCAAAAAATCACCGAAAATCCGGATAAATACATTGACCATGTTTATGGTGAACATGAATTAGGCGGCACAGCCTGGATGTTCATTTCCTGCGAACCGTTTGAGGAACTCAAATTCCCCAAGCTGCAGGAAGCTTCCGTGGTAAGACTCCCGGAAAGTATTCAGCACGGCATCTTTAAATACTTCATTCCTCCTGCCATGTTTTATGGCTTTCTGGGGTTAATTATGCATCTCACAAAACCCAAATCCGATGAGTCACAGGAATCCGAGACGGAGGTACACCATGACTGAGCATGCGATGGCCGCCCCCCTGAAACAGAAGTACTTCACCCCCGGCGTTCTGGTTCTCACCGCCCTTTTTGGCACCGCTGTGGTGATTGCCTTGATTCGATTCGTGTTTGGTCTGGGTGCAGTAACCAACTTGAACACCCAGTATCCCTGGGGAATCTGGATTGCCATTGATGTAGCCAGCGGTGTTGCGCTGGCGGCCGGTGGTTTTACCTCGGCATTCCTTATACACATCCTCCATAAGGAGGAATATCATGTTTTGAGCCGGCCGGCACTTCTCACAGCCATGTTGGGCTATACGTTTGTCGTGTTGGGTCTCCTGGTGGACCTGGGGCGCTATTACAATGTCTGGCACCCTGTTCTTCCCTCCATGTGGCAGGGGAATTCAGCACTCTTTGAGGTGGGCATGTGCGTCATGACCTACCTGACGGTGCTGTATATTGAATTCATCCCCATTGTGGCCGAGGAATATCGCGATCGGGTAAATCTGCCTATTTTTAAATTCCTCAACAAGCCACTGGGACGGCTCCTGGCTTTTCTGGACACGAAGATGGGAAAAATCATGTTCATTTTCATCATCCTGGGCGTGGTGCTCTCCTTTATGCACCAGTCGTCACTGGGTGCGCTCATGGTCTTGGTGAAAACGAAAATGCACCCCCTGTGGTGGTCTCCAATCCTGGCACTGGAATTCCTGCTATCCGCCATTGCCGTAGGATTCCCCATGATTATTGTGGAATCGCTGGCGGCATCTCGTTCATTCAAATTGAAACCGGAAATGAGCGTACTCTCTCCATTTGCCCGTTATGTCCCCATCACGCTGGGTTTGTACCTGGCCACCCGCTTCGCCAACCTGACGATTCGGGGAACCTGGGGTTATGCGTTTGATGGTTCACTGGAATCCTGGTTTTTCCTCGCAGAAATATTCTTCGGTGGAATTCTACCCTTTATTTTATTCTTACAGGAAAAAGTCCGCCGCTCGCCACTCATGCTCTTTATCGCTGCACTGCTGGTGGTTTTGGGAGTGGTATTTAACCGTATCAATGTCTATCTGGTGGCCTACAAACCGGTGTATTTAGCAGAACGGTATGTCCCAACACTTTGGGAAATCCTGGTCACGGTGGGGTTGGTTTCAGGCTTGATTCTGGTCTATCGTTTTCTGGTCATCCACTTACCTGTGATTCATGCCGGGAGGAAGTCGTCATGAAGAAGCTCATCCCTGTTTTCATCATTCTGCTCGCTTGTTGGAGTTGTGAAAAAGAAAGAACCTATTCCCTGCCACAGGATACGGTCAGAACCGCTAGTGACACCAGTGCTCACGTGCTGGCAATGGAAAGCGGTAGTACGCCTTGTAATACCTGTCATACTTGCGATACACCGACGGTGCAGAATCCCTGTCTGATAGCATGTCCTCGCGATAAATCTTCGCATATCACATCAGGTAAGCATGCGCCGGATGAGGGGCCGGAAATCGTCATTATCGACCAACTCAAGAAGCTGTATGAGCCGGTGATTTTCCAGCATCGTCTTCATTCAAGCATGTCCGCCATGGGCGTGGGGTGCAGCGCGTGTCACCATTACAGTCCGGAAGGTGAAATTCCACCCTGCCGCGAATGCCACAGCGAAGAAGCGATTAGCACGAACCTGCGTCAACCGAGTCTGAAAGGTGCTTATCACCGGCAATGTTTGAATTGTCACCGGGAATGGAGCCATGATACCGATTGTGACGTGTGCCATTTGCCGCTGGATAGGTTGGCACCACCCACTCCACAGCCGGATAAAACCGACATTATCGGTGTGGATCACCCCACTATTCATATTCCGGAAAAACAGATATTTAAAACACCGGATGAGAATAACACCATTGTCACCTTCCATCACCAGGAGCATGTGGATCTTTACAGATACCGCTGTGTGGATTGTCACCGGGATGAGAATTGTAGTCAATGCCATGAGGGCGTTGGGATGATAAAATCATTTGGTGATAAGCTGGAGATGCATCATTCGCCCTGCTCGGATTGTCACAATACCACTGCGGATAAAAATTGCAATTTCTGCCACATGCAGGAAGAGAGTAAGGGCTTTACCCATGACCTCACCGGCTGGCCCTTAAGTCGGTTTCACAAAGCCCTGACCTGTGCAAGTTGCCATCCTCAAAATCGTCCGTTACAGAAGCTGAATAAAACCTGCACCGCCTGCCATACCAACTGGTTTGTGGGCAATTTTGACCACAGCGTTACCGGACTCACGCTCAGCGAATCACACGAGTATTTTGACTGCTATGAGTGTCACCTGGATGAGCAGTATGATCAGCCGCCCCAGTGCGAAACCTGCCACGACTACGATGTCATCTACCCGGAAGACCTGCCGGGAGAAAAGGAGTAGGTAGAATGATGCGGCGCTCTCTGACCTGCTGTTTGGTGATTGGTCTACTGGCTGGACACTCATTTGCCCAGAAGAGCGCCAGCCAGACTGTACCAGAGGTGGTCATTCTGGACCAACTTGAGGCTATCTTCAATCCGGTCATCTTTCAGCATAAACTTCACGCTGATATGGCCACCATGGGCAAGGGCTGTGAAGTCTGTCATCATAACAGCTCGCTGGAAGCAATCCCGCCCTGCCGGGAGTGTCACACCACCAACATCGAAGAACATGACCTTAAGAAGCCTACACTGAATGGCGCGTACCACCGTCAATGCCTGAATTGCCACAAGGATTGGGAGCAGGAGCAGGTCTGCGAATCCTGCCACACCCGAAAATCAGATCAGGCTATTGATGTGAAAATGTCCATTCCGGATAAAACCGACATTATCGGTGTGGACCATCCGGTGATTCATGTGCCTGAAAAGCAGGTTTACAATACCTCCCACAAATCGGGCCCCTTGGTGACTTTTCATCATCAGGAGCATGTTGAGCTCTATCAATATAATTGCGTGGATTGTCACCATCAGGAAAGCTGCAGTACTTGCCATGAGGGACTTAAAAAAATAGCGCCGATTCAAAAAACCCTTAGCGTGCATCACGACCCTTGTTCCAGCTGTCATGAGACGGAAAAGGCGACGGGCTGTAGTCATTGCCACATGAAAAAAGAGAGTCCCGGCTTTACCCATGAGTTGACCGGCTGGCCGTTAAACCGTTTCCACGAAGCATTGGAATGCAACGCCTGTCACCCAAAAAGTCAGTCGGTTAAAGCGCTGGATAATACCTGTGTCAACTGCCACACCAACTGGTTTGTAGGCAATTTTGACCATGCGGTCACCGGCTTGGAACTGAGTGACTCCCATGTCTATTTCGATTGTTTTGAATGTCATGTGGAAGAGGAATACGTGGATCCTCCAAGTTGTGAAACCTGTCATGACGAGGATATCTATTTTCCTGATTTCCTCCCGGGAGATTGGATTAAATAACCAATCCCGACACTCATCATCACGATAAAACACGAAAAGCTTCCGACCAGCGGGAGCTTTTTTTTGTCTGAATTCATAGATGCGTAGAAGGACTAACCGACGGAGAAACGGTCCATCACAATGGAAAAGGTCTCTTGTTTACACGAGTTAAAAACAAGCAGCCCGTCTTGAGACAGGCCGCTGTGTTCACGCGAAGGAGGGGTACTGAGGAGAATCCCTTCAGGGATATGGAAACGATTTCCTACCTACGTCCGCCACCTGAGCCGGGTGAATGGATACCACGTTGTCCCGGAGCGCCACCCCGGCGTCCTTCACCGCGCCGAAAACCCTCACCATCACGCATGCCACGACGGGCTTGCTGATCAAACAACACTTGTTGCTCGGGCGTTAGAACTTTCCGAATAGCATTGCGATGGTCCACACCAGCATTCTGCAATTGGGTACGGATTTGATTAATTTCAGCTTGTTTCGCCTTGATCTGTTTCGCATTGCCATCCATGTCCTGCATCAATGCCCGCAGTTCCACTTCTGCCGATGCCAGGTCGGAGCGGGTCTTGATTTGACTCTTCTGGAAGTCGGTCTGCATTTTGGTAATGGTTTCCTGTTGCTTGGCGGTCAAGTCCAGATCATCCATCCACCATCCTGCATTTCCCGCCTTCGCTCCCCGCCCCTGGGCGAACATGAGTGAGGTTGTGAGTAGGGTTAGCATGGATATTTTCATAAACTGGCGCATATTGCACCTCCTTATGGGTTAGTAATTGAACGTGATTCCGGTTTGAATTTGGTTGCCGGAAAACTGGTACAAGGGATCATTCCCATTCAGAGTCAGGTATTGACCCTGAATCCAAACATCCAGGGAGCCCATATCATCATAACTCCCCGGATAAAAAGTTTTTGATAGAACAACTTGCAAGCGCTGCGATTCGATGGTTCGCTGAGCCGCTGAGATGAGATAATTTCCATCGGTATCCATAGCATACTCACCCAGTGTGAAATCATATTCATATACCGGGACATCGTTATACAACCGAGCACCCAGGCTACCGTCAACCGAAAGCGATAGACGCCACGGCAGACGAAAATTAAGTCCCGCGCTATGCTCGATCCCCGACCAGCGAAAATCATCCATTATGGGGCTGGTTTCCGATTCAGACACAATTACACCGGTGGTGTTTTCATCTAACCGCCGTTGATAGTACATATTATACCAACCCCCTAACCAACTGGTCACGGACTGGCTAATATGCAGACTGGCCGTACCCATATAATTGGTAGGTAAATCCGGCAATGCTGCTACGATTACCTGACGGCGCCCCTGCCCTACTGTGGTGGATTGGGTCACGGGGAGAAAATCCTGCACACCAGCACCCAGATTGAAGATCATGGCGGTCCGGATCGGAAAGGAGCGGTGGTATTTCATATCCAGCCAGTGCTGAAGGTTGGACGCTTCCGGCAGCTCCTGAAATAATTTGGCATTAAAAAGGTAGCGTCCTTCCCAGAAACTAGTCATGGAAGTATTCACTTTCGAACGGAAATAGCCGGTTAGGTTGGTGAAGTCATTATAACTCAGGGCTGCAGCATATCGATTAAGTCCGATACTTACTCCCCCATAGTGCTGCCATGGACTGATTCCATCGGTTTCACCACGCCAATCATAAGCGAGATATAGCGTTCCCCGGGAGTAGTCGGTGGTGGGATAAACCTGTTCACCACTAAAGGATGCGGAGAGTCGGGATTGATCTGATGGATAGAGATTCAACCCGCCATCGACACCCAGGGATTGCTGATTATCTGAAATGGATGAGCCCAGGTAATGGTCATTTTGAAGCATCGTTGTTTCAAAGTACCAGCTGAAATCCTCACCCCACAAGGTCGTTACACTGATGCTCAGGATAAGGAGTCGCTTGATTCTGGTGTTTTGGGATTTCATGGTTCTCATCTCTTGTTGCTTATGCTTTCTCATTGGATTGGATAATCCGGGAGGCCATTGCTGACCTCCCGGGTTTTCTGCAGGGCTTTACTTCTTCAGCATGACTTTTGAGCGGTTCACGCGCGGGGAGACAGCCGCACCGGATCCGTCACAAGTGCCTGAACCGGGTCCAAAACCGGAACCACTGCCCATAGCACGCCGGCCATTACCGGTTCCATCAGCAGGTCCACTGGCCTGTCCGGTACCTGCACCGGCACCATAAGGACCGCTGCCATCGCATTCTCCCACATAGTCATCATCCTGACCATTGGGAATACCATCACCATCGGCATCGGGTGCATTGTCGTTGAACCCGTCACCGTCAGCGTCCACAAAGGAGCTGTTATACCCGGTGCCGTCACCAGGTCCGAATCCATTGCCCTGTCCCTGGGCGTAAACGGTTGTGGTACCAAGGCTGAAAACCAGAATGGCTGCCAGCGCAAAAATCAGATTGGTTAAGGAGGTCTTTTTCATGATGTTGTCCTTTCCTGTTGTGTTTTGAAGTTCTTGTTTCATGTTCATTTCCTCTCTTGGCCCCCTATAGTCCAATCCCAGTGCCAAGTCTGTAAGCGTTAGTCACAAACAACCTTATCAGATTGTATTTATTATAGTTATGAATTCATAAAGAGATCGTGCATACCGGTGCCAACTCGACGATTTTGTCGAATTGACCGACAGAAATGTCGAAAATTTGCCGGCAGATGCGCGGAACTGACGCATCGCCGATATTGGACCTTCGCTTGCTGGAGAAGAGCGGTGATGATTGGAAAATCACATACCATCAAAACCTCTACTGGAATAAGTTACCTCATGTCCAAAATTCATATTAACCGCTGGTTCATTCTCTTCTACCTGTTCCTATTTTTATTGGTGATTTTTTGGAGTTACAGCGAATTTCGCTCCCGCAATCAGCAAATTCTGGACGGCTACCGTGAACAGGCACGACTGACGGTAAATGCTATTTCCCACAGCGGCATCCGCCAGCTGGATTTATCGGAAAATCTTGAGCAAGCCTATAAAAACCGCGCGTTTAGTCTGCTGCGAACCCTGGATGAGCTGGACCGGCAAGGCATGCTGAATGACGACCGGCTGGAGACATTGGTAGCCAGGGAAGGATTTTTCCGCATCATGTTCATCAATGCCCAGGGTGACATTCCGGTCAGTGCCGGCCACGGTCCGGGTCCCGGATATGGTATGGCCAGGTCGGGTGATCGGCCGGGATCCCACGCCCCACCACCGGGACAGGTTCGGGCGATTTACCGGTATCTGGAACCCATTCTCAGCGGTAAAACCGATTCGCTCCTCATTGGTTTACCCAGTATTGGGGCCGGATTTGGTCCCAATCGGGGTGAAGGGAGTCGAAGTCCCAACCGACCTGCACCGCTCTCCCGGTTTATGGCGGCGATTGCTGCTCATAATGGCGGCGCCTGGGTGGCGCAATTAAATGTGGAAGTGGAAAGTGCGCTGCGGGCACAGGCGGATTTCCAAAATCTGCTGGACAGTTTTTTGGATCTTAAAGGTGTAGCGTATCTCCGATTAACCTCACCAGCAGGCGAGCCACTGGTAACCCTGCCGGATTCACTCTCCAAAAGCCTTCAGCAGGCAGCCATCGAATCCATTGACAATGGCGTGTTGTATGTGGATGCCGCCGACGCAGCATATATCCAGATGCAGGAATCGGTGCGATTTCAAAACCAACCTTTTCATTTAATTATAGGTTTTTACGCAGAAGCGTTTGACATGCTTAAGCACAAACTGCTACTCCAGATTCTCTTCCGCACCGGTGTTTTTATCATCCTGGCTGTGGTTATCACGGCATTTTTCATCTCGCGGCAAAACACAGCGTTGCTACAGGCGGAGAAAGAGCGAATTGAGTCGGAAGTACGTCGGCTGGAACGCTTGCAACGCATCCAGGAAAAACAAGCCGCCATGGGCGAATTAGCCGCCGGTGTCGCCCATGAAATCCGGAATCCACTTAATGCCATCGGGATATTGGTCCAGCGACTTCAGAAAGAATTGAAACCCGCCGACGGGGCAGCAGCCGAACTAAAAAGCCTCACTTCCACGCTGCGAAATGAGGTGAACAGGATTAACACCACACTGGAGGAATTTCTCGCCTTCGCCAGACCCATTCCTCTGAAACAGGAGCCGGTGGCAGTGAAAAAAATGTTTGGTGAGATTAAAAACCTGTTCGGTTCCCAGGCTGAATCAGAACAAAAAACGCTAACCTTTTCCATTACCGGCGATCCCGTGATACTGGGTGACGATCATTATCTACACCAAGCCATGAACAATCTGGTAAAGAATGCCCTTGAGGCAACCACAGCCGGGGACACCATAACGCTGCACGCGGAAACTCAGGGCGAAGAGGTTCTGATTCGGATAAGCGATACGGGTGCCGGCATTCCCGCTGAAGCCCAGAATCGACTCTTTGATCTGTTTTATTCCACCAAGGATTCGGGGAATGGAATTGGCCTGGCACTGGTGCATAAAATTATTAATGATCATGAGGGGAGCATTGAGGTGGCAAGTAAACCCCATAAAGCAACCATCTTCACCATTCGACTACCAGCCGCACAAACTCAGTTAGGAAATGTGTAAAAACATGCGCGTTCTGATTGTTGATGATGAGCAGGTGCAGCGGGAATCACTGGCTGGATTCCTGAAAAATATCGGTCACCAGGTTTTCACAGCCGATTCCGGCGGAAGCGCGCTGGCTCTGCTGGAAAAAGAACCGGTGGAGGTGGTACTTACCGATTTCAAGATGCCCGGAATGACCGGCGCCCAGCTTTTACACGATATCCGGCGTCGCTATCCATCTATTGTGGTTATTCTCATTACGGCTTACGGAACGATTGATACGGCGGTAAATGCCATGAAAGCCGGCGCCTGGGATTTCCTTACCAAGCCGGTGGATTTGGACATTTTGGAAAATCAGCTCAACGCGATTCAGGACTATTTCAAAAACCAGGTTAAAGCGCAGTCTGCATCCACTTATTCAGGACCCCCCACGGAAAATTATGTTGCTGTAGATCCCAAAATGGTGAAGCTGTTTCAGCAAGCGGAGCGGTTGGCAGCTTCCAATGCCACGGTTCTCGTTACCGGTGAAACGGGTACCGGCAAGGAGGTATTGGCGCGCTTTATCCATGATCACTCGCCCCGCAAATCGAGTCCATTCGTGGCGGTAAATTCAGCCGCACTACCTGGCAATCTGGTTGAAAGCGAGCTTTTCGGTCATGAGAAGGGTGCTTTTACCGGGGCTACGGGTCAGCGCATCGGACGGTTTGAGGAAGCGGACAAGGGGACACTATTTCTGGACGAAATTGGAGATTTACCCCTGTTGGTTCAGATCAAGCTGCTACGCTTCCTTCAGGAGAGCGAGTTCCAGCGCGTGGGTGGTAATAAAACTATCCGAACCGACACCCGGGTCATTTCCGCGACCAATGTTGATTTGAAACAGGCCGTGCAGGAAGGCAGTTTTCGCGAGGATTTGTATTACCGTGTGAATGTGGTGCAACTTCAACTGCCCCCGTTGCGGGAGCGGCATCAGGATATTATTCCGCTCGCTGAGTTTTTCATCCGAAAAGTGTGTGACCGGGAGAGGCTGACACCACCGGCACTATCCGAATCCGCGAGACAGGCCTTACTGGCTTACACCTTTCCGGGAAATATCCGTGAATTGCAAAATATTGTTGAACGGGCGGTCCTGCTCACCACGTCACCGGAATTGACGGTGGACGAGCTGTCATTGGAACAGGATTCCGAGCCAATAACCGGAGGGGAAAATCTCACCGATTACCTGGCGACGCTTGAGCGGAATTTGATTTTGGAGGCGCTGCAGAATGCAGGCGGTAATCAGAGCGAATGCGCCCGTCAGTTGGGTATCAGCGAGCGTGTGTTGCGCTATAAATTGGGGAAGTATAAAATTCGCTAAAAAAGGCCGCTTACGGTGATACCCATGGTGGTAGCATCTTCATCCTCAATCCTTCTCAGAGCATAATTCACATTGATTAAAAGACGCGTCCCGCCCAGGTCAAATGAATAGCCTGCGCCACCCAGAATGCCGAAACCATTTTCACTGGAATCCGTATCGCCGTCACTATCCTGCATTACCATTTTCGCCAGGCCAGCATCCGCCCGTAAGAACAAACCACTCCCGAATCTCTTGCCCGGGTAGGTAATCATGCTGATGCCATACAGATACTGATTGAGTTGCATCCAGGAGTCATCCACTTCCATCCGATCAGCGGCACCATTTATCACAACGCCCCCGATAGTCTGCGGGGAGAGATGTTTATAAAATCCCAGAAGATCCATGGCAATTTTTGTGCGGGTAACACCATCCTGATCCTCAAGGTAATTCATGATGGTATTTAAATCTCCCGGGTAGGTAATGTCCGCCGATCCCAGACTCCACAGGGTGTACCAGGATTCACGGTTTCCGGAATTTCCCTCATCTGCCTGCGCAAATACACCTGAGGTGACCAAAAGAAATCCTACGACGAACTTTTTGACCAAATGACTTCCCATGTCTTGACCCTCCCTGATCGTTCACCATTCTCGTTCACGAGGAATGTTAGCAATTGAACCAGTTTAGTGTTTGTCTACTTATCTCCGAATATCAGAAGTTGTGTAAATATGTGTACACAAAGCCACTAACGGTAGGCAAAAATCATGGCGTAAATTATCCACACCACGATGAAAAGTCCGGTAAACAGGGCCACGGTCCCAAACACCCTGATCGCGCGGATAACAATCGGCTGATAAGGCTCCACCAGATGCTTTTCCAGCTCGCCATTCTCCACCAGTTTGGCATATTCTTCCGGTCGGTCCAGCTTGAATTCCTCCAGGGGAACCCGCCCTGAGAAAATGACGATGTCCATGGGAAATTTTTCCGGACGCAAATGGGTATTAAAAAAGTGGACCGTGAAAATAAATCCGGTTGCCAACAACGCTTCATCACTGTGAATAATCGTGGCGACATTCAATACCCAGCCCGGCAGAAACAGCGTGAAAAACTCCGGGAACCACAGTGTCATTCCCGTTGACCCAATCACCACCATCCCCCAAAAAACCGCCAGATAATCGAACTTCTCCCAGTAGGTCCAGCGCCCGTACGCCGGACGATCCCCCTGTCCTAAAAACCATTTCAGGGAAGCTTTCAGGTCCAGCCAATCTTTTTTATTGAACCACATGGAATTGGGATGCAATAGCATATCCTTAAAAGTCCAGCCCGAGCTGATTTTTAATCGTGCCAAATCCACCAAATGGATAAGAAACACCATTATCATCACAAAAGCTGCCAACCGGTGATAAAAGCCCGCCGCTTCGAATCCACCAAAAAAGCGGGACAACCCGACCGCCCAGCCGGTGTAGGAAAACTTCAATGTCATACCCGTGAGAGAAAGGGTAATAAAGCTCAGGATCGTGAAAATATGCAGCGCCCGGTTCAGCCGGGTGAAACGTTCATATTGGGGCTGGGTAGATTTATTGCTGTTCATTGTTTTCCTCGTCAGTGTTTCCATCAAATTGCTCAGCCTGTTCAGCTGCTGCCAGGCGCCGCCGGAGTTCCCGCTTCCACTGGAATGAGCGCGGCAGCCAGAGCAAAGTGTGCAGACCGGCAATCAAAAATGTGACTGTCAGCAGGCCGGTCATTGCCCAGAATGTCCAGAACAAAATGGGATATTTCACCGGATCATGGTGGGTGGCGTGGGTGAGGTAACCGGCAAATTGGCGATTCGCAGCCGGATGACAGGTTTTGCAGGTTTCCACCACATTCTGGCGGCTCAGCCTTGAATCAGGATCCTCTGGTGGCAGAATATCGTGGGCACCGTGGCAGTCGTAACACTTGGCTGTTTTGGTATAGCCAAGCTGAGAGACTTTACCATGATATGTATCAAAATAGGATTCGGTCACCTCCTTGTGACACTGACCGCACTGGGTCATCATCTGCAATTTGAAGTTTTCCTCATCTGTGCGGGAAATGGTGTGGGCAGAGTGACAGGTGGAGCAAACCGGCAACCGCTCATCAGTCTGTGACACCATAGGCGAGTGAATGCTCTTTAAAAATGTGGCTTCCACACCCATGTGACACTCTCCACACGTCCCGGCAATATTATTGGGATGGACGCTGGAATTGGGATTGGAAGCCGGCTGCTCCCGGTGCGCGGTATGACAGTTGGTACAGGTAGCGGTCACGGTTAATCCGCTTTTCAGCAGCCCTTTTCCGTGAATACTCTCGATGTAATTGAAAACGATATCCTTCTCAGCACCTTCATACCGTACGGCCGCGTCCTGGCCGGTACGGTGGCAATTTCCGCAGAGATTGGGGATATTGGTCGGGAAGATTGGCGAATCCGGATTGGCGCGTCCCTGCACACTGTGATCACCGTGACACTCGGTACACGAGGGTCCATTCGGGTCGTTTTTCGCGACTAATTCACCATGAATACTGTGGCGGAAGTCCTCGCCCTGCGATTCATGGCAGATAGAACAATCCACTGGCTCCGTAAGCGTTTCACAGGGACGGTCATGACGGGGATCCACATTGATATGACATTGACTACAAGCCGTTTGGGCATGGCGGGAATGGGAAATTTCGGTTTTATCCACAAACAGTGAGCGTCCATCCAGGGATGACTTGATCTCCTGATCGGCGTGACATTTCTGACAATCCTCATCGGCAATGCCTTCAATGTAGAAGGATTTACGAACCTTATGGGGTTGGTGGCAATCCACGCAAGCCGGCAGTTTGTGCGGTTCAGTCTCCCAGAGCTGACCCCGAATCACCTTTTGATGCACCCGCTCGATCTCGGTATGACAATTGGAGCAAGTCGAGGCAATGTTCTGCTTTGCAATGGTCGATCGGGGATCGGTGTGGGGTAAAATCCGGTGGGCGGTGTGGCAGGAAACACAGGTCGCTGAAACTGTCAGTCCCTTTTTCAGCAACCCCTCACCGTGCATACTTTGGGAGTAGTTTTCCAGAATTTTATCCTGGGGAATATTATAGCGCACACTGACTTCAGTACCTTCATGGTGGCAGGAGCCGCACAACGCGGGAATTTTGATGGGCCGTACATTGGATTCGGGTGAGGCAAGGGGTTTAATGTCGTGAGAACCGTGACAGGTTTGGCACATGGGCGCCAATTCCTCCCCGCCTGCTACCCGCTTGTCATGGAGTGACATGCTATATTGCTGGAGTGCCACGCGGTGACAATTTCCACAGGCAACTTTTTGCAAACCCGGAGAATGGCCCGGTTTTCCGGGTTGCGGTAGCGCATCTTCATGACAATCCGTACAACTCAGGACATTGTGAACCGAATGGTTAAATACCTGGCGATCCACATAGAGAGAAATGCTTTCCTCATTTTCAATCCGCTCCAGTGAGCGATAACCATGACACGTGAGGCATTGCTCGTTATCCAGGGTTTGAGCCCGAAGGCGTACCGGATTAACCCACCCGATTAAAAGATACGTGAGGGCGAAAATGAAAGTTTTGTGCAGCAGACTGGTTCTAACGGGTTCTCGGACTATCTCATACATTCGCAAGTGCAGACCCCCCTTGCGTTTTACAGTACCGTCCCCCTTAAACTCTGACTGTAATTGCTCTGTGTTATATTTTCTTAATAGCTCTGACCATTATGGTCTTTGCCATGGCAGATGAGATAGCAACTCCCGTGCCCGGGTGTTTCGGATTCCACAATTTTTTTCCCATGAGATGGCTCGATAAATGGCCGGTTCAGATCCAGCAAACCCGGCAACGTGGGGCTACCGTGGGGATTATGACACGCGCTGCAGGCGTAGCCGGCCCGTTCAATATGCAGATTGTGGAACTTAAACCCGTTATCCTGCAGAACGCGCTGTTCCGCATGGCATTGATAGCACAATTCACTCCCTGCTGAAGCAGCGAAAGGTGTTTGGCTGTCGGCGTAGGGTTTTTTCAAAATATGCGGGATATTGGATCCGTGTGGTCCGGTCACGCCGCCGACATCATCGTTACCGTGACAATCGGTACACCGAATCATGGATTGTTCGGACCAACCCTCTTTCAGACTGGGCACGTAAGGCGAATTCCCGGGACCTTCAATCGGGTGAAAGCTCATATTGGATGTGGCAAACAGACGCGCCACATCGCTGGCCGGTTCCGCGTTTTGATTATACCCGTGACATTTATAACAGACCTGATATTCAAATTCGGCATTCTCTTTGGGAAATCCCATAGCGTCCACACCGCGCACAAAAATGAGCGCACCGGGCAGGAAGGGCGACGGATCTTCCGGTTGGGCTGAATGGGGATTATGACAATCACCACAGCGCACATACCGGTCTTCGGAAAAGCCACCCTGCCAGCGTGATGTGGCAGAGCCATACCCGATCTCGGTTACATTGGGATTGATGCGGATGGGGTGGATGAAAGGCTTTTCAAACACTTCTTGCAGATTGTAGCGACTCATAACCTCGGTGGCGTCATCCTGTGAGCCATCGTGACAACTCATGCAGAGCGAATTTTCATCGGTGCGCAATAGTTTGGCTTTTGTGGGTAGTGTGTGAATCTCATGACACTGAAGACAGGCAATCTCTTTCAGTGGTTTTAGTACCGGATTGGCGGGATTCCCGTGGGTAGAATTTCCCCAGTTATTCATGTGATGGCACGCCAGGCAAATTTCAGAGCCACGATTGGTCACTTTCAGGAAATGGCCATTTTCATTGTTGTGGGGATCGTGGCAGGTACCGCATTGGACCGTCTGATTATCACCCATGAATAAAGGTGAAGATGAGTCGGGACGGCTGATTTCCGCACCGGATGGCGGGAATGCAAACAGATGGGTGTTGTAATTTTCAGCCGAGACCGGTTGAGGTGCGGTCAGGTTGACCTGGGGATTGGCACGCTCAGGACGCCGTGGAAATCCACGGGCTACGGTACCGTCGTGACAAAACAGGCAATTCCGGCTGTCCGGATCCAGTGGGAATACTTTGCCGGGCGCGTTTTCAACGGTTTTGCGGGTATCAAAATTGCGTACCGATTCCTGACGATACCAAAGCGGTTCCACCGCCGGATTTACCCGGGGCATGTGACAATAGCGGCACAGGGAATAATCCGTTAAAAACGCCAGACTGTCGGCCACGTCCTGACGACCTTGCAGGGAGAGATTGTGGGGTGTGGAAATAACTTTCCCCTTCTCCTCCAGGCTGCCGGGTTCATCAACTTGTGCCCAAACCCCTGTGGCCGCCAGCGTCATTATCAACAAAACCCGCCAGGCTGTTGCCGGGGTTTTACCGCGAAATAGTTTCTGCCGTCGCATTAGAACCGCCTCATAAAACGCATCCAGACCAGGGTGTTTTGTTCACCGAATTGCTCCGGCAACCCTCGGAACTGAAAATCCAGGACATAATCAAATTTTACAAAATTGAACTTCAAAAACGCGCTGAGCCACAGGTAGTCCGGATAAATTTCTGAATTGAACCGGTAGAGCCCCATGAGATTCAAACTGGTGAACCGGTTTAGTGGCATCGTCGCCCGGGTGTTGACCCGTTGCTCCATATCCCCGGCTGTGAGGTGAAGAATATCGAAATAGGATACCGATACCTGCAGTCGCTGTCGAAGTATTTTCACAAAAACTTCATTGGTAATGGCATTTCGCAGGGTGTCTTCGGCGAATTGTAAATCCGCACCAATATGATTCTTGATTTGTAGCCGGTTGCCGTACTGAAAGCGCTGGCGGGGATTCACCAGAAATGTGGTTTGGAGTTGATGCTCCACATCATAGAGAAATTCCTCTGTCACCGGGTCAAAGGCATTAAAAATCTCACCCTGAAAAATGTCTTTCACATTCCAGGCAAATTTGGAGGACCGGTACAGGTCAAATCCCTCTTCGGTGAGGAATTCAGTCGTCAGACCAAGTCCGTAGTTGAAAGACTCTTTGTAACCGGTGCGTATCAATCCCCGGGCAAAATTGGTACGTCCGATCTGCCAGTTCAAACCCGCCTGATAGGCGCGCCAGTGAAAAAGTGTCACGGAATCCGATTCCTGAACCTTATTCCCGCGGAAAATGGCTTCCAGCTCAAAAACGGGCGTTAATTGGTACCGGTAGGCCGCACTATAGCGCTGAATCAGGAGCGGACGCGCCCCATATTCATAATCACCGTAGCTGTAATAGCCGCGCAACTCATGCCGGTTTTTCTGATAATTGGCCTCCTGGAATGCCCGCCAATACTGGGTCTCACCCTGCTGGTAAAAACTGTTTGAGCCGGTCCAGTGAAAACCTTTGAAGGGGCGTCCATGCCAGTTGAATGACGCCCGCTGACGAAAATCAGGATTGGCTGACCGTTGCTGGCGCTGCCAATCATCCCGCTCTGCCGTCAAACGAAAATTCAATCCCAGCATCCGTTTTTCCAGTTGCGCCTGGATAAATTGACGCGCCGTTTCAACGCTGTCGCGTTGCTGGGTTCGGTATCCCAGACCGATTCCCAGCCGGGTCCGGGCAGGCAATTGCGTATCCAGCCGGATGCCATTAACCCACTCGGTCCGGGCTAATGAATCCACCATAAACCGCACCGGGTCCGTGACCTGATAATAGCTGAACAGCGCGAGTGACACCGGTTTCCAGGGATTTAGCCGGCTCTGGAGATGGTATTCCGGCGTGACCTGCGTTTCCTGATAGCGTGAAGCTCCCTGGATAATGCCGCCACCGGTGAGTTTCCAGCGCCAATCCATTGATTCGCTGAGAATGCCGGTTCCACCCCACTGCAGACGCTCCATGTGAACGAAATAGCCACCACTGGACTGGGTGGTGTCCCGAATGTAGCCCATGCGACCTTCCAACATACCAGCAGGCTGAAGCCCTTGCCCTTGTGCTGATAAGCCGGATAGTCCCAAAAGCCCCCCGAGAAGGACCAATCCTGCTTGTCGAAGAAATGTCTTATGGTTGTGCATAGTACTGAAAAACCTGGATTCGGTTATTGTATTGATCCACCACATAGAGCTGCTCCTGGTCATCAAACCCGATAGCGCCGGGCAGCATGAATTCCCCCTGCTCCCAGCCGGTTTCACCGAAGAAATAGAGCAGGGCGCCCTGCTGGTTAAAAATCTGAATATTGCCGAAGGCAGCATCTGAAACAAATATGTACCCATCACTGGAAATGGCAATTCCCTTGGGAAACCCGAAGGATCCCGGTGTGCGATCGTACGTCCCAAATTCAGACAACCACGCCAGTTCGGGTGAAAAAATCTTGGTCTTGCGGTTCAGGCCGTCCAGCACGAAAATTTTTCCTGTCTCATCCGTATCCACACTCACCGGAAAGTGAAACTGCGTCGGCGCAGTACCCAATCCGCCCAGGGCAGCCATAAATGTACCGTCGGTCTGGAAAATGAAAATCTGGTGCGACGGCGGATCTACTACCAGAAGGCGCTGAGTAACCGGATCGTATTTCAATTGGCTGGGACGAACGAAATTATCATGATGAATAGTCCCGACAGCTTCCAACGCATGATTAAAAACCTGGACCAAATGCCGGTCCACATCGGATACGAAGATAGCCTGATTCGTGATGGCAATGCCCACTGGCATTTTCAACACATCCACTCCGAATTCCGTGACTTCGTGACAATCCCCTTCCGGGCCAGAAAATCGCAGGACACGACCCAATTCCATATCCACTACGAATATCTGCCCCATGGAATCTACAGCCACGCCGGTGGGACGATGGAGTGGCATCTGGGGACAATCCCCGGCCAGGAGTCGCTGCAGGCGTGAGCCCCATGACCCAGACTCTTCTACCTTACCCGTGTAGGTTTTTTCCAATGTGAGGAACGGGAAATTTTCATCCGCCGGGAACTGGAGTTTCTCCATGGGCTGCTGATGACCACAGGCGGTGACAATTGCCGTGAGAATCCCCAAGGAAAAGAATACCCTGACCTGTTGCCAGCGTTTTTTGAAACGCATATAAACTCCCCCTAATACCGTTTCCGCTTGGCCGGATCATGGAAATAATTGTATTTCCAGAGTGCGCTGGTACCGTGACAATCGGAACACAACGCTTTTTCACTGGGTTCCCGCAGGAATGAGGTGAGGCGAGTGCCTTCCTCATTTTCAGATTTGGGTACGACCAGCGCATTGTCAAAGGACCACTTATGTGGGTTATGACATGTAAAGCAATCAATGTACCCAACGGTGTCCGCCGGGCCGGATTCTGTAAATAATGGAAAATCTGTCCACTCACCTACACCCCGGATTGAGGTGGTCACCGTACCATATTCATGGGGATGGGACCAGGTTGAGGGGACCTTGCCGGCAGCCATGCCATTCTCCCGGTGGCAGGTAAAACAATGCTTCTCGTTGTAGGTATCACCCGGTACATCCTCACTCCAGCGCGCCAGAATGCCCGCTTGTGCTGAAGCGTTATGCGGAGTATGACACAATGAGCACGCGCTTTTTCCGGGTTGAGATAAATCGTGGTCGGTCATGAGAACAGTGGCTTGTTCAGTATGGCAATCCAGACACAATCCCGGTTCCGGGAAATTACTGACCCGCAGGAAAGAATTTTCGTCGTTACCCGCCAGATTTTCAGTGGTGGCGTTACTCGTTACCGTCCCCCAGTCGTGGGGATCATGACAGGTAATACAGTTCATTACGGTACCCTGACCTGCCGCCATTCCAGGCAGGCCGGAGTTGGAGCTGAATGTCATGCCCATGGGATGGTCGGCATGGCCCACCGTCGTGGCTGGCGTATTCTCGTTGTGGCAGCCTTCGCACAGTCCAGCCACCCGATCCTGGTTTGTATTGGGCGCAGCCACGGTAAAACCGGCCGAGTGCGTACTGTGGCAGGCAGAACACTGCCCCTGAACCTCACCGGTTTCCTGGAAATACATTTGAAAGCCCTCACGCTTTACGCTATGGTCGGACTGGGTGATAGTTTGTTGTTCGGCGTGACAGGTGGCGCACAAGGTGCCCTCGGCATCATCCGGCAGGCGCAGGAACGACGTGCGCTCCGTTCCCTCCTCGTTGGTAGCCGTCAAATTACGCTTACCCTCGTGCTCCCAGCGATGGGGGTCATGACAAGAGACGCACTTCAGCTCGTCTCCGGCCTGAATGGCCATTTCCGGAATGGCATCGCCAAAAACTTTCCCACTTATGGGATGACCTTCATGCTTGAATGCCTTTGCGCTTGCCAGGCCATCATTTGAATGACATTCCAGACAATAGGCGTTCAGCGACTGCTTCTCCTGAATCTCCAGCGCCCACATGTATTTGCCCTCACCATCATGGGTCACATGGCAGGAAGCACAGATATCCTGTTCACGGAAGGTTAAGCCATTTGCAGTGGTTTCGTATGGATGGGAGACGGTCAAATCGTGGTCAGTGAGAGAAATAGCAAACTGATCCGCGTGACAGGCGGAACAGAGAGCCGTGCGATTTTTACCGGCTACCAATTCCACATCTTTTTCGCCATGAATGGGATGACAGGTCATACACTCCACCGTATTGTCATCACCCCAATGGGTGCTTTCCGGCATACGATTCCCATCCGGGCGGGACACATGAATCGGATGATTGATTTCAGGCCGGTTTTGGTCCGGATGACATTTCATACAGAGTTCAGAGTTGTCCGTTTCCACGCGCATGAAGGGCGCAAAACTGTCTGGTCGTTCCGGCGGCAGAGAGTGAACCGAATGACAGGTTCCGCAATAAATCTCCCCATTGGCATTCAGGGGCAGGTCATTCACCGGAAGCTGACCAGGGAGCATGTTACCGTGATGATTCTCCGACAGAAAAGCCTCCCGGGAATCAGACACATACCCATCATGACAGGACAGGCACATGGCTTCCGCGGTGACCAGGGAGGGTTTTCCATCAATGATAATATTCGATGTGATCTTGGGAATGAGGGTTTCCTTCCCCTTGCCGGTCACATGCCAGGTGACATGACAGGTGGAGCAATCCTCCG
>JAIPJR010000042.1 GCA_021734045.1 Fidelibacterota bacterium
TGTCAATGGCGCCAGGCTGTCAAAGATCTGCTTGGACTTACCTTGTGGCAGATTGTGTAGTAATACCTTCATGTCAAAGCGCGCCAATATAGACGGAAGGGTTTCCCTTGTCAAATTCTATTTGGGACAGGGATTTGGGTGGAATTTTGCCGATAGAATTCAATGCCCCATCCACTGACAGGCATGGCTTTTCCGGGGTTGTTTACAAACGTGCCCAATCGCTGTATTTTCCAAATTCACACTGGGCTTCACCGGCACTGAGTATTAATTTGCCGCTGTCCAATATTGTTCAGCCAGAAAAAGAGAATGTCTCGCATTGGAGACCAACATCTTACAAGAGCGTTGTTCCCACGATATTCTCACGCAAACCCGGAGGAGAACCATGTTACGACCTATCTTTTCATTTTTAATGCTCGGTTCACTACTCATGGCCGCTGATGAGCCGGATTACAAATCCCAAGTTAATGTGAATTTAGGAACCTGGGACCTGGGATATAACCGCTATATCACCGACCGCTTTTCCCTGCGTATAAAAGCCGGCTGGCAAGATGACAGGACGACAGGGGAGCTCACCAGTGATCAGTGGAATAATCCGGACAGTCTCAATCCGATCACAAGATCAGAAGAGACCCGCGCTGTGAACGAGCAGCACCTGAATCTGGAGTTGACCGGGCTGGTGCGCCTTCTTGAGACCAACAATGTTGACCTGGTTGCAGGTGCCGGTTACCGGATTGGACGTGGTCATTCCACCTCCAAGGTTCATAGGGATTTTACCAGTCCCTTTTTTGACAATGCCATTATTACAAGTACCCAGGATTACAATCGCGAGATGCAAACCACATATCATGGACCAGTCGGGGTAATACAGCTCAGGCATCAATTTAGCTCCCGGCTGGAATTTTTCGCTGAGCTAAACTATCGTCTGGAGTGGCATCGCGAACAGTACGAATCACTCCAGGACGAGGAATCTGATTATCCCTATTATCACCGTACGGAGTGGGATGAAACGGATACGGTGGCGGGCTTTGAAAAGCTGAAAGTAGGGCTTTCGTTCCAATTTTAACCGGTTAAAGCTTCAGAAATTGGCTAACATATCCTCAAACCTGAAGCGCTCATTTTTTCCCGGAGGCTGTGATGGTTAACAATCCTCTCTCTACCCCAAAAGTCTTGGTGCAGTTGGTGGTGGTCATCATTCTCATTCCATTTTCACCATTACTGATTTCCTTCGATTGGGATTGGTTGGAGGCGTGGGTGTACGCCATTGTGGCTGTGCTGGGATTTTTTATAAGCCACTGGCTGGTGTGGCGACGATCGCCTGATTTGCTGAGCGAGCGAGCGCAAATGCTAAATCATCCCGATGCCAAGTCCTGGGACCGAATTCTGGCACCGGCTTTGGCACTGGGCGGTGGGTTGATTCCCATTGCGGCGGGGTTTGAGCGGGTGTTTGGTGAGGTACAGGAATTCAGTCTGCCTGTAAAATCACTGGCGTTGGCGGGGATCATCCTTGGATATGTATTAGGAACCTGGGCATTGGTGACGAACCGCTATTTTTCCGGGATGGTTCGCATCCAGACGGATCGGGGACACGCGGTGGTTTCCAGTGGACCGTATCGGTGGGTGCGTCACCCGGGCTATACCGGCGCATTCATCACCTATGTGGGCATGTCATTCTGGCTGGATTCCACCTGGTCCATCCTGCCCATGCTGCTGGTAAATCTGGTGGTGATTATCCGGACAAAACTGGAAGATGAGACGCTGCAGGCAGAGTTGGCGGGTTATCCGGAATATGCAGAAAAACCCCGCTACCGCTTGGTGCCGGGGGTGTGGTGATTTCAAGACTTCTCTGAAAAATATGCTACGGAAGATCAATCAGCGCCTGGATTTTGACCAGGGTTGAGACCAATACCGGTTCGGGACTTTTTTGGATAAACCTGACATCCCGGTCGTGCCAATCAAAGCTTTTAACCTGATCGGCCAAGACAACCCCCTGAATGGAGGTGTTATTGGGGAGTAAAACCTCGAAGGGGTATCCCTTGACCTGGCTTGTGATGGGACAACAGAGCAGTAGATGGCTAGATCTATTGTAAGACTTGGGGGATAAAACCAGTGCGGGGCGGTGCCCGGCTTGTTCGTGCCCACTCTGGGGTGAAAAATTTAACCAGACCAGATCGCCCTGATCCGGGACATAGGCATCAGCTACCACACCTCCCGACCTACCGGCGGACCAAAATCAATTTCTTCGTGGACATTGTCTTCGGTGATACCCGCCACCAATTCCGCCAGCGTGTACTTCGGTCGATGACTTTTGAGCTTGACACGCAGGTCTCCATCTTCCACCTCCAGCTCCACTTCGGTGTCAGGTGTAAAATTTAATTCATTCGCCACCACTTGTGGAATTCTCACCGCCAAACTGTTCCCCCATTTTTTAATATTTGTTGTATACATTAATGTATCTCCTTTTCCTGAATTCGGTCCGAATGTATCATTATGTATCTACGAATGCAACTTTTACCGCATCACCTGCTCAATTGCCTTCACCGTCTTGGGAATATCGCCGGACAATACCTGATGCCCCGATTTTGTCACCAGTACATCATCCTCAATCCGCACGCCGATGTTGTACCATTTGGGATCCACGCCCTCCAGGCTGTCACGGATATAAATTCCCGGCTCGATGGTGAGTACCATTCCCGGCTGTAATTCCCAGGGTGAGCCGTCGGCCTGATGGTGACCGCCCACATCGTGCACATCCAGCCCCAGCCAGTGACTGGTGCCGTGCATGAAAAATTTGCGATACTTGTTCTGTGCAATCAGTGTGTCCACCTCGCCTTCCAGCAGACCCAATTCAACCAACCCTTCCGTAATCACCCGCACAGCGGTGTTGTGGGGCTCCCGCCAGTTTACACCCGGCTGTACGGCATCAATGGCTGCCCGGTTCGCTTTCAACACCAGTTCATAAATGGTCCTCTGCTCCGGCGAGAACGTCCCGTCCACCGGTACGGTACGGGTTACATCGGCAGTATAATAATGATATTCAGCACCCACATCCATGACCACCAAACCGGATTTATCCAACGGATCACGGTTGGTTTCGTAGTGCAGGATCGTGGAATTTTTCCCTGAACCCACGATGGAAGGAAAGCCCAGCCGCTGAGCGCCCCGCTTTTTAAAACCATATTCCACCTCTGCTGCCAACTGCCATTCATAATCCAGATTCTTCAATTTGCCCCACGCATCCACCAGGGAGGCGCCGGTGATGTCAATCGCCTCCTGCAGCAGAGCGATTTCAGAGTCGGATTTAATGAGTCGCATGGGCGCGGTAATGGCGCTGGCCCGTTGAATGAGTGCCGGGGCGTAATGTCCGGCATTGGCCAGCCATTCATCCAAATCAGTCCGAAATGCTTTATCACCACCATCGGAGAGAATCAATTTGGACGCACTGTAGAGGAATGTCCCCCGCATGTCATGGAAGTCGCCAATGGCATAAGCTGTATCTATTCCGTCCAGGGACATAGCACCTTCGGGTCCCTGGCGGAAACCGGTCCAGATTTCCATGTGGGGATTGCGAGGTCTGACGAACAAAACGGTGTTCGTTTTTCCGGATTTCATTTTTTGAAGCACTAGAATAGCTTCCGGCTCTTCCCAGCCGGTGAGATAGTAAAAATCCGAGTCTTGGCGGTAGGGATAATCCACATCATCGTTGCGGTTAACCGTAGGGGCGCTATGAAAAATCGCCACTTCGCCGGGTTGCATCTGTTCCAGCAAATGGGATCGCCGGAGGGCGAATTCATCGGATGGGGTGGCAGGGGTGGATTCCAGATTGAACCGGCCGTAGCTACAGGCAGCCAGCACCATGACCAATGGCAGGCGAACGAATAAGGCGCGCATAATGATTCTCCAATTTCGATGCATCGTGTAGGGAAAATATAAACCCGACTGGGAAATGAGGTAGGGAAAATACCGGTAGTCACGGATGAAACGAGGTTTCTGCGTAGCCAACCTGGTTTCATCCGTACATTTGTAAACCAACTTACCTCTCTGAAGCTTGAATTGAAGTATACTGTCACCCTGAGGCCGAACACAGTGATGGATCGAAGGGGACAGATCAAGTGGGCTTCTATCACCGCCAGCGCGGTGCCTCAGCCAGACAAGAATATTTCCATTCCGTGTTTTTTAAAATCTGTGCTTTCTGTGTAATCTGTGGTTTCAAAATTCTATATTAACCCCGTGAAATTCCTCATCGCAGTTAGCAGCGAACAATTTTCCCAGCCCACGCTGACCATTGGGATGGAACTGGCCAATGCTTTTCAGGCGCAGGCCACGATTGCCTATGTGGAGCCGCCGGTGGCGTCACTCTATGCCGATGGCATGAACATGACCCGGGAGACGATGGAAAAATGGGGCATTCCCCAGCCCGGTGTGGAGGTATTGGAATGGGCGTACCGGTTCATCGGAGAGGCTGGATATATTGAAAATTATGATTCCGAAATACCGTTTCAGCAGAGCAAGCTGGTAACCAAAGCCCAACACCGGGAGTTGGTGCTGCCCTCCACATTCAGTGACAAACTCAGATTGATTATGAGACAGGGCGATATCATTCGTGAGTTGCGCCACGCAGTTGAGGAAGATGCTTATGATGTGACCATTATCGGTGCCAGCGCACAACGGAAAATGGCACATGACCTGATTGAATACATCGATTCTTCCATTTTCGTGGTAAATAATTTCAACGCGGAGCTGGATTATAATTTATTGGTTTGTGTGGATGACTCAGAGCGGACCCGTCAGGCGATTCGTACGGCGGCTGTGGTAGCAGAAGCACTTAAAATGAAGGTGGAAGTTCTCACGGTTTCCAAAACAACACGCTTTGGAACCGGGTACAGTAATGCCCATCAGTGGGCGTTGGATTATCTGGACCATAAGGGTCTTCCACACCGGGGAATCAAGCGCACCGGTGATCCGGTGGAGACTTTTATTAATGAACAGGGGACGGACAAAATTCTGGTGATGGGCTCTTCCTCCGGGTCAGCGCTGAAAAAGTTTTTCAGGGGCAGTAAACCCCAGCAAACCCTGGAGGCCAGTAAAGGTCCCATTTTGATTGTCAAGTGAATGGGTGACCACCTTTGGTAACATTTAAAACCCGTACACATTCCCGGTTACTCAGTAACATCCTCTATTGGATTGATAAAAATCGCTGGCTGCTCATTGCGCTGCTGGCGGGACTTGTCCTCAATCTGATTCCCACACCGGGTGACATTTCAGAACCCGGCTGGCGGACGCTCTCCATCGCGGTGATGGTGTTGATTTTGATTGTTTCGGAAGCATTGCCGCTGGCGGGTGTGGCGCTGTTCATTGCGGTTGCCCAGGTAGTCATGGGAATCGCCGATTCCGCAATGGTGGCCAGCACCTTCATGAGTGACGCGGTCTTCTTCATTATGGGATCGCTCATGCTGGCAGCGGCGATTATTCATCAGGGACTGGATGCCCGGCTTGCGTTGGGGATTATCCGCATCACCGGGAATAAAACATCGCGAATCATGATTGGTCTGCTGGTGATTTCGGCGATTTTGTCGTCTTTCATTGGCAGCCATACCGTGGTGGCAATGTTGTTACCGGTGGGAATGACGCTGGTGCGCTACACCGCTACGGATAAAAAGCAGACGGTGAATCTCTCCGCCTTATTGCTATTCTCCATCGCTTATGGTGCTACCATTGGCTCGGTTGGAACCCCCTCTGGTGGTGCCCGGAATGCCATCATCCTGGGCTATTGGCAGGACTTGAATATCACTGAAATTGATTACCTGGCCTGGATGAAGTATGTCTATCCCCTGTTGATTTTAGAGCTGCCCTTTGCCGTGCTGGTGTTGCGGTGGGTATTTAAGCCCGAATACAATAATCTTGATTCGGCGGTGCGAAAATTGAAGGTCAAGGTAGCCCACAGCGGTATTATGACCGGCCAGCAGAAGCTGTCGGTTTTTTTCTTCCTGCTCACCTTTCTGGGCTGGATTACTCTGAGTCAGCGTTTAGGATTGGGTATCATTGCCATTGCAGGTGTATTGCTCTATCTGGCATTTGGCCTGGTGAGTTGGGACGATATAAATCGCAATACCAACTGGGGGGTGGTGTTGTTGTTTGCTGCGGCTATTTCGCTGGGCGTGCAGATGCGGCGCACGGGGACGGCACTTTGGGTGGCAGATAATTTGATTGGGCTTACCGGCGATATGATGGCAGCGTCAATGCCGCTGCGGGATGCCTTTATCATGATAATTACCACAACCATGGCCAATACACTGAGTGCGGCCGCCACGGTAGCAATCTTAGGTCCTATCAATATCAACCTGGGTGGCGATCCGGTGACCGCGGGATTTATCACGGCCATTTCTTCCGCGTTTGGTTATTTCACTGCCACGGCGGCACCGGCCACCATGATCATTTATTCCAGCGGGATGGTGCGGTCGAAACAATTCCTGCGGGCCGGCTGGCGCATGGGCTTGGTCTCCATGGCTCTGCTCATGCTGGTGACCATGCTCTACTGGCCGATGATTCGATAGCTTTTTCCTTGCGATCGGCGTGGTATTGAAAAACCCCACGCCACCAGTACAATGTGCGGGATTCTCTTTCTCCTCCGTCTTCTTTTAAATCTATATAAAGCAATTATAAACATTTATTTGTGAGGCTGTTGTCTCCCCTGTAATTAAAACAGGACTTTTTTATCCGAAATTACTTGACAGGTTGCAAATGTTTCACTATTCTTAATCCAGACAAAGGAGTCCGATTTATGACCGTGTTGTTTTCAAAAAAGTGTGAATATGCTCTCCAGGCGCTCCTTTTCATGGCTGAATATCGTCACGAGGGACCCTTGTCAGCCGAGCGTATTGCCACCCATTTGGACATTCCCAAGGAGTTTATTTCCAAAATTCTCCAAAGTCTTACCAAGAGTAATATTGTCATTTCTCAGCGTGGGAAAGCGGGGGGATTTCGGCTGGCACGTTTGCCGGAAAAAATCAGTCTGATGGATGTGGTGGAAAATATTGATGGACTGGGTGTATTTAACGATTGCCTGATTGGTCATCCCAGCTGCAACCCGCAAGTACCCTGTCCGCTGCATCATAGCTGGGCGCCTTTGCGTACTCAGCTAAAACATCTGATGGAGAAGACCCATTTGGGGAATTTCATCCCGGGTCAGACATTGAATGAACTCCCCGGCGAAACCACCCTGTGAGGGGGGAGCAAACCCGTATGGATCGAACAATCCAAATCTGTAATACAATGGAGATTCTATGAATAAACCGACATTCCTGAAAGCCACCGTAAGTACGGTGGCGCTTGCTTTACTGATTAGCTGTGGTGGATCGGAAGAAAAACCAGCTGCAGCTGCAAAATCTGCCAATCCCGGCGGCCTCACCGACTGGCAAATGACCAACGGTGTGGGTCCCCTGACCAGTGATGTTCAGGTAGGGCCGGGCGTGGATGAAGCACTGGCAACAACGGGCAGTGAATTATTCGAAACCAAATGCTCGGCCTGCCACAAGCTGGATGAGCGCTATGTGGGTCCGCCGCTACGTATGGTCACCGAAAAGCGCACACCTACCTACATCATGAATATGATTTTAGATCCGGAAGGGATGGTTAAAAAGCACCCGGAAGCACGCAAAATGCTGGCCCAATACATGACGCCCATGACCAATCAAAATGTCTCGGAAGAGCAGGCGCGGGCGTTATTGGAATATCTGCGTCAGGTGGATGCAGAGAAATAACCACGCAGATGTATCAGGCGGTGCGGGGGAACGCATGAGAACTGCTGAATCGAGGAGGGAGTTGACATGAAGTTCCTGAAAAACCAAAAGGTGTTGCTGAGCATCGTGATTTTCATTGGATTAAGCATCCTCATGGTTGCCTGCCCAGCTACGAAAGAGGGCATCGGGACCGATGATGCTGCGGTGAAGACATATGTCCCACCGGGTGAACATGATGAATTTTACGCCTTCATGTCCGGTGGCTTCAGTGGACAGTTAACCGTTTACGGACTGCCGTCGGGACGTAAGTTTCGTACGGTTCCGGTGTTTTCCGTCCATCCTGAAAATGGTTGGGGATTCTCCGAGGAAACCAAGGCGATGTTCAATACCAGCTATGGTTTCGTACCCTGGGATGATGCCCACCACCCGGAGCTGTCCATGACGGAAGGCGTTCCCGATGGCCGGTACATTTTTATTAATGCCAATAATACACCGCGGGTAGCACGCATTGACCTGAGTCAGTTTGAAACGGTGGAAATTCTCGAAATTCCCAATTCTGCCGGGAATCACGGATCACCATTCGTCACCGAGAACACGGAATACATCATTGCCTCTACCCGTTTCAGTGTACCGATTCCGGAAGCCGATGTGCCCATTTCATCCTACAAGGAAAATTTCAAGGGTACGCTGAGTTTCATCAAACTGGATGCCGAGGCGGAGGAAATGTCGCTGGATTTCCAGATCCTGGTGCCGGGCTATAATTACGACCTGGCTCACGCCGGCAAGGGGCCGTCACGGGATTGGGCGTTTTTTACCACCTACAACACTGAAGAAGCAACGACCCTGTTGGAAGTGAATGCGTCCCGTAATGACAAGGATTTCGTCGCCGCGGTGAACTGGGCCAAAGCGGCGGAAGCTGTACGCGCCGGGAAGGCGAAGGAGATGCCGGCCAAATATTTCCGGAATTACATGGATCACGATACACGGATCGCACACTCGGAGGAAAAAAAGACTGTCCGGGTCTTGAATCCGGCCGATGTCCCGGGCATGATTTACTTTCTGCCCACACCTAAATCGCCTCATGGTGTGGATGTGGATCCCACCGGAGAGTACATCGTCGGTAATGGTAAACTGGCCACGGTCCTGCCGGTACACAGTTTCAGTAAAATGCTGAAAGCGATTGAAAATGAAGCCTTTGAGACGGTCATCAATGGCATCCCGGTCCTGAAATATGACGAGGTTCTGGCGGGCGAAGTGCAGGACCCGGGTTTGGGACCCTTGCACACGGAGTTTGATAACAAGGGATTCGCTTACACCTCGGCTTTCATTACTTCTGAAATCGTGAAGTGGAATGTGGCCACGCGGGAAGTTGTGGATCGGATTCCCACCTACTATTCCATCGGACACCTGATGATTCCTGGTGGCGACAGTAAACAGCCCTGGGGTAAATATGTGGTGGCTCTGAACAAAATCACCAAAGATCGCTACCTGCCTACAGGACCTGAGTTGTGCCAGGCCGGGCAGCTCATTGATATCAGCGGTGATAAAATGAAGTTATTGCTGGATTTTCCGCTGGATGGCGAACCCCATTATGCGCAAGGCATCCCGGCCAGTCTCATCAAAGACAAGTCGGTGCGCATATTTGAGTTGGAGAAGAACAATCATCCCCACGCGATTAAGTCTGAAAAGCAGGCGCGTGTAGAGCGCGATGGTAATGATGTACACATCTATTTGTCCTCCATCCGGAGTCATTTCACACCGGATAACATTGAGGGCATTAAAGTGGGTGACACGGTGTACTGGCATCTGACCAATCTGGAGCAGGATTGGGATGTACCGCATGGATTTGCGGTGAAGGGCGCCAATAATGCCGAGCTGTTGGTGATGCCGGGCGAGACCCGGACCCTGAAATGGCAGCCGCAACGCCCGGATGTGTATCCCTTCTACTGTACGGATTTTTGTTCCGCGCTGCATCAGGAGATGCAGGGTTATGTTCGCGTCTCACCGGCGGGATCGGATGTGCCCATCACATTTAACGGACGTTAAATCGTTGAAAGAAAAATGGGAGGGGCGGAAAAGCCCCTCCTTTTTCAGCGGACTGCGAGAAACCTGATATGACGACTTCCAAGAAATCCACCACCGGAAAGACAAGCCGCTGGATAATGCTGGCTGGCGTGCTACTGATGGGGTTGGTGTATGTGTTACCACTCTGGAAAATCACGCTGGAAGCACCTCAGTATCCGGAAGGTTTGGGCATGTACATCCGCATCAATACGGTTGAAGGTGTGGAAGCCAACAATCTGAATCAAATCAACAACCTGAATCACTATATCGGGATGAAGCCCATTCATCCGGACACTATTCCTGAGCTGAGAATCATGCCCTGGGTGGTGTTGGGCTTAATCATTTTGGGTCTTCTGGTGGTGTGGCGCTGGAAACGATCCCTTTTGACTGCATGGTTGTCCCTATTCACCTTGGTGGCAATTGTGGGATTGGTGGATTTCTATAAATGGGAATATGATTACGGACATAATCTGGATATGGAGAATGCCATTATCAAAGTTCCCGATATGAATTATCAACCGCCTTTGCTGGGATCAAGACAGTTGCTCAATTTCAAAGCCCACTCCTATCCCGCTGCAGGGGGATGGGTCATTTTCTTCAGCTTTGGATTGGCTGTCGCGGCTTTGGTAATGGAGATGAAACACGAAAAATCAGAGCCCGGGTCAGGGAAGGACGAATGAAGCGTCTTAATGTTCTAATAGCAGGTTTTTTCATCGTGGCGGTTCTTGCGGCTTGTACGACAGGACCCAGGGAAATTCAATACGGTTCTGACAGTTGTGCCCATTGTCTCATGACCATTACCGACCCTAGATTTGCCACGCAACTGGTAACGGAAAAAGGGAAAGTCCACCTGTTTGATTCGGTGGAATGCCTGGCAGCCTTTGAGGAAAATGACGTATCCCCGAAGGTCCAACGATTTGTCAGTGATTTTGAGCGTCCGGGAGAGTTTCTGCTTCTAAATCAGGCCTACCTTCTGCGGGGGGAAAAATTACGCAGTCCCATGGGCTTGAATCTGGCTGCATTCTCCACCACCAAAAATCCTGAGGAGTTGGCTGTTCATTATGGCGGTGAAATCCTGACGTGGAAAAAGGTGACAAAAATTGTAGTGAATGCCTGGCAGCAGGGGCAACATCATTCCCCATGAGGCACCGGCATTTTTTCTTCCTGTTTATCTTTGTCAGCGCTGTGTTTTTGCACGGGAAAACGTGGGTGGTGAAAACACCCACGCTGGCGCAGATCATCACCGCGGCAGAGCCTTTCGACACCATTATTGTGGATGGTGGTATTCACCGGAACACGCCCTACGAGATCCGGAAACCATTGGTATTAATAGGGGAGAATGGCCCTGTGCTGGACGGTGGCGGCAAGACTGAAATTCTCATCGTCCATCATGATTCGGTGGTGATACGCGATCTGACATTCCAAAACGCTGGGATTAGCTTTGTGGATGACAATGCGGCATTACGCATTGAAAAAGCAAGCCACATCCGAGTGGAAAATAACCGGTTTAAGGACAATTTTTTCGCAGTCTATCTGGCTCAGGCTGCTCAGTGTACCATTCGCAACAACCATATCACGGCCAGTAATATTCGCGAGACCAACTCCGGGAATGGCATTCACCTGTGGTATTGTGAGGATATTCTCATTGAAGGAAATCAGGTGAGTGGTCAACGGGACGGGATTTATTTCGAATTTGTCATGAATGGGCGGATTCGGAACAATCTGAGTGAAAATAATCTGCGGTACGGACTCCATTTCATGTTCAGCGATACGTGTGAGTACACGGAAAACACCTTCCGAAATAATGGCGCTGGTGTAGCGGTGATGTACACCGAAGCGGTGAAAATGCACCGGAATCTTTTCGTTGATAATTGGGGAAGTGCATCCTACGGGCTGCTATTGAAGGAAATCCGGGATAGTGAAATCACCCACAATATTTTCCGTGGGAATTCGGTGGGAATTTACACCGAATCATCCAACCGGGTGATGGTAAGTCAAAATGATTTTCTGGAGAATGGTTGGGGGGTAAAAATCCAATCCAGTTCGCTGGAAAACGTGTTTACAGCCAACAATTTTATCGGGAATTCCTTTGATATTGCCACAGCCGGTCGTCAAAACCACAGCCGGTTTGACGGGAATTATTGGGACAAATACACGGGCTATGATTTGGATCGGGATGGTGTGGGGGATGTGGCGTTTCGTCCGGTACGGCTTTTCGCATACATCGTGCAACAGAATCCACCGGCACTCATTCTGATGCGGAGTTTGTTCGTTGACCTGCTGGACCGGGCCGAACGCCTGTTACCTGTCATCACGCCGCCCACACTGCAGGATAATCGACCGCTCATGGAGAGGGTTAACCCTCTATGATCAAAATCTGTGAGCTATACAAATCGTTTGGAGCGCTGCAGGTACTCACCGGAGTGAACCTTTCCATCGAAGCCGGGAAAATCACGGCAATTCTTGGACCCAATGGCTCGGGAAAGACGACCCTCATTAAATCCATCCTGGGATTGGTAAAACCGGACCGGGGTGAGATTCAGGTGGGCGGGGAGGTTTTGAACGGGGATTGTCGGTATCGGAATGCTATCGGGTACATGCCCCAGATCGGTCGTTTTCCGGAAAATCTGAGTATGCAGGATTTAATGAAAATGCTCACGGATTTGCGGGGTGGTGTGCACCGCGATGAGAACGACCGGCTGGCGCAATTTAGCCTGCATCAGGAAATGGACAAACCGCTGGGAACGCTGTCCGGTGGGACCCGTCAAAAAGTGAGTGCGATACTGGCCATGTTATTCAATCCTAAAATCCTGATTTTGGATGAGCCCACGTCCGGCCTGGATCCGGTCGCCTCCAGCGTACTTAAGGATACGCTGGTAACGGAACGGGACACGGGTAAGACCGTGATTTTTACATCACACATCATGAGTGAGGTAGAAGAATTGGCGGATGTGGTAGTCTTTTTACTGGATGGCAAAATCCAGTTCCACGGACCACCGGATGAAATTCTGCGGGATACCGGTGAAGCCAATCTAGAGCGGGGCATCGCGCGGATTATGCAGGATCGGGCGACTGCATGAGAACGATTGGAAAAATCATCAAGTACGAAGTGCGTGATATCCTGCGGAGTAAATTTGTGCTCTTCTACTTCATTTTTTTTCTACTCCTCACCGAAGGGTTGCTCCGCTTTGGCGGCGGCAGTACGAAAACGCTGGCAAGTCTTAGTAATGTGGTTCTCCTGGTGATTCCCTTAATGGCGATCATTTTTGGTGCTATGTATCTGTACCATTCACGGGAATTCACTGAACTACTGCTTACCCAACCGGTAAACCGGCACCAGCTTTTTACCGGTCTGTATTTGGGGCTGGCGGTGCCGTTGGGGTTGAGTTTTGGCGCAGGGTTGGGGCTGCCCTTTCTTTTTCACGGTTTTGACGATGCAGGTGATGTCATGCTGCTCCTGGTGATGATTGGCAGTGGTGTATTTCTGACCTTCATTTTTACTGCTCTTGCCTTCTGGATTTCCGTAGCCTATAACGAACGGGTGAAGGGTCTGGGTATATCTATCGTGCTGTGGCTCTTTTTTGCTGTGATTTATGACGGACTGGTATTGCTGGTGGTGGCCTGGTTTGCCGATTATCCGCTTGAGAAAGCGGTCATTACCTTCACCCTTTTCAATCCACTGGATTTAGCGCGTATTCTGCTGCTCCTGCAGATGGATGCCTCGGCACTCATGGGCTATACCGGGGCGGTTTTTCAACGCTTTTTCGGCAGTTTCTGGGGGATCAGTACGGCAGCCACAGCATTAATGGTGTGGACCGTGATGCCCTTCTGGATGGGGATGCGGAAATTCACGCAGAAAGATTTTTAATGCCTATTAATGTGGCGGTAGTTTTCTACATAGAGATATCGGTGACACCGTACAATCAGCAATCCACAACCAAACGATAAAAGAAAAGGTGTTCTATCTTATGGAATCCATTCAATCAATAGATGCACGGCAAATTGCACCCCGGGAAAAACACCCCACCATCTTTCAGATGTTTGATAATCTGGCGGCAGGTGAGCATTTCATCCTGGTGAATGACCATGAACCCCGACCCTTGTATCATCAGTTTAAAAATGAGCATCCGGGACAATTCACCTGGGAATACCTGGAACAGGGTCCGGAAATCTGGCGGGTGGCCATCGGTAAGCCTGAGAGCGTCGTTGATCCAACAGTAGGTGAAATCATCGCGGCGGATTTCCGTAAGGCGGCGGTTTTCAAGCGACACGGCATTGATTTTTGCTGTGGCGGGAATAAATCACTTTCTCAGGCTGGCAAAGAGGCGGGAATTGATCCGGAGGTACTAAGGTCAGAATTGAATTCAGCCCAATGGGAACCGGGCGGTGGAACATTAGACCGGTTTCAGACGTGGTCCATTTCGCTTCTGATTCATTACATCATTGAAAATCACCATAACTGGCTCAAAACCAAGCTGCCGGAGATGACGCCGTTGGTTCAAAAAATATCCAAAGTCCACGGCGCGAATCATCCGGAGACAGTGAAAATTGCGGCTATTTTCCAAAGTGTGGTGGATGATTTAGTACCCCATCTGCAAAAAGAGGAGATAGTCCTGTTTCCCTACATCGAAAAGATGGTGGCGGCGGAAAAGTCGGGTGAGGAACCACCCCGACCTGTGTTTGGCTCGGTAGAAAATCCGATACGCGGCATGGAGGCGGATCACCAAGTGGTGGGCGAACTCATGGATTCCATTCGGGAATTGAGCGGGAACTATACTGTACCGGAGGATGCCTGCGCCAGTTACCGGATGGTGTATGGATTCTTATCTGAACTGGCGGATGATCTGCATCAGCACATCCATCTGGAGAATAACATTCTACATCCCAAGGTGCGGGCTTTGGCGCAGAAACTGGGCGTATAAAGGTAACCCTCCTTGGGTGAAGCATTGGGTGATGGCTGAGACATGACGGAAATGGTTATCATTGGCCTGGAGTTTGTAAACAGAAGTCGGCATGGAGACGGCAGAAATACCGCGGATTAAACCACAACGATTTAAACCCAAAATCGCGCGTAACCAGCGAAAGGGTGTTCAAACCTGGCGGTTCTGGATTCAGACCGGCTTCGCGGCGCTGTGTATCTGGATTGGTGTGGAATTTTATCTGTTTCTGCAGTACCTGGATAGCGGTGGTGCGACGGCGCTGGTGAACCGGCCACCGGGTGTGGAGGGTTTTCTGCCCATCAGTTCACTTATGAGTTGGTTTTACTTCGCACTCACCGGGACGATTCACGGTGCTCATCCGGCCGGGTTTTTCATCTTTCTGGCCATTGTGGTGATTTCCTTCCTCTTCGGGAAAGCCTTCTGCAGCTGGCTCTGTCCCATCGGGTTTTTGTCTGAAATGATTGCCGAGGTGGGTGAGAAGGTCCTGGGTCGGCGTTTGAAGATGCCCCGCTGGCTGGATTATCCATTACGCAGTTTGAAATACCTGCTGTTGGCATTTTTCACCGTGAGTATTTTCACCATGTCACTTGTAGCGTTGAAGGCATTTCTGGACTCACCGTACAATATCGTGGCGGATATCAAGATGTATCACTGGTTCGCCAATCTCTCCGGTGTGGGATTGGGCGTGATTGCGTTTTTACTTGTGGCGTCCTTTTTCTACCGTGGATTCTGGTGTCGCTATCTCTGTCCTTACGGGGCGCTACTGGGCGTGATAACATTACTCAGTCCCAATAAAATTAAGCGCAATCAGGTAAGTTGTATTGACTGCGGCTTATGCACCAAAGCCTGCCCATCGAATATCAAAGTGGATAAGGTGGAAACGGTATGGTCGGACGAGTGTCACACCTGCATGAGTTGCGTGGATGCCTGTCCGGTAGCTGACACGCTTGATCTGACGCTGGTGGGGACCAAAAAGCGCTGGCAACCCCGGTGGGTGGCTGCGGGAATTGTGGTGCTGTTCATCGCAGTCACCGGTGCAGCAATGGTGACGGGCTCCTGGCAGAATCAGGTGACCATGAAGCAGTACCAGCAGCTGAATAAAAATCTGGAGCGTTTTGGTCATCCCGGGATGTAAATCGCTGTGACCAAATTCTGCTCATGAATTCAAGGAGTTAATCAACACATGTCAGATAAAAACAATAACAGTAATCTCGCGCCGGCAACTGCATATTCCCTTGCCAAACTGGTGGAATACGCACCGGGTTCGGTAGTGAGTCGCACGATACACAAAAGTAAAGCCGGCACTATCACGCTCTTTGCCTTTGCGGCAGGGCAGGAATTGAGTGAACACTCGGCGCCATATGACGCATGGCTGCAGGTTCTGGATGGTGCGGTGAAAGTTATCATCGGTGGTGAGCCCGTGCAGGCTAAAGATGGTGAAATTGTGTTACTCCCCGCCAATGTGCCTCACGCGGTGGTTGCAGAGACCGACTTTAAAATGGCGCTCACCATGATCCGTGGCTAAGAAGCCTGTTCCATTCCCACAAATAATAATAGTTAATCCCATCCGGACATGGATACATGCCCGGGTGACGTAATGTCTTCCGTCGGGCGCAGTCTGGAGCGGAAGATTTCCCGGCAGCAAATTTTGCAAGGATGTAATATTTACAATGTGTTACAATCCGAGGTAATTGCCAGGCGCAATATTTTCTACTAACCACTTATTTTTATTAATACTTAATATTTCATAATTGGCATATAGTTTGAATATCTGTATTGGAGAATACAGGAATGATTAATGCCGAATTCAGTTGACAAACAGATTCAATCCACAGGGGAGACATGGTACACCCCCGGGCAGATTGCCAGGGAGTTGAACATCTCTGTGGAGACACTGCGGCTGTATGAGCGGGAAGGATTGGTCATTCCCGAGAAGGCAGCTTCCGGACATCGGCGGTACAATGATCAGGATTTAGCATGGATTGCAGCCATTCGTAAGCAGATTCATGATCATAAATTGAATTTTGCCGGAATCCGTTACCTGCTGTCCATGCTGCCCTGCTGGGAGATTAAGAATTGCTGTTTGGGTGCGAATTATATGGATTGCCCTGCCAAGCAGGTCAATGACAAGCCGTGCTGGTCAATGCCTGACACACCGTGCAAAACAAGTGGTGAAAGCTGTCGCGACTGTCCCATCTATGCGATGGCTGCTGATATAGATACTTTCAAACAAAAACTGGCGGTAAAGTTACGATGAAGAGCAAACTGTGGATTTCCCTGCCGATTCTGGCATTCGCACTTCTGTTCTGGCAGTGTGAAAAAATCTCATCCAACACGGATGTATCTGATACGGCTCAGACGTGTGAAGGCTGTCATACCGATTTGGCAGCATTGAACGCACTGGCGCAGGTGCCGGTGGATGATGGTCACGGTGAGGTGCCTGGGTGAGGTGGCGGATTGGAGCCGTTGGCTCCCAAGTATCGTGTCTATATCCGCCTGATGGGAAACCAGGAAAGTTTTGCGGATGTTGATTCAATCCATGGGAAGATTGGCTGTACCGGGTGTCATGGCGGTATTTCACCGGTGGATGAAGGTTCGGACGCCGCTGCAATGAATGCTGCGCATCAGGGTATGGTACGAGATCCTTCGGAAGATGCCGAAACCAGTTGTGGTGGCGGATTGTGCCACGGTGATATCGCCCGCCGGAATGCCACCAGTATCCACACCAATCTGTGGGGTGAGAAAGCCCATGTGGCTCAGCGTTATGGAGGGGAAGGCTTCACTTTTGACCAATGTCCGGAGAGCACCAAATCAGGTTATCAAGCGAATTGTTATGGGTGTCATACCTCTTGCGGGCAGTGTCATATCAGTCGTCCCACAACGGCTGGAGGTGGTTTTGCCGGAAGTACATTGGGTGGGAATCACAAGTTTATCCGCGAACCCAGTGAGACGTACAATTGCACCGCCTGCCATGGTGGCCGGATAGGTATGGACTGGGCAGGCACGATTGAAGGCAATCAGCCCGATGTGCATAAGATTTTTGGCATGACCTGTACCGATTGTCACACGGAAGATTTTCACGGGGACGGTCCCGGTGATGCCCAATATACCTCGCGGTACGAGGTTGATGGTCTGCCTGACTGTTATACCTCCTGCCACGGCGCTGATTCGGATGATAATCTGTATCATCAAGCCCATTGGGCCGGTCAGGGGACCAGTGGCGACATCACCTGCTACGCTTGTCATTCACAGCAGTATGACAACTGCAATACCTGTCATGCAGGGAGTTATACCGAGGAATACAACCAACCGGGTGGCTATAAAGTATATCAGGATTTCAAAATCGGATTAAATCCCAATTACGGTATCTCCGGGAAAACGCACAACCATGAAAAATGGATTGTGGTCCGGCATATTCCTGTCTCCCGTGATGCGTATAAAAATTGGGGTCTTGAAACGCTGGCGTACTACGAGTCGATTCCCACATATAAATACACCAGCCCGCACAATATTCAGCGCTGGACCAGCAGAACACTGGCTGACAGCACCTGGTTATTACCTGACAGTACATCTTACACTGCCCAGACCTGCGCGGACAACTGTCACTATCACCGGGTGAATGTCCCGGGGAATCCCCAGGCGACATTCTACCTGTTGAGTGCACAAATGGATAATCTTGAACAGAGCGATGAGAAGGGCGCAAACGCCAATGTCACCCTGGATGACAATGGTTCTGTGCAATGCGCTCATTGCCATAATCATTAATTGAAACCTTAACGAAACCTGAATGGGGGAGACAACCATGAAACGCTACTTGACACTTCTGTTATCCGTCGTGGTCATGCTGGGACTCATGTCTGGCTGTACCAAAGATGATGACGATGATAACGGGACAGGAACGGAGCTGACTTCGTTCGAAAAACTCACAACCTATATGTCTGAGCAGAGCCTGGATCTGCCGGATGTTTTGACCGGATGGCTTATTGGTGCATCAACACTGGTAGGAAATGAAGATGATTATTTCATCGTAGATATTCGGTCGGAAGCACTCTATGATGCCGGTCATATACCGGGGGCACATAATGCCACATTAGCTGATGTGGTGGATTATGTCGATGTCCACAATACGGACATGAAGCCCGTTGTCATCGCCTGCTACACCGGCCAATCAGCCTGTCGCGCCGTGGTGGCGTTGCGAATGAGCGGATATAGTGATGCCGCCAGCCTGGGCTTTGGTATGAGTTCGTGGCATTCAACGCTGGACAACTGGTCCGGAAACACGGCCTCCACTGGCGTGGGGCATTCCAATTGGTCCACCGATGCGGCGCCGGCATTACCAACCTTTACCGATGAGCCTACCATTACCACGACAGCCACTGAAGGTGCGGACATTCTGGCTGCACAGGTTGAGTATATGCTGGCCAAATCCGGTTGGGGTATCAATGCCAGTGATGTATTGGATGCACCGTCCAGCTTCACCATTTTCAATTACTGGGGTGCAAGCGATTATGATACATACGGTCATATCGCGGGTGCTTATCAGCTAACACCCGGTTCCCTCACCATCGCCGCCGATGGCTTGCAGGTTCTCGATCCCGTGGGCACCAATGTGATTTATTGCTGGACGGGTCAAACCTCTTCCATGGTTACTGCCTGGTTGGATCTGTTGGGCTATGATGCGAAAAGCCTGCGTTTTGGTGCCAACAGCATGATCTACTCGGAGCTTGCAGGGCACAAGTGGACAGGTTCCGCAGACTATACACTGGTTCCCAGTGAATAACGATAACAGCACATCAATACTGGCTTTTTAAACCAGATATTGTCCCGAAAGGAGCCGGGTAAAACCGGCTCCTTTTTATAACAGACGCCTGTTGAGAAAAACAAACGGGTTCCCTGCAGAAAAGATGAGCGTTTTTTGAAATATTTCCGGTTTTAGATGCAAGGTTAAGGCGACAACTACGGGGGTTTTGGAATAGTTGTCATTTATTAAATTTTGTTATCTATCCGGCAAATAGTTATGTTTGTCAACGATGAAGGTTGGCATACGCTTTGTTGAACTGTATTCGAAAAAATGCAGCCTCGACAGGAGCGAAAGAGTCGGCCAAATCCAAATGACAACAACACATGAACTGAATAGTAGCCCATGACACTTCCCGGAACGACACATCTCGCCCACACGCGCTCTTTTCCACGGAAAAATGAATCACCAAAGATCTTGTGGGTATGATGTTCATGAGGTTGCGCAACGTCTTACCACTTCTGCTTCTGAGCTTGCTATTCTGGCAATGTGACCGCATCGACCAGACCACCGGTGTTTCCGAAGGTGAGGAAACTTGCGAAAGCTGTCACACCAATCAGCTCCTGCTAACCAGTCTGGCGACTACAGCGGGTAACAGTGACGCCGCCGGTCATCTTGCGCCACTCTCGGCAGTTCAGCGAGTACACATTCGTCTGGACGCCGGAGAAGAAAGCTTTGCGGATGTCGACAGTATCCACGCGCGGGTGACCTGCTCGGGCTGCCACCGTGGTGTGAATCCGGTTTCAGAGGAGAATGAACAGAAGGCTCTGGCCGCTGCCCATAAGGGGCTGGTGTCCGACCCCTCCCGGGATTCTGATATCGGCTGCGGGGGAGCGCTTTGCCACAGTGATATTGTGCGGAAACATGCCACCTCCATCCATCGTCAATCCTGGGGAGCAAAATGGGATCTGGCGATTCGATTTGGTGGCCCGGGCTCAACAGTTGCCGACCTGCCGCCGGGCGTTGCGGAAAATTTTGAAAGTGTGCAATTATTGGAAATTGCCACGTGTGGTGAATGCCATGTGAGCCGGCCGGATCGGCTGAAGGGTGGCTTCGCGGGGAATGCAACTGGTGGCAACCACAAATTTATCCGGCATCCGGATGTGGAAAACACATGTACGGCCTGTCACAGCAATACAATTGGTGCAGAATGGCGTGGCGAGGTGACTGGAACGAATCCCGATGTGCATGCCAATTTTGGGTTCACCTGCACCACTTGTCACACGGAAGATTTACACGGGAATGGCGAGATAGACCGGGAGATTACATCGGTTTATGATGTGGTGGGAATAGCCAGTTGCTATTCGCCCTGTCACAGCAATGATGCTGATGATAACCTGTTTCACCAGGTGCATTGGGCTGAGTCAGACAATTCTATGAAATCAGTGAGCTGTTTCGTCTGCCACAGCCAGAATCTCAACCATTTTGAAGGGGGATATCCGGAAAATACAGACTTGGTTTATGCAGATTTTAAAGTGGGTTTGAATCCCGGGTATCAAAATGGCGGGACACCCCACGAGAATGAAAAATGGCAGGTTGTGCGGCATACGCCTGTTCCCCGGACGATTACCCGGGATGACTGGGGGGTTGCGCTGGAATATTTTGATGAACTGCCCACCTATAAACGCGCCAGTCCCCACAATATTCAGCGCTGGACTATCCGGACGCTTGTGGACAGCACATGGCTGGCCGGAGGTAACTATGACGCCGAACAGTGCTATGAAAATTGCCACCTCCACGGTGTATCGGAGGATGGAACAATAGCCGGTCCGCTACAGACATTTTACCTGATGAGTGACTATCTGGAGGAGCGGGGGCAGTCGGATGAAATTCTTGCTAATGAGCGTGTCACAGTTGATGAAAACGGTCAATTATTCCCTGGTGGGTGCGACACTTGTCATGGTGGATGAGTCCGCGTTATCAATTATCAGCATGAAGATGCGGTGAGAGGATTACGATTGAATCGGATAATGGTGGTTAAGCGCAGATTTTTCCTCTTGCTGGTGACCCTTAGCCTGCTATTCACCCAGGCTGTCATGGCGCAAGAGGCGCCACTCACCTTCCCGGGAAAGACGAATCCTCATAACGGTGATGATTGTTTAGTGTGCCATACGCGTGATGGGGAGCCGGGTAAATCCAATTTTATCAAAAATGTGTGTGTTACCTGCCACTCAGCTGCTGCGGTGGATAAGCAAATTCATCTTTTACAGGGTGCCAATCCCGCATCTGAGAATATTGCTGTTCCGGAAGATTTTCCTCTAACCAATGAAACACTGGATTGTCTTACCTGCCACGCGGTAGCCTGTAAACCTGATCGCTCCAATAAAAACTTTTTACGGGGCGGACCCTATAAGACCGAGCTGGATTTTTGCTATCAATGCCATCAGAGTCAGGGTTACCAGCCGGTAAATCCTCACGACCAACTGCGTGTCGATGGTTCACAGGACAACGCCACCTGTTTGCATTGCCATATTAAAATTCCCACTGCTGAGGATCATCCCACCATCTCCAACGCCATGCATCTTGACATGACGGCCACCTGCAACAAATGCCATGCTCTGCATCAACATGAGTCCAATCATCAGGGGCGCGATCTCTTCCATTCAAAAAAAGCTGTGGCAGCCAGATTTCAGGAGACACAGACGCGTTATCAGATCAAGATGCCCCTGTCTGAAGACCGGAAAATCCAGTGTAATACATGCCACAATCCTCATGAGCGTGGGTTGTTATCAACTGAAAATGTGGTGTATGAAAAATCCTCCGAGTCGAATGCTCATTATCTCAGACTGTCAAAAGAAAAATTGTGTTATGGATGCCATGACTTGTAAGCCTTTTAATCCCGGAAACAAAAGAGCGAGTTAACAGCGTGAAGAGCCCCCTTTTAAGAACATTCGGAAAATTCCTCATCCTGACTGTGGTACTGTTAGGCAATGCGTGGGTTAATCCCGCATTCGCTCAGGATAATCAGAATTGTCTCAACTGCCATCAATACCCTCTATTTGCCCGGATCTCGGAGGAGGATGGGAAACTCCACAATTTCTATGTGGATGCTGAGATGTATGCCAATTCGGTTCACAGCGGCCTGGCCTGTACCGATTGTCACTCAGATGTTGAAAAAATTCCCCATGATCCGATTCCCAAACCGGTGAACTGCAATCAGGCCTGCCACACACTGGATCCTTTCACACAGCGACCCTTCAGTCATAGCGGTGTATTTGAGGATTGGGAAGTGTCGGTTCACGGCCCCAAAAATGACGGCAAAGACCATCTGCGACCCGAGTGTAAAGATTGTCATGTGAATCCACTACAGCTCCATCCCGTGAGCGCGGAATTCCAGAAGCTTTCGGAAAATTGCATTAAATGTCATGAAGAGGAAAATATCACCACCGCAGTGAAACATGTGGACTTCCACTCCAATCCGGAACGCTATTGGACCCAGCAGCGGCGCCTGGAGGTGTGTGCCGCCTGTCATACGGATGCCAGCATTTTAGGCGAGCAAACCGATATTCTCCATGATGATGTGGTTTCCAGCTTCCTGAAATCTTTCCATGGTGTGGGATTCGCATTTGGTGACAAGAAAACGCCGGTTTGTAATGATTGTCATGATTACCACGGGGTTTTCCCTCAGAATGATGTACGCTCTACCATTAATGAAGCCAATCTACGGGAAACCTGTTCCGGCACCGGCTGTCATGCCAATGTCTCTCGGGATTTTATCCAGGGCTCCATGCACTTCCGCTACGAAGGTTGGCAAGCGGATGTTTTGAAATGGGTCCGCTGGATTTGGACCACGCTGATAATTGGTGTGATTGGATTTATGCTCATCCATAACACCATGGATTTTATCCGCACCCGGATTATTCTGAAAAAACATGGCTATCCGCCTCCCACGCGGCTGCAAAAACGGTACGCCCGCATGAACAAAACCGACCGGGTCAGTCATATCATCATGTTTAGTTCCTTCACCGGGCTCGCTCTTACCGGTGCATTGCTTTGGGTCCCGGCAGAACAGCTGAACTGGTTACCGGATTGGCTGTATCTGGTGGAGGTTCGCTTCTGGGGTCACCGCTTTTTCGCGCTGATTCTAACGCTGATAAGCCTGTTTCATATTGGCTATGCGATTTTCACCAAGCGCGGTCGTGGACTATTGGCGGAAATGTTTCCCAAACCATCCGATGCGTTGCACATTTTTCAAAATATCGCGTTCATGCTGGGTATGCGAAAAGAGCCTCCCCAAATGCCCTGGTTTAACTATGCCGAGAAAATGGAATACTGGGCTTTTGCCTGGGGTAGTTTTGTCATGACCTTCACCGGTGTGGTCATGATGCTGGAGCAACTGGGCCCCAAATTTTGGGTCGACGTGGCACGCATTATCCACTCACTTGAAGCGATCCTGGCAGTATTGGCCATTGTGGTGTGGCATTTTTATCTGGTGCATTGGAAGCCAGGGAAATGGCCCATGAGCAACGTGTGGATTACCGGTGAAATCTCCGAGTGGGATATGAAAGAGGAGCATGCCGGTGCACTGGAACAGCTAAGTAAGTCGAGCGAGGCGAATGATGCGTAGAAGATACCGCGGTCTGGGATATTTGTTCTTCCTGTTAATTGTCATCACCGCCACCATCATGGCTGTGAGTTTCTACCAACGTCTGACGAATCCGGACACCAAGCCGGCTGAAATCCTTGTTCCCCGCGCCATGGAGGATACGGTGCGCATGAAGGCCGATCATGCCTACATTCTGGAAGCGCTTCCCAATGACTACAATGCCAGCCATGAGAATTTCCACTACTATCCCGGCATTAAAATGGTGGCGCAGGAGAAACGGTCGGCCTGTCTGCTCTGCCACACGATTCTACCGCACAATAAGAATATTCGTAACCGGGCTTTCCTGAACTTGCATTCCGGTTATGTGGCTTGCACCACCTGTCACCTGGCGGATTCAACGAATGTGAGTTTCACCTGGCTGGATACCGAAACTGGCAAGCTGGTGGTGGGGGTCGAACGACCGGAAACCCGTTGGAAAGATGTGGGGAAATACCAATTGGTTCCGGTTCGGGATAGTACGGTGCTCTATACCCCGCAGGATTCTCCGCATCTCGCCGCTCGTCTGGCTCAAAATGCGCTGGAAGATTCGGCCATGGCTGCCGATTTGCGAGAAGAGCTGGAAGCGGGAATTATGATGACCGGCCGAGCCTGCAAACGGTGTCATACCCAGGATGGGTTTATTGATTTCCGGGCGGCGGGCTATCCGGAAGAACGGGCGTCTGAACTGGAATCACTAAGTACGCCATCGGTTTTCGAGAGTTATGAAAATTTCTACATGCCGACCAAATAACATGATATTGCTGCGAACCTTCATATTTATCGCCTTGTTCGGCTCTCAGATTCTGGCAGCACTGCCACAAGCCACGGTTGTGCGCACCCTGAAGGCCAATATGTCCTTTCCCACCGACGTGGCGGTATTATCCGACGGTCGTGTGCTGGTGGTGGATGGCGTGAACAGTGATGTGATGATTTTCCGGCAGAATGGAACGGTACAGCCCTTCACCAGTCGCGAGTTCCAGCGTCCCCTGGGGATTTTCGTGGATGATCAGGATCGCATTTACATCACGGATACCAAAGCCGGTTTGCTGCTCATTTTCGATAAAAAGTTGAGTTTGCAGTCACGCATTTCCCTGGCTGCTGACATTGATCCCACAGATGTGGTGGCGGTGGGAGATTATCTGTATGTGGTGAACAATGACGGCCACCAATTGGTGAAGCTGGATCGCCAGGGGCGGGAAATTTTGCGGCTGGGCAATGAGGGTCGTAATCGCGGACAATTCAAATATCCGGCTACTGTGGCGGTGGATGTTGCGAAGAATATGTACGTGGTGGATGTTTTTAACGGCCGGGTCCAGATGGTGAGCAATACCGACCGGTTTTTGGGTCAATACGGAGAATGGGGCGTGACCACCGGTCAACTGTTCCGACCCAAGGGTGTGACCATTGGTGCTGAGGGACAGGTTTATGTCACCGACAGTCTGCTGGGGGTCATCCAGATTTTTTACCCGGGCCGACGCTCGCCGGAAGTTTTACTGGACACTG
>JAIPJR010000043.1 GCA_021734045.1 Fidelibacterota bacterium
GCTAATCCATCTGCCGCAGAAAAACGCCGACGGACACAGACGAAGAAATATTTTTTAACCGCGGATCCGTTTTCGTCCGGCAACTTCCGGACTACGATGTGACAAGTAAACGCAGATTGGGCGGATTAAGAAACCACAGATCTCAGCGCTACTGAGCGAAGTCAAACCACAGATTACTCAGGTTGAAACAAATTCCATACGCATAGCGATCTGGCTGTATCCCTAAAACAACCACAAATAAAACTCAAAACGCCAGAACTCAGTCAAATCCGCTTGTTTAGGATATCCTCCGCGATAAACTTCACGCATTGTGAAAAGACTCATTTTGCTTGCCTCCTGGACTATTCTCTCCTTTGGCGGGCTGTTCGCCGAACCAGTTGACAGTGACACCGGCACCGGCATCGACACCATTGCCATTATGGGCGTGGGAGACATTATGCTGGGGACCAATTTTCCCGATGAATCCTACCTGCCACCGAAAGGCGTCAATCTGTTGGAACCATTGGCGATGCTCACCCGGAATGCGCATGTAACGGTGGGGAATCTGGAGGGCACTTTTCTGGACAGCGGTGGTGTAGCCAAACAGTGTGACGATTCCACCCGGTGTTATGCTTTCCGCCAGCCGACAGAATATGCCCGCTACCTGGTCGATGCGGGTTTTGACCTGTTGAATCTGGCGAATAACCATTCCGGTGATTTTAGTGACCTGGGGCGCTTCAGTACAATTGCTACACTGGATCAACACGGAATCGGTTTTGCCGGATATGCCATCTGGCCGGATACTGTGGTGGTGAGGCATGGGGTGCGATTCGGATTTGCGGGCTTTGCCCCCAACAAAGGAACGGTCGGTCTGCATAAACTTAAGGCTGTTTCAAATCGTATTGAGCGGCTGAAAAAGCGCTCGGATGTGGTCATCGTAGCGGTGCATGCCGGTGCTGAAGGGGATTCCGCCATGCATGTCCCCCGGGCAACCGAGTGGTACCTGGGAGAAAACCGGGGCGATGTGTACAAATTTGCCCACGCGGTAGTGGACGCCGGTGCTGATGTGGTTTTCGGATCCGGACCGCATGTAACGCGCGGAGTGGAATTGTACCGCGACAGGCTGATTGCCTATAGTTTGGGAAATTATTGCACATATGCCCGGTTTAATTTCACCGGCCGGGGAAAACATGGTCCTGTGTTGCGTGTACTGGTTGACCAGCAGGGGAAATTCCTCGCCGGACAGGTATTCGCCATCAAACAACCCGGCCGTGGCGGGCCGGTTTTCGATCCGGACGGGTTGGCGATTGAAGAAATGCGCATTTTATCTCAGGAAGATTTTCCGGAATCACCGTTGATGATTGATTCCACCGGACGAATCCTGCGAAGCCTGGACTGATTATTTAGCGGAAAATTTCTGTTCGCTGAAGGTTTTATACACCTGCGCTCGTGTCGTTATTCGTCATGCCGAACTTGTTTCGGCATCTGTAATAAAGACCTATGAACATATTCTTGGCGACTAAAAACAGCCCCGCTATTTAAATCGATAAAATAGTAGTAATACGAATACTATATCGATACATTTTTTGGGAGAATAAATAGGAGGTAAGATGGATACGGTAACTATTTCACCCAAATTTCAGGTTGTCATTCCAAAAGCAATTCGTCGGGAAATGGAATTGAAACCAGGTCAAAAATTACAGGTAATTCAGATGGAGGACCGAATCGAGTTCATATTGGTCAAGGATCTAAAGGAAATGCAGGGTTTTTTGAAAGGCATGGACACGGCGATTGAGCGGGAACAGGATCGGGTATAATATGCATTTAGTGGACTCTTCCGGTTGGTTAGAATATTTCACTGGTGGAAAAAATGCCAATCACTTTGCACCGGCAATTTTAGACACAAGTAATTTGCTGGTTTCAGCTATCAACCTGTATGAGGTCTATAAAAAAGTGTTGGCAGAGAAAGATGAGAACACAGCTATTCAGGTTTTAGGTTTAATGCGACAGGGAAATGTGATAGCTGTGGATATCACCTTGGCGATTTCAGCCGCCCAATTCAGTCGGAAATTGAAATTACCCATGGCAGACAGCTTGATCTATGCTTCGGCCCGCCGTTTTAATGCAATCGTATGGACTCAGGATGCAGATTTTAAAAGTCTGGATGGCGTAAAATATTTTGAAAAATAGTAGGTGCGCCTGGAGAAATTGGATTTTCACGGATTAAAGAACCAGATTCTCCCTACCGAAACGCTTCAATCCCCGTAATTTGATTTCCCACCACCAGTGTATGAATCTCGTGTGTCCCCTCGTAGGTGAGGACTGATTCCAGATTGTTGGCGTGGCGCATACTGGCGTACTCATCCACAATTCCGCTGGCGCCTAAAATGGTGCGGGTGCTGCGGGCGATTTCCAGCGCCATACGCACATTATTCATCTTCGTCAGACTCACCTGCCAGTGGTGCATCTCTCCCCGGTCTTTTAATCGCCCCAGTTGGAGCGTAAGAAATTGTGCTTTGGTAATTTCATTCACCATCTCCGCCAGTTTCTGCTGGGTGAGTTGAAATCCGGCAATGGGTTGGTCGAACTGAATTCGGGATTTGGCGTAGTCCAATGCCTCTTCATAACAGTCGGTGGCAGCGCCCACCGCTCCCCAGTTAATCCCATAGCGCGCCTGGGTGAGACAGGAAAGCGGACCGCGCAAGCCTTGAATATTGGGCAGGACATTCTTCGCAGGAACGCGACAATCCTGGAGCACAATTTCACCGGTGACGGATGCCCGCAAGGAGAGTTTGCCCCGGATTTCCGGTGTCTCGAACCCGGGTGTGCCCCGCTCCACCAGAAAACCGCGCACCACATCCTGCTCATCTTTCGCCCATACCAACGCCAGATGGGCCAGCGGGGAGTTGGTAATCCACATTTTGGCGCCGTTGAGGACATAGTTATCGCCATCTTTCCGGGCGCGTGTCACCATACCACCCGGATCGCTGCCATGGCCCGGTTCGGTGAGCCCAAAACAGCCAATTAATTCGCCGCTGGCCAGTTTGGGCAGCCATTTCTGTTTTTGTTCGTCGGAACCGTATTGCCAAATGGGCCACATCACCAGTGCGCCCTGGACGGATGCAAAGCTCCGCAATCCCGAATCCCCTCGCTCCAACTCATGCATGATAAGACCGTAGGCCACGTTGTTGATGTCGGCGCAGCCGTATGTCTCTGGCAGATTGGCGCCAAAAAAGCCCAATTCACCCATCTCCGGTACCAGCTCCATGGGGAAAGTACCCGCCTGATAATGGGACCGGATCGTGGGCATAAAACGCTCCTGAACCCAGTCGTGAGCCGTATTTTGTATCATGATTTCCTGGTCGTCAAAACTTCCGGACCAGTCCATGAAATCGGTAGTCTGTAATTGGGCCATTGGTCTGTTTATCCTCTGTTATTCCCCCGAATTCTTGGTGATGGCATTGACCTGAAAAATAATCATCCTGAGCTGATTTGCACCCTTAGATCGACTTGAGTTCTTACTCTTATTTTGTAAAAATTGGATTATTTTTCTGCCCCTATGGAAACACCGCCCATCTTCGAATTGAAAAATGTCACCCGGGAGGAAGCGGGTCGTGAAATTCTCAAAGCTGCCTCCATAACCATTCATGCTGGTGAGTTTGTGGCGCTACTGGGACCTTCTGGTGCCGGCAAGACAACTATTTTGAGATTGTTCAATGCTTTGGACTCGCCCAATTCAGGTGAAATAAGGTTTCGAGGCGAACGCTACGATGAGGGTTCTGTTCGGGATTTACGCCAAAAAGTGGGTATGGTGTTCCAAACACCGACGATTTTGGAGGGGACGGTGGTGCAAAACCTGATGGTTTTCCAACGCTGGCGTAAAGATTTCGTGCTTTCAGATGAAGACCTCTACGGGAAGTTGGAACAGGTGGGACTCACCGGTATCGGTTTAGATCAGGATGCCAAATCACTATCGGGGGGTGAGAAGCAGCGTCTGGCGCTGGCACGAACGCTATTAAATGCACCGGATGTATTGCTCCTGGACGAGCCTACCTCAAGTCTGGATCCGGTCATGGCGCATCAAATTTTGAGACGCATTAAAGCGTTGCAGCAAGAGATGGGATTCACCGTCATCATGGTTTCCCACGATCATCGGTTGGCAGTTAAATATGCGGAACGGTTTATCGTCCTGCTCCGGGGTGAAATCGCAGCGGATGGGCCTTTGAGCGTGTTAAAAGGGGATGATTCAGCAGCTGTTCAGGCCTTCCTGAATGGTGGGGAAGAGTAGGTCAGAATGTCGAATCAGTTTTATGTGGTGAGCTGGTGGGATGTTTTAATGGCGCTGGTATTCGTGGCCCTCACGTACGGGATTATGCGCTATTGGAAAATCGGGTTGGAAAAAACGCTGCTGGTGGGAACCGTCCGGACGTTCCTCCAGCTTACCCTCATGGGGTATCTCCTGTCCTACATTTTCAAACAGGAATCCTGGTATTTCATGGTGGGACTGCTCATTCTCATGGTACTGGTGGCCAGTATTGAGGGCTACCGCCGGCAAAAATTACCTGTTCCCCATTATTTTCTCATTCTGGTGGGCTCATTGGGGATAACCGTCGTCCTCGTATTGGGGACAATTTTGAAATTCATCCTGGATGTGGAGCCGTGGTATTATCCCTTTGTCATGATTCCTATTGCCGGCATGATTATCGGGAATGGCCTGAATTCCATGACACTCACCGCCAATCGGTTTATCGGTGAATTGAAACACCGGGAGGGTGAAGTGGAAATGCTGCTGAGTTTAGGGGCACCGGTACGGACTGCTGTGCATGGGTCACTGGTCAGCGCAATCCGGGCGGCGTTAATCCCCAATATCAACAATCTTATGACTGTGGGACTGGTCCAATTACCGGGCATGATGTCGGGGCAAATACTGGCCGGAATTGACCCACTCATTGCTGTTCGCTATCAAATCATCATCATGTACATGTGGATTACCACGGCAGTTCTGGCGGATGTTATTTCGCTGACCTTTATCTACCGTCAGTTTTTTACCGCTCGTGAGCAATTACGAATAAATATCCTGCGCCGGGCAGAAGCTTAGTATTTCGCCAATCTGACGGGAAATCGCCGTGGGTTCTTAAGAACACATCACCCGATTTCCGGGTACCTGGATTTTTATGGGGGAATTATTTTTAATAAATGTCAACCCAAGGGCCGGCACTTGTCAGAGTAAATTTTCCGCTTTCAAAAGCGCCTCTGCATCTTCCACTGCCTGCTTAAAATCCGGCCAGACTTTGGGAGAAACGGTCACACCCTTCTGGGTGGGGCGCCATTGGTCCTCATCTGCCAAAAAGTAGATGCGAAAATCAATGTAGTTACGCCCTTTGAATTCCTTGGCCTGGATAACCAGTTTTTCCGTTTCACTCCGTTCTAATTCAGCGATCGTTTTTTCCATATTGGTTCACTCCTTTTGTTCCGTTCAATCAGTGAGCCGCCGCTTCAGGTGCAGACAAACGGGGGCGTTTTTTTGTCATATTCAGTGTATGGGTTAATCGATAAATCATGCGGGTAACCCGCTCCATTTTCCCGAAATCCAGCTTCTCCATGGTGTCGGTGGGTTTATGGTAGTCTTCATGAATGCCGGAAAAGTAAAAAACGGACGGGACATCGTTTTTGGCGAAATTGTAGTGGTCGCTGCGGTAGTAGAACCGGTTGGGGTCGTCGGTGGTATTGTAGCGAAAATCGAGGTGAATCCCGCGCGTCCAGCGAGCTGCCGCGTGAACCGCACGATGCAGGTCATGGCTCAGCATGTCAGAACCGATGACGAAAATGGAATCAGGGGTATTCCGGCCAATCATATCAATGTTAATCTCCGCTATAGTGCGTTCCAGAGGCCAGGCAGGGTTTGCTGTGTAGGCTTTACTACCCAGCAGCCCTTTTTCTTCACCCGACACCAGCATAACGAGTTGGGTGCGACGACCGGAACCCCGTTTGGAGAGTGCGTGGGCGATGTCCAGAGCCGCCGCTGTGCCCGAGGCATTATCATCAGCGCCTTGGAAAATGACACTATCGCGCCGGCCTTCGTGATCCATGTGGGCGGTAAGCATGACTGCTTCATCTGCCAACTGTGGATCCTTTCCAGGCAGTTGGGCAATGACATTCACGGCCGTGTCAATCCGGCTGGAGAGGTAAAATGAATACCGGACGGTCTGATCCATGGGGAATGATACCGGTGTGAGTCTGGTATCAATGCGCTGTTTCAAGGCTGACAGCTCCACATTCTGTTGCAGAAAGAACGAATCTATTGCTGTCCAGGATGCCAGAAATCCCAGGAATGGTGTGGTTACCGTATCCGGGGGCAGTGTAACGGCATTTCGTTCCGCCACCCGGTCAACCCAGCCGGATTGATGTGTAAATGCCTGGGTTGAATCAGGCAGGAGAATTTCAATACATCCGGCAGCGCCGATTTTCTGCAAATATTCCCGCTTATGACGACCATTGGCATAGTGGGACCACTTCTCGTCCGTGAAAAAGGAGTGATCCGTTGAATCTTTCGGTTCACCACTGAAAAAGAGCACGATTTTGTCCGTTACATCGATGCCTTCGAAATCATCGTAATCCAGGGAATCAGTGTGGATACCGTATCCCACAAAAACCAGGCTGTCCGTTCCCGCTCCGGATGAATCGTGATAAAAAGGCATGAAGCGAAACTGGGTAATATTGTCCAGTGCCAGGGTATCATTCTCCCGGATAATGCTCAATTCAGGTGGTGCAGCCTGCTCCTTTACCTTCACCGGATACCGGTAAAAATAATCGGGCGCACCTGGGAGTGGTTTTAGTCCCCATTGCTTGAAGCTTCGCGCAATGTAGCGGGCGGTTTTCCACATACCAGGTTTGGGTGTCTCCCGACCTTCCAGAGAATCACTGGTGAGAACTTCCACATGTTGCCTTAATGTCTCTTCGGTGATGGTTCGCACCTGAAAACCAGCCTGAATGGAGCGCCATTCGTATGCTGGATTGAACAGCGGTTTCGCATTCAGTGAGGCAACGCCAATGAGTACTACGCAGGCAAGGAGCACAACATTTTTGAATAAATTGGTTAAACCGGACATGCGTTAGGAATATGAAAACCCGGCTCCCCGGATGCAATTCGAAATTCACGCGATTGGGGATGCAAATTTCCTGACTGTCAATTTTTAATGGAGCACCTTAGGCATTAAATTAACAAAACATGCAACGCGTAAAGGATACCCCATGACAACACAAGAAAATACCGAGTCACACAATTGGGTGACGGTTTACACGCTCTCCGGCGACACCTATGCGGAGATGGTGAAAGAAGCCCTGGCCAATGCCGGGATCCCCTGCAACCTGCAGCGCAGCGATATCTCTGCCACCTTCGGCACCCACAGCCAATCACTCCTGGCCGAGGTGGAAATACTGGTTCCCGAAAATCATGCAAAACGCGCATTAACGGTGATTGAAGGCATCATTGGCGAGGAGAATGGCGATAATTAGCCGGTTGGACGGATTGGTCTCATCCCAATTTTGTCAACAGGCCTGCCAGCGGAAAAAATGATGATCCAGATGAGCTTGTTTCGATACAGGGAATACAGGAATTAATATGTCTGAAAAAGTCCAGCGGATAAAAGGAACCAATGACATTATCCCCGGGGAGATTGAACAATGGCAAGCGGTAGAGCGGGTCATTCAAACTGTCATGACCCGGTTTGCTTACCGTGAAATTCGCACACCCATTTTTGAACGAACCGAACTTTTTGCCCGTGGTGTTGGTGAGGATACTGATATTGTTTCGAAGGAGATGTACACCTTCACCGATAAAGGCGGCACGAGTTTGACACTGCGCCCCGAGTTAACCGCATCAGTTGTGCGTAGCTACATTCAGAATAATTTCCAGCAAACCTCACCCACCGTCAAATTGTGGTATCAGGGACCAATTTTTCGTCAGGAGCGCCCCCAGAAAGGCCGCTATCGTCAATTTCACCAGTTTGGTGCAGAAGCGATTGGTTCACCTCATCCGGAAACGGATGTGGAAATTATCGCCCTGTTCCGTGAGATTTTGACTCATCTGGGTGTGGCCGATTCGGTGACATTGAAGATCAATAGTGTGGGGGACGAGGAGAGTCGGAATGCCTACCGGGATGCCCTGAGAGCATTTCTGAAACCCCGATTTTCAGAATTAAGCGAAACCAGTCAGCGACGCTTTGAAACCAACCCTTTACGCATTCTGGACAGCAAGGATCTGCAGGATAAGGAGCTGACGCGTGAAGCACCGCGATTGTTGGATTATTTGAACGATTCATCTGCCCGGCATTATCAGACCGTCTTGTCCCTGCTGGAATCACTGGAAATTCCCTTTCAACAGGATGACCGTCTGGTGCGGGGATTGGATTATTACACCCATACGGCCTTTGAATTCGCCAGTGACGCTCTGGGTGCTCAGGATGCGGTTTGCGGTGGTGGTCGTTATGATGGTCTCATTGGGGAGCTGGGAGGGAGTGACACCCCGGCCATCGGTTGGGCAGCCGGAACTGAACGGCTTCTGCTGGTGATGGCGGCGCTGGGGAAAACGGCATCACCACCGATACTTGATTGTTACCTGGCGGTACTGGGTGATGCGCAGCGGCCCGTGGCTATGAAATTATTACGGGAATGGCGCGCTGCCGGATTGTCGTGCGATACGGATTTACAGCGCCGCAGTCTAAAAGCCCAACTTCGTGAGGCCAATCGCCAGAACGCTCGTTTTGTGGTTATTTTAGGGGAATCAGAGCGTGAAAAGGGTCTGGTGCAAATTAAGTCCATGGATACCGGCGAGCAGGTGGAGATGGGTTTTGAAGCAGCATTAAAAAAGATGACTGGTACGCAGTAGATGAGTGATACTCCGTTGTTGGCGCTATTGATTTCCAATACCATTCGATTAACACATTCACATTAATGCACACACCCAAATCCATCGAGTCATTCCTCATTCAAAGCAAGCATGGCTACCGTAATCTGAAGCAGAAGATTTACGGCATGTCCAGCACCAAATTGGTGTTTTATTCTGTGCTCATCGGTGTTGTCGGTGGTCTGGCGGCGCAATTTTTCTCCGAATGTGTCCATCTGGCAAACAAATATCTCCTCAGCGGTCTGGCAGGTTATTCGGCGCCCGGCTTACCACGGGAGGGGGGTGTGTTACGGGAGACCTTTGGTCAGTACGGCCGCTGGCTGATTCCGGCGGTGACAACGCTGGGCGGGCTGATTTCCGGTTGGTTGGTTTACACCTTTGCACCCGAAGCTGAGGGACACGGTACCGACGGTGCGGTAAAGGCTTATCATCAGAATGGCGGCCGGATCCGGGGGCGGGTACCGCTGGTAAAAACCGTTGCGTCAGCGATTACGATTGGTTCCGGTGGGGCAGCGGGTCGGGAGGGACCCACAGCGCAAATTACCGCAGGTGTGGGATCGGTTTTAGCCGGCTGGCTGGGGTTGGATGATCGTACGCGCCGGCTCATGGTATTGGCGGGTATTGCGGCCGGTTTGTCGGCCATTTTTCGCTCACCGCTGGGGGCGGCGTTATTCGCTATTGAGATTTTGTACAGTGAAATGGAATTCGAAGCGCGAATGCTGGTGTACACGGTCATTGCCGCAGTGGTGGCGTATGCGGTGAATGGTGCTTTCATGGGCTGGGAACCCATTTTTTCGCTGCCGGAAAGTACGGCGTTTCATGATCCGGTCCATTTGCTGTGGTATTCTGTACTGGGAATTATTGCCGGGATTATGGGTGCCATTATTCCCACGGTATTTTACCGGACACGGGATTTTTTCCACAATTTGAAGATACCGGTGAAGCTGAAACCTGCCCTGGGCGGATTGCTGTTGGGATTAATGGCGTTGGCATTGCCCCAAATTCTGGGTGGCGGGTATGGCTGGATGCAATTGGCGATTGACGGAAAGCTGGCAATCGGGATGCTGGCGATTTTATCGGTTGCTAAAATCATCGCCCTTTCTTTCACCATCAGTTCTGGCGGATCGGGGGGTGTTTTTGCGCCGACGCTATTCAGCGGAACCATGCTGGGTGCATTGGTCGCCACGGTGGCGAACACGCTATTTCCCAATACAGGATTGAGTGTAGCGGCCTTTGGTGTGGTGGGTATGGCAGCTTTTTTTGCCGGCGCGGCCAGAGTGCCCATTGCGACATTGCTCATGGTGGCCGAGATGACGGGTGGCTATAAGCTGATGGTGCCAACCATGCTTACGGTGGTGCTGAGTTACATGATTCAGTCCTGGCTCACGCGCAATGCCAAATATTCTACGCTGTATCAGGCCCAGGTAAGAAATCGCAGTCAGTCGCCCGTTCATCATGCCGAGTATTTGAAAACGGCGTTGAAGATCGTGAAGGGCACAAAGACAAAATTATCCGATGATCTGACACCCATTAACATGAAGGATCTGTTGCGGGTGGGGATGCCAGTGACACTGGATGACAATGGGCGTTCGGTGTTTATGGGTGTGGTGCGCAAAGCATCTCCGCTGGTGGGGAAATCGCTGAAGGAAATTTTCCAGGGAAAAGGACATTTGCTGATCATGTCCATTTTGCGTGCCGGTAAATTCCTGATCCCGGATGGCGATACGGTTTTAGAGCCGTGGGATCGTCTGGTGGTGGTTATTTCCCGGGAAGAGTATGACAATTACCGGGACATGATTCGGATTCCCTACCTGGAGTCACTCCATTTTGCAGATGAACAGCGTAAGAAAATGAAAAATTAGGAGGCTTCACGATTCCCGGTTCTGACCACCTGACCCAAGCACATGTGAAACACCTGCGCAGCCTGTCCCAGAAAAAATTCCGGGAGGTCTCCGGTGAATTTCTCCTGGAAGGTGTTCGATTGTGTGAAGAAGCATTGAATTCACCTTTGGCGTTAACCTGGTTTATCCACACTCAGGCTCACAAAGATCATCCGTTGGTGAAAAAAGCGCGTCAGCGGGGCTTATCGGTTTTTCCTGCCACACAATTGCAGTTCAGCCAGTTTTGTGACAGCAAATCACCACAGGGAGTGGCAGTCGTGGCGAAAATCCCGCCACCGCCAGAGCTGCCAGTTCCGGCTCAGGGAAAGATCGTCCTGGCGCTTGATCGTCTGGCGGATCCGGGAAATGTGGGCACGATTCTGCGATCTGCACGCTGGTTTGGCATCCGGGATGTGATATTCAGTACCGACTGTGTAGACGTGTACAGTCCCAAAGTGGTTCGATCCAGCATGGGCGCTATTGGCTATTTGCAGCTCCATTCAGACGTGGACCTGGAGCGGTATGCTCGCCAGTGGCTGGAACAAAAGGGGCAGGTTGCGGTTCTGTCCATGGCCGGTGAGGATTTAGCCGGCTACCAACGACCTGACGGAGGATTGTTATTGATAACCGGGAGTGAAGCGCGCGGCGTTTCTGCCGAAGTGGAGCGGCTGGGAAAGGGCATTGCCATTCGTCGTCAGGGGAGCGGGGAATCGCTGAACGCTGCCATGGCAACCAGCATTGCACTGTGGCATTTAACCCGTTGAGAGTAGTCCTAACTATTATTGGTATCCCATAACCCGGGAAGTATATTGCGCGGCATTGCACGGAAATGACAAGAACCATTGACCCATAAGTAATTCGTATTTGAGGCATTCATGACAAAGTCACGTGACTGGATTAAAATTTTACTGGGACTTTTTGTCCTCTTGTTTTCGTTTTTCATTTACATGGATACGCTGGCGCCCACGGTATCATTCTGGGATTGTGGTGAATTCATTGCCACCAGCTATTCACTGGGCGTACCCCATCCGCCAGGATCGCCGCTCTACCTCCTCATCGGACGGGTGTTCTCCATGTTGCCCTTCTCCGGTGGTGCGGCGCTGGATCCGGCCATGATGCAGGATCATTATCACGTCATTGCCTATCGGGTGAATACCATTTCTGCTATAGTAACCGCCTTTGCGAATCTGTTTTTGTTTCTGGTCATCGTCCGGCTGGTGGCGGAGTATCGGGGTCGGGTTAAAAATGGACTGGATCGCTGGATTGCCTACACGGGTGGATTGGTGGGCGCTTTGGCGCTGGCTTTTTCCGATAGCCATTGGTTTAACGCGGTGGAAGCTGAAGTCTATTCCATGAGCATATTTTTTACGGCGATTGTGGTTTGGCTGATTCTCAAATGGTCTGAAAAGGTGGACGAAGGTCATGTGGGGGCTCGTTACATCCTACTGATTTCTTATATGATGGGATTAGCGATTTCGGTTCACATGTTGAACCTGTTGGCAATTCCGTTTGTTGGGCTCATCATGTATTACAAGCTGCATCCCCAACAGGATGGTACGGAATTTTTAGCCCATGTCCTCTCAATATTAGGTGTCCTGCTGGTGGTAACGCTTGTGGCGGTGAACATGATTATGCCGGATACCTCTGCGCAATATCTACGACTCAGCGATAATCAGTTGGGCAGCACTTATATGTCATTTGCGTTGGTATGGCTGGTGCTTGCCGCGGTGGCTGTCTGGGGGTTGGCGCAGGCGTACAAAGGGGAGCGGCGGCAACGCTACTGGCAGCATCTGCTGGTGGTGGTTGGTTCTGCAGGTGCGTTCATCATCATTTACGCAGGTATTATCAAGGGCGTCCCCAAGGTAGCTGAAATGGTTGCCGGTGCCCTGGATACGGACCGGGCGGTGAAAGCTGTATCGGTGGCATTGGTTGTCATGGGCGGCTTGATGGCCGGGTTAGCTTATTTGACCAAATTATTGCCTCGTTATCGGAATGAAGTGCGTCTCAGTCTGATCTCACTGTTTCTGGTGTTGATCGGTTACACCTCCTATGAAACCATTTTTATCCGGTCGGGTCAGAATCCCATTATTGATGAAAATGACCCGGAAACCACGCGTCAGGCGGTGGCTTATCTGGAGCGCGAGCAATATGGATCGTACCCCATGTTCTATCGCGATCGCTGGTCTCAGGAAGGAAAATATACCAGCGAATGGGATTTCTTCTGGCGGTATCAGGTGAACCACATGTATATCCGTTATTTCAAATGGCAGTTCTGGGGACGCTCCGGCAATCAAGCCGATATTTCCCAATTATGGGCGCTGCCCTTTTTGCTGGGATTGGCGGGATTGGGGCACCATTTCTACCGGGATCCCAAGCGAGCGTTCAGTGTAACGGCCTTGTTCATCATGACGGGGCTGGCCATTATTGTGTATTTGAATCAGGACGATCCCCAGCCGCGAGAACGGGATTATTCCTATGTGGGGTCGTTTTTCGCCTACGCGATCTGGATAGGTATTGGTGCCAGCGCTGTGCTGGAAAAGATGGTGGAGTGGTTTAAAAAACCCAAACCCTGGATGGCTGCAGCCACGGCGGTTTTGATTCTGGCGGTGCCCGTCAATATGCTGGTGGCCAACTACGATGAACATGACCGGAGTGGAAATTATGTCGCCTGGGAATACTCCTACAACCTGCTCAATTCCTGTGAGCCCAATGGCATTCTGTTCACCAATGGCGATAACGACACATTTCCACTTTGGTATTTGCAGGAGGTGGAGGGCATTCGCAAGGATGTGCGGGTGGTGAATCTGAGCTTACTCAATACACCCTGGTACATCATGCAGCTTAAAACTCAGGAACCGAAGGTAAAAATCCGGTTGTCGGATGATGTGGTTCGCAATATCGGCATGGTTCCCTGGGAAGAGCGGGAATACTATATCCCGGGACCGGATTCGGGACAGATTTCGGAACAATCTGAAGTGTATCCCCTGAATCGTGAGTTGGGAATCCGGTTCAATTTGAAGCCCACCATTGCGCGGCGTCAGAATCCCAATACAGGTAAACTGAGTGGCGGTCTCAAGGTACAGGATCTGATGATTCTGGAAATTCTACAAGCCAATCGCTGGGAAAAACCAATCTATTTCGCCGTCACCATTGCCCCCAGTAACAAATTGGGGCTGGATGAATACCTGCGGATGGACGGCCAGGTGTTTAAAGTCCTGCCCTATAAAGTTGGGGATGCCATCAATGCGGATGTGTTGTATGACAACATGATTAATAAATACCGCTACACAAATTTGGATGATCCCTCGGTGAATTTCCCCGACAATGTACGTCGACTGTTGCAGAATTACCGGAGTGGCTTCCTCCAAATGGTTTATTACTATGGCCAACAGCAGGGCGACCGGGAAAAAGCGCTGGAAATTCTTCAGTTCATGGACGAGAATCTTCCCGATGAGGTCATTCCCAACACCTATGCTGAATTGTACCTGCAGATCGCCCAGCTGTATGCCCAGTACGGTGATTCGGCTGCTGCCCGGGATTACCTGGAGAATTTTTTCAGGCATGGCCGGGGCCGAAATGATATTGTCGCCGTGGCGCGGGTAGCCGGCTACTGGAATGACATTTTTGATGACACGGAACGCGCTATTTCAATTCTACTGCCACTTACGGAAGACAATCAACAGAATCCGTATGTGAGTTATGAATTGGCACGGGTGTACCTGAAAAATGGCGATTTAACCAATGCTGAACGGTGGGTGAACAGTCTGGGACAATTGGCGCCCAATGCGCAGGAGACCCAGCAATTACGCCGGCAATTAATGCGTATGCAAACAGACACAGCCAGGTAATTCATGCCAGGCCATCAGACTGCAATCATTCACTGAGGAAAAGAAAAAATACCGGGCCGCTACAATCAGCGGCCCTATTTTATTCATGAACTGATGAAACAGACCAAAACACAGCATCCTGGAAACCTGGTGAAACCGTTGGTCTCGGTTATTATACCCCATTTTAATGGGATTGATATCCTGGATGCCTGTCTCAAATCGTTGTTCCAGGATCCCTATAAGGTTAAAGAAATCATTGTCGTGGATAACGGCTCCTCGGACGGTAGTCCTGATTTTGTGGCGGAGAAATATCCGGCGGTGCACTTGGTTCGAAATCGTGTGAATCGTGGTTTTGCCGGTGGGTGTAATGACGGCATGCGGGCTGCGCGGGGATCCTATTTTCTCATTCTGAATAACGATACCACCCACAAACCGGGTTGGGTTGGTGAATTGGTTGATGTAATGGAATCAGCGCAGGAGATTGGAGCAGTACAACCCAAACTTCTTTCGGCTCAGCAACCGGATCATTTCGACTACTCTGGAGGTGCTGGTGGGTTAATGGATTTCATCGGCTATCCATTTGCCTTGGGACGGATTTTTTCCACCATGGAAAAGGATGAAGGCCAGTACGACGCCGTGCGGGAGATTTTCTGGGCCAGTGGGACGGCTTTCTTACTGCGTCGGGAAGTGGTTGAACAGGTGGGCGGTTTTGATGAGGATTTTTTTGCCCACATGGAGGAAATTGATCTGTGCTGGCGGATGCAAAATGCGGGCTGGGTGGTTAAAAATGCGCCACGGGCAGTTGTTTGGCACCATTCAGGATGGACACTACCACCGGATCGTTACAAGAAGAAGTATTTGAATCATCGTAACAACCTCATCATGCTCATCAAAAATTATCCCTGGCGGTATCTGGCGTTGATTTTTCCATTGCGGGTCACCCTGGAGGGCGTGGCGTTTGCCTTTAGTGCTATAATACGGGACTGGAAGCGGATGGTGGCAATCGTCCATGCCGCCCTGTGGATTATTTTTCATCCCCATACCCTGATTCGGAAGCATATGGTTATGAAAAACCTACGGGATAAATCCGTCCTGAAACTGGTGACCCAACGCATGTACCCCGGTTCGGTTTTCTTCCAGTATTTTATCCGCCGCCAGAGGCGGGTGAGTGAGCTGAGCTAGAAAACCGCATCGTCGGAATTCCGCATCTGTTTTCCCGTCTATTGGAGAAGGAGAATCAGGTAAGATAGCGCCGCATAATGGGGCGTGTTTCGGAACGCCGCGCCACTTCGGTAAATCCGCTTTTTTCAAATGTGGATGCAATGCCATTCCAGATAAAAACGGCTGCCTGGACGTTTCCCTGCGGATCTTTGGGATAAGCCTCCACGATTTTACCGCCCTGGGATTGGATATACTCCACTGCCGCATCGATGGCGTAGTGGGTCAGTCCCCGACCACGAAATTTTTTATCCACAAAAAGACAGTTAATCGTCCACACCGGTTTGTCATCCACCGGTTTTAAAATCCGACTGCGCGCCAATCGCGGTAAATCCTCTCGTGGGGCTACCGCAATCCACCCGGCGGGACATTCATCCACATCTATCACCAATCCCGGTGTGTAGCCTGATGCCACCAGTTTTTTCATCGCCAGACGATTGTTCTCGCCAGCATTTGCTTCAAATTCTTTCGCCGACAATCGCCACCACATGCACCAGCACCCGGCACAAGCGCCCCGGGGACCGAACAATTGCTCGAAATCATTCCAAATCCGTGGCGTGAGAGGTTTGTAGGACAGGTTATCTAACATGGGGAACTCCCAACTTTAAGCATCCCAGCGGAAGGCAGCCATGGATAACATGCCAAAAGTGAAACCGTCATGAATCATTTGTCCCGCGGGGGAATCACCCGCAGCTCCCAGCGCCACAATCAGGGGTAGAAAGTGTTCTGGTGTGGGATGGTTCCGGCGTGCTTCCGGAGCTGCCTGGCGGTAGTTTAAAATGGCATCAACATTACCGTTTTCCACCACATTTTTCAGCCACAGATCGAATTCTACAGCGTAATCAAACCCTCCTGTACCCTCCGATTGGCCCATGAAATCACGCAAATTGTGGGTAGCGCCGCCGCTAGCAAAAATGAGCACATTATCATCCCGTAATTCGCTAAGAGCGCGGCCCATTTTGAAATGGTGTTCGTGGATTCAGTTGGCTGAACGGCCAGTTGGAATACGGGAATGTCCGCGGCCGGGTACATCATGGAAAGAGGCACCCAGGCACCATGATCCAGTCCCCGTTGCGGGTCAATATCCACCGCCATTCCCGCTGCGTTCAGTAAACTTCCAACGCGCTCCGCCAATTCCGGCTTGCCTGGTGCAGGGTATTGAATGTCATAGAGTTCTCGTGGGAACCCGTAAAAATCATGAATGGTTTGATTCTGTCCGGTGGTGGAAACCGCCGCCCGCTCGGTGGTCCAATGCGCTGAAACGCACACGATTGCCGCAGGTTTGGGGAATTGATCCCCCAGGGATTTAAAAAATTCCGTGGTAGGTCCATTTTCCAGTGGGAGCGTGGGTGCGCCGTGGGAAACAAATATGACCGGTAATTTGGTGGAATAATTCGGCATGAATCAGCCTTCCTGATGTATCAATTAAAGCATGACCGAATTTGTAATATTAAGGTGACTGTCCAAGGGAAATCGTGCGGTGAAGAATTGTCCTTGAAGCAGGGGACTGGTTATCAACACTGCTCAGAATTTGGTAAAGGGGAGATCCAGTCCATTGACCGGTACGTGAATTTGGTAAACACAATTGGTTTCATCCTCTGTGAGAAAGAGTGTCCGTAAATCGGTCCCGCCGAAGGCAACATTACTGGGCTTCCTACCGGGTGTGGCAATTTTTCCCAGCATACCACCATCCGGAGAGAAAATCACCACCTGCCCCGCACCAAAATGAGCCACCCACAAGTTTCCGTCCGTGTCAAAGGCCATTCCATCCGGATCACCACCCGGCAGTTCAGCAAAATGGGTCGGGTTCAGTAAATTTCCGTCAGGGGCAATCTCAAAGCGGGTGATGCATTGCCGGGCGGATTCGGCCACATAAACCACCTGATAATCACTGGAAAAAGCCAATCCGTTTGGGAATGCCAGATTTTCGGCAGCCACCGAAACCTGTTGCGATCCGGCCGCAAGCCGGTACACCCGGCCATCCGGATTCTCTGTTCGGTAATGACCGGAATCGGTGAAGTAGAGATTCCCCCATCTGTCAAAAGCCAGATCGTTGGGTCGGGTGAACGGCGCTTTCTGATATCCCTTACTTACCACCTCAGAAACACCGGCAGCATCAAATCGGATGATCATGCCGTGTTGGAATTCACAGGCATAGAGTCTTTCGTCAGGACCAATGGCCAAGCCGTTGGTGTGACTCCAGGGAGATGATGAGTCAGCCGAAATCCAGGTTCGTGATGCTGTTTCAGGGAGCGAAATTTGCGTGATCCGTTGTCCGTAGCAATTGGATACCCATAGCCGTTCCCCGGTCCAGACCGGTCCTTCCGGGAACGCCAAACCGGATGCAATCATTTGCCATTGTGAATCGCCGGGGATTTGCATTGGCCCCTCATGAGTTTTTATGGTTTGATGGAAAGAACAGCCCGCCAGGGTTATTGACACCAACACAGGAAGCAGGTAAAATTTTGCCATTTTTTAATTTACTCCGGTTTTGGGTGGCGTGAGTGTAGCTGACACCAACGCAAAAAGCATTAACGCCAGTACCATCCCCCCAATAAAGACACCGTTCATTTGCCAGAATGCGTAAACCAATCCCATGATGAAGGGTCCAAGGGTTTGACCCAATCGCAAGACGGTTCCGTTAAGAGAGAGAATAGCGGCCCGTTGGTCCATGGGAGCCAGCCCGGTGAGGAGGGTGAGGATGCTGGGCATGTTGAGTCCCTGCGCTATTCCGAAAATCACTGTTGGAATCAGCAACAACCAGATATTATGAATAAGGGGTACCAGTACCAGCGTCAGGGCGTAGAAGATGAAAGCTATTTTCATCAATGTTCGTTGGGCAAACCATTTGGTCAGCCAGCCCAGTTGGAATGATGTGATAGCCGTGCTGACGGAGGATGTGGACATGACCAGGCCAATGATAAAGGGTGGGGCGTGGAACTCTTCATCCATCAGGAGTGGGAAAAAGGTGAGATAAACCCCGTAGAGCAAAATGAATGTCCCCAGACTCACACCAAATAATCCCAGTACCTGCCGATTCATGAGATGTCGCAGGGTGTTTTTTAAATACTGGCTCAAATTTTCCGTAGAGGTGGGCTCGGGATTTTTAAGCCGGAATAAAACCAAAAACCCCACCGGCAGCGCCAGCAGCGGCAGAAGAAATGGCATATACCAACCCAGCGTAGCCAATGCGCCCCCGATGACGGGGTAGGTTGCGGTCCCGGTACTCAACACACTGGCGTTATACCCCATGGCAGCCGCCCGCTCCCGGCCGGAATACAGATCCCCGATGAGCGTAATATTCAGGGAGCCAATGGCTGCAGCACCCACGCCCTGTAAAAACCGAGACGCCAGAAGTAATTGAAAATCCCGTGCAAAGAAGCAGGCGAATCCCGCCAGTCCGAACATCATGAGCGATGGCGATAAAATTCGCTTGCGACCATAGCGGTCTGCCAGAATGCCTAAAACGGGTGTGAGAAACACCCCCGGAAGCGTGAAAAAGGTGATGAGCAGGCCAATATCTTTGGGGGAGATATTGAGTTGCTGACTGATTTTTGGGATGGCGGGGGTCAGGCTGGCGACACCCTGGATGGCAATGAGGGTCACGCTGAAAACAATAAGCAGGTTGGGATCTTGCCAGAGCTTGGACTGCTGTTTTGGTAATTCTGTCACAGGTTCTTTATCGTCAAGTCATTCTGGAAATTGGTGGAGGCTGCGAGTCCAATTTCAGTCAACAATCGTCACCGTTTTTTCCACCGCCATATCCAGACCGATACTCCCGCCGGCTCTAAAAGCGGCATCCATGGTGCCGTCTACGGAATAATGCAGGACCACCCGCACGGAAGAGATATTGGGGACAATGCTCAATAATCCCGGCGCCAGACTGTACACACCCGCTTCAGGCTCCCAGATCGAGTAGTTCTGAACGCCATAGGACATTTGATTATTCTGGGTGAAAAAATAATAGTAATCCAAAAGTTGTGGTCCCACCGAATCCACCTCCTGCCAAGCGATGGGCAGTGCGGAACTACGACTGTGAAACTCAGGTGCATAAATGCGATGTAAATTGGTCTTGGGCGCTTGAACCGTGCACTGATAAACTGAGCTGTCAGACAACATTATGGCCACATTATACACCGAATCGGGCTGAATAAATCCCAGCGAATCAACAAATTCATATCCGGTAGAACTCACATCCAAAACCGAGTCATTTACCGTAATCCGCCCGTTTTCAACCAGCAGTAAATTGATGTTTTTATCATAAATCTGTACCCGTGCCGCATCCACGCGCTCATCATTACTGTTGATATAACGTGACAGGGCAATTACGGGCGAAATGGTACCCGGGTCGATGATGGTTTTTGTCTCAATACCAGATTCAGGCTCCGTACAGCGGGTGAGCATAAAAACGGAAACCAGCATCAGCAGGTATTTTGCGGGAGATCCCAAACGGACAGTAAACATTTATATTTCCTCAATCAGTTTTTCAATGATAAGTCGTTTTTCCGATAGTGTATAATCGGTCAAATCATACATCCCGCTCTCGGCGCTGGTGGGAATCGACGCGTGGCCCAGCCAGGCACCAAGGGGAGTCGTAATTAAAAACACCCAGAAATTGTCGTAAAAAACCTCAGTGATGAGACCGTTTAATCCCGGGTCTGTTCCGCCCGGTTTACCGGCTATGATGGCCGAAACAGGAATGGCGGCAAAAAATCCCATGAGAGCGCCAACCGCTTCCGGTCGTTCCGTCCGGAGATACACCTTGTTAATGCCGACAATATGCTCAATGGGAATCGTCCATTGGTTTGTGTTGCGCTGGACCGCCAGTGCCGGGCTCTCACGATTACCGATATAGTCTGTGGATTGTACCCACAAAAGACTGTCTTCTACGGCCACCAACCGGATATTGCGATCCAGGCGCGAGGCACCTGCGCGGGTGGAGGTGATTTCCCACAACTGCGCCCGGGAAGGTGTGACCAGGAGTAAAATGCCCAGTAGCGTCATCATCAGTTTTGTCGGTTTAAACATGCCTCTTTCCCAAAAAACATCAGCGCGTGGCTGACTGCATTCGGATATAAAACTGATAACCAGCTACGTTGGGAACAACTTGCTTTTTTATGTCGATTCCTGCGCTTTGCAATGCGTTTAAAAGTGCGTTTAAGCCACAATTGTCCGTAATAATCTGCCAGCGCCCCCGTTCACTCTCCGGGTAACTGGTAAGCGTCTGAAGCGCTAGGTAACGCTGTTTATCGTTTTGATATATAATCTGGGTTTGATGTGTCATCTGATCGTCGTCGTCCGCACTCATGACGATCAGTGTATCAATGACCAGCACTGCGCCAAACTGATGCCGGGCCGTTTCCCGGTATCCCTCGGCGTTTTCCGTAGTGATGCTCTCCAGATAAGTCTCTTTGGACCGCGCCAACTCGCTTAATGCCGAAAGAACCGCCGTGGAAAAATCTTCGCCACTTCCAAATCCCAACAGGATGCTGTCCGACCGCTGGTCAGGTTGATACCAGAACGGTGTTGTCTCCGGTTGGGCAGACAGGGGAAGTACGGTGAGTAATCCCAAGACCATAACCGTTGCGAACAGGCTGGAGCGAAAAGTGTGTTGACGCATAGCGAACTCCTTGTTCCTCACAGGTAATCACGTGCTGAGAAACGTAATCTCCCCGATAGGGAATTGGAACCACAGAAACAGATGAATTAAAAACGCCCCTGAAATCAGAGGCGTTTAGACAGGATTCGAACTGGCGGGACTAATACGCTTTGGCGAAAATCACCTCGTATTTGGCGGGTTCGCCGGAAAAAATGCATTTCCCCGGGTCGTCCGGCTGATCAAACGGGATATTGCGGATGGTTGCTTTGGTGGCTTCCTTAATCTTTTCCTCCACCACAGCATCACCATTCCAGCCGGCCCGGATGAATCCGCCTTTTTCACTGATAATGGTTTCAAATTCATCCCAGCTGGAGGCCCGGCGGGTGTTATCCTCACGGAATTGCAGTGCCCGATCAAAAATCGCCTGCTGGACGTCTGTCAGCCTTTCAGGCATGCTTTCAGCCAGTCCTTTCAAGGGTAAAAATGACTTTTCACCATTATAGCGGGTAACCACCACCGCCTGCTGTTTTTCCACATCCTTCGGTCCCAGTTCAATGCGAACCGGCACACCCCGCATTTCCCATTCGTTGAATTTGAATCCAGGCGAGCTGGTTTCGTCATCATCCACTTTCACCCGTACACCGGCTTCCCGAAGGTCTGTGACCAGCTTATCCACCTCAGCCAGGACCGCTTTTTTCTGATCGTCATCCCGGAAAATAGGAATAATGACCACCTGATACGGTGCAATTTTCGGTGGGAGGATGAGTCCTTTGTCATCACCGTGGGTCATAATGATGCCGCCGATGAGGCGTGTGCTCACACCCCAGCTGGTGGCGTACACAAATTCCGGCTCATTGTTTGGGTTCTGAAAGGTCACATCAAACGCTTTGGCAAAATTCTGACCCAGATTGTGACTTGTACCGGCCTGCAATGCCCGGGTATCCCGCATCATGGCTTCGATAGAATAGGTGGCAACAGCGCCGGCGAATTTTTCACTCTCCGATTTGCGCCCGGTAATTACCGGCATGGCCATCCACTCCTCCGCAAACGTTTTGTACACATTCAGCATGCGCTGTGTCTCTTCTTCCGCCTCTTCCGGTGTGGCGTGGGCGGTATGGCCTTCCTGCCATAAGAATTCCGTAGTTCGGAGGAACAGACGGGTTCGCATTTCCCATCGGACAACATTGGCCCACTGGTTGATGAGCAGGGGCAGGTCGCGGTAGGAATTAATCCATTTTTTATACATGTGCCAGATGATGGTCTCGGATGTGGGGCGCACCACCAGCGGTTCTTCCAGTTCCTTGCCGCCGGCATGAGTAACCACTGCCACTTCCGGTGCGAACCCTTCCACATGGTCAGCTTCTTTTTTCAGGAAGGATTCGGGGATGAACATGGGAAAGTAGGCATTCACATGACCGGTTGCTTTGAACAGGCCATCCAAACCGCTCTGAATTGCCTCCCAAATCGCGTACCCATACGGTCGGATGACCATGGTTCCCTTTACCGGACCATAATCTGCCAATTCCGCTTTCTGTACCACATCGGTATACCAACGGGAAAAATCATCACGCTGTTTGGTTACGCCTTTTGACACCGTTTCACTCCTTTACTGCCGGTCGCGTCCCACCCAAATCTTAAGTTCCTTGGTATGAGGGACATCTTCCCAATGAACCGCCAATCATAACGATTCAAGGCTCTGAAACCAAGGGCGAGATGGGGCTGTAGTTGAACCGGAAGTGGGCTTGATGAAAATCATTTTCATATAAGTGAATCAAGCCTGGTGGCTTATTTGACGACATTTTACGCACCGCTTCCTGTCCGCTCAATATCCTGTAGATAGATGCTTTAAGACCCAATATCTATTGATTTTTCAGGAATTCCATGGCGCAAGAGGCATTGGTGGGGAAATGATTTCGGTCTATCTTTGCGCTTACCATGAATTTTATCATAATCCATCATTATCATTCCCAACTTGCCGGAGACGTCACATGAAAAAAGCAGAAAAACTGGCGCGCGAGATGTTTTCCCCGGATGATTTAGAAGCCATCCAGAATGCCATTAAAACATTTGAACTGCGTACCAGTGGTGAAATTGTGGTGTCATTCAACACTTCATCTGCCGGACAGCCGTACAAAACCGCCCGGCGGATTTTCGCCAAACACAATCTCCATAAGACCCGGGAGCGCAACGCAACCCTAATCGTGCTCTATCCCCGTGAGCAAAAATTCGCCGTGGTGGGCGACGAAGGCATTCATGCCAGGGTACCGGAAAATTTTTGGGATGATGTGGTTGCTGAAATGACTCAACATTTCCAGGCTGGTGACATGCGGACAGGGCTGGTAAAAGGGATTAACCGGTTAGGAGAAAAATTGGCGGAGTACTTTCCCTACCAGGCGGATGATGTGAATGAAATCAGCAATGACTTTCGATTTGAAGGCGATTCCGATTCTGGTTCAGCAGACAAACAGGAGTAGGTCATGAGCACATTAACCCATGTCATCAAGCGTGATGGTTCCAAAGTCCCCTATACAAAAACCCGTATCGCCAATGCCATTTACCGGGCGGCAGTTGCCGTGGGCGGTCGTGATAAGCACCGGGCGGATGAGTTGGCAGATCAGGTGACCGATTTGCTGAATCAGACCTATGGCTCGAAACGGTTTGCCGCTGTGGAGGAAATCCAGGATATCGTGGAAAAAGTGCTGATTGAAAACGGCCATGCCAAAGTCGCCAAAGCTTACATTTTGTATCGTGCCGAGCAGCGCATGCGCCACCGGGTCAAATCCCACGAGCGCGCCACCCACACCGGCAATATTCCGTATAAAAAAATCTGGGAAACCTATGTGTGGGCAGTGGATCACAATGTCCATACCATTCACCAGCTGAATGAGCGCATTTCAAAAGGTGAATTTCCCGACATTGTGAAGGAATCGGATCAGGCTTACGAAGAGGATATTCAAACTGCCGCTGAAATTATCGCGAACCGGGGCGATGTACACATTGTTATCGTAGCCGGACCCTCCTCATCCGGGAAAACCACCACCACCACCAAGTTGGCGGAATACCTGAAAACCAAGGGGCTGGGATTGGTGGAGCTAAATGTGGACAATTATTTCTTCGACCTGGAGCTCCATCCCAAAGATGAATTTGGTGACTATGATTTTGAAACACCTCAAGCCCTTGATTTGGAGCTGATTAACCAGCACATCCGCCAACTGCTAGCGGGGAAAGAGATCCTCACCCCTCGCTATGATTTCAAATCGGGTAAGCGCACGCTGAATCAGATTCCCATGCGTGTGGCAGAAAATGAGATTATTCTCATCGACAGCCTTCACGGACTGTATGGTGCCATGACCGCCGGTATTTCAGCGGAAGCCATTTTCCGAGTGTACATCGAGACCCTGCTCCAGATGAAGGGTCCCAACAACAAATTCATCCGCTGGACCGATTTGCGGCTTATGCGCCGCATGGTGCGCGATTCGTTGCATCGGGGATACGCACCGGAACAGACGCTGACCCACTGGCACTATGTCCGCAGCGCCGAGTTGCAGCATATCATCCCGGCGGTAAACAGCGCCGACTACGTCGTGAATGGTGCCGTCCCTTACGAATTACCAGTGATGCAGCCACGGTTGCTGAATTATTTCCGGGAGTGGGAGCAGAAGTACGCCAAGGATCCCCGGCGTGCCGATGCCTATGTCCGGGCGAAGCGGGTGCGCGAGCTTTTGGAAATGGTTACCCCGGTTGAAGATGATTCACCCATCCCGCCCACCAGCCATATCCGGGAGTTTATCGGCGGGCTGGTGTATGATGTGCATTAGAATAATCGTGGATCCGATAATAAAGCCATCAATGGGGTAAATGGTAAAATATCGACTATATATTGATGAGAGTGGGAATCCGGACCTTGAAAGCTCAGAAAATCCA
>JAIPJR010000044.1 GCA_021734045.1 Fidelibacterota bacterium
CTAAAGCCAGGTTGTCTACGCGTTACTCACCCGTTCGCCAGTTTACTCGCAATCCGAAGACTACTTTCTCCTTGACTTGCATGTGTTAAGCACGCCGCCAGCGTTAGTCCTGAGCCAGGATCAAACTCTCCGTTGTATTTATCTTGGCTCTTATTTATCTAAACTCAAAAAGGTCATTCAACGAGTTTGTTGAATGAGCAATCTCATATCAACCATAAACCCTACACGCCTAATTTTCAAAGAACCTCGGGGAAATTCCCCGGCCTTCCTGTTGAAAGCTGCGTAAAATAATTTTCAAGTGGCCCGCTGTCAACGTGAAAGAAAATCTTTTTTCTCTCCACACTTTCCAGCCTGCCGGACAGCTATCTTCTCACAAAAAGCGGGGCGATTATACACCCCACGCCCCCCGCTAACAAGAACTTTTTACCCCGTACAAACAAACTTTTTTCTTCCCCAGTGAATGCTGTGGTTTAACTCCCAAAATTTCAATACCCTACATTTCTTAAGTGTGTTTAAAAAATTCGCTGCCCACTTATCAGTATCCCACCCATCCCTCATTTAATGCCCTGAAGATTCCGGCGTGCCGGGTCATATTTTACTGATAAAATCCTTAACCACAGCACCCCGGTGTTCGATTTTACCTTAGTTAATCACAAAAAAAAGAGCCAACCGTATAAGGCTGGCTCTTTTACCATAACACGAACTTTTTGTGGGCTTTATTTCATGAAGAGCATCTTGCGGGAAATCGTCTGTGCAGGTGTTATTAACTGGTACACATAGACCCCACTGCTCACAGCTAGGCCAGATTCATCTAATCCATTCCACTGCATCGCATACTCACCGGGTTTGACGGATCCCGAGTAAAGTGTGTTGACCCGGCGACCCCTGATATCCCGGACCACCAACTCCACGCGCTCGGCAACGGGTACAGTGAACCGAATGGTTGTCGTCGGATTAAAGGGATTCGGATAATTAGGCAGCAACTCATACTCAGATGGGATGCTAAAGTTGTGGCCATCAGCCAGATCACTGAACGGTTCACCAAACACGCCTGTACGCATCAAATTACCCCGGTCAGTGGCCCAATACCCCGCCTCACCAGCAGCGGTTTTAATATCCACCACGGCCAGCAACGAGTCGGAGCCGATAATAACTTCGAAATCACCATCGTCATCCAAATTGGCTACGGTAGGCGTACCGCGTACGCGACCCTGCAGCACGATGGGGAAACCGCTAATCGGCTCACCCGAGGCTGACAATCCGTACAGATAGTTATCATCAGATCCTACAAAAACCTCCGGTAGTCCATCATTATCCACATCTGCCAATACAGGTGAGCTGGAAATGGTGGAGCCGGTGAGTACAGGCCAACCGGCAATCAATTCGCCGGTGTGATCCAATGCGTAGATATTGCGATCGTAAGATGTGAAAAAGATTTCCAGCATCCCGTCACCGGTGATATCACCCACTCCCGGTGTCATCCGCAGGTTCTGGGTTGGATCACTGAATGTCCAAAGCACCTCGCCCGTGTTACTGACCGCGTAAAGTTCATCATTATCACTACCAATAACGATTTCCGGGCCGCCAGTATTATCAATATTTGCAACCGTCGGTGCGCTGACCAGCCGATCACCCAATTCCACCGGAAATCCGCTGACTTCCGTTCCATCCAGCTTGAAAGCGTGAAGTAGGCTTCCCCAGGTTCCTACAATGATTTCTAATTCACCGTCGTTGTCAAGATCAACAACCGACACACCTTCGGTCATTTTTTCAGCTGAGGGTAATATCACGGGAAAATTGTCCAGGGGTGTACCGTCGTGATTAATGACTGCCAATTGCTGATTATACCCGGGCTGAATGATTTCCAACTCAGGATCATCATCCAGATTCACCAGCGTTGGTGTGGCCATCAGGTAGCCAGAACTTACCAAGAGTGTGTCAGAAGTGCCATCGTGCTGAATGAGGTAGAGATTCCGGTCCCAGGAACCAATCACCACTTCCAGGTCACCATCATTATCCACATCACCAATAGCAGGGGTCGCTTCGATTTTACTGCCGAATAACACCGGAAATCCCGGTAACTCACTTCCATCCTGCTGATAGGCATGCACCAGGGAATCTTCTGCACCGAAAACAATGTCCATTTCACCGTCGCCATTCAGGTCCACCACCGCATTTCCACTCGTGGTTGCCTGTCGCATATGAATCGGGAAATTGGCCTGCCACATCGTGACATCAATGGTGAAATCCACATCCACTTCATAGGGATGAGGGCCGTCCTGATTCGCCTGCAAATGGAGTGTAAAGGGCAATTCCCCAGTAGAAGCCTCTTCGGAAAGTTCGAAATGGAAGGTATCAAACAGATTCGACCCGATATTGCCACTCTGAATCGTACTGAAACTAGCCAAAGAATCCAAAATGGTCACAAAGGGACTGGTGGAGGATAGCATACCGGTAACATTTTCGGCATTCATCCAATTGGGTGCATTGCTCAGGGCAATACGAAGGTAGGCGCTTTCACCTGCACTTAGCTGATTATCTCCATCATCATCAATCAACTGCAGGCTATGCGAACTGTAAGTCAACGCAGGAAAGATTAATTGCGCCAGGGCATTGTAAACATTTATCCGTCCGGCACCCAGTCCACCGGCATAATTGGGATTAATATCATCGATTGGGTCGGCAGCCGCCAGCATACGATCAACCATTTCATCGTTGGACATATCCGGATTCATGCTCTTTAATAAACCAAAACTACTCGCCACCAACGGCGAGGCCATGGAGGTCCCCGGCCAGGCATCGTATGAGCCCATGTTAGTCAGGACTGTACTCCAAATACCTTCACCCGGAGCCGATAAATCCACAGTAGAGCCATATGTAGCCCAACTGAAAACATCTGACGCGCTCACGGCTGTCACCGATACCACGTTATCATAGGCAGAGGGGTAATGAATGTTGTCGTTAGGTGTGCCGTTGGGATTTCCATTTCCAGCGGCAGCCACAACCAAGGACCCATAGGTATTGTACGCGGTATTAATCAGGCTCTGTTCAGATGAACTGAAATTGCTAAAGCTACCCCAGGACAGGTTGATAATGTCAGCCCCAGCCTTGGCTGCATAGAGAATGCCTGAGTATCCACCGGATACATACCCATTGGCATCCTGGTCATACATACACTTCACCGCCATGATGGAACCATTAAAAATCGTTGCTGCCACGCCAGCACCATTGTCGGTTTCTGCTGCCAGAATACCAGCCACATGGGTTCCATGCGCCCGATAATCTGCGAAAGCCGCACCGGTCATGGCTGCCATGGGATCACGGTCAGGGTCTACGCCGCTGGTAGTTCCCGCGATATCCCAGCCCAGAATGTCATCCACATACCCATCTGTATCATCATCCACACCATTCACCAAAGGGGAATCATCGTGGACGGCATCTTGCAGATCAGCTGTACCATTGTTATTCACATCACCGACATAAGCTACCAGTTCAGCACGGTTGATAAATCCGTCTTCATCTGTATCAATCGCATCAAAAATCGCAGCCGGAATCTCGTCCTGATTAATCCAGGCATTGTTGCGCAAGTCCGGATGATTGTACTGAACGCCAGTATCCACGGAGGCCAGCACAATATCCCGCGAACCCGGTTCCACACCACCGGGAATATCCCATAAATCCCATGCCTGGGGCGCCATGATCCGTGGCAGATGCCACTCGGAGTTAAAACGGGTATCATTGGGGCTGTAATTGACGCGATTAATATTTTCCGGTTCCGCATACAGAACATTCGCATCCTTGGTAAAATCAGCCATCACTGTCGTGAGGATTGCGCGGTCGCGGTCGCCTGGCAGCACAACCCGGTAGATATTCATCAGTAAAACCTCACCATCGCTGTCTTCAGGACCCGCATTGGGAAGCCAGCGCTCCATACGGACCACCTCGTGGCGCGACAATAATTCGTCCACAGTTAAAATTCCCGTAACCGGCTTTTGTCCTGCATCCACGGTCACAGTCACCGTGGGAGCTTCAGCCCTAAATGCCACGAGAAATCGGTCTGCGTACTGTTGCGGCTCAACTGGTCCCGCTACTAAACCAGCTGCCAGGGCTCCAAATATCAGGGCGCTCTTCATTGTTTTATTCATCGAAATTTCCTTTTTAGCTCTCTCTTCATCTGAAACCACAGAAGCTGAAAGCGGATGGGAAGTCACCAGCTTTCAGCCTCCGGAATATACGACAAAAACAGGTTCTGGCTATTTGACCAGTGTCATTTTCTTTGTCATTGAAAACGATCCGCTGGTGAGCCGGTAAAAATAGACTCCGGACGATATTTTACTACCGTCAACAGTCACCCGGTAGTTCCCGGCATCCTGAACCTCATTAACCAGCTCGGTAATCAGACGACCGCTGATATCATAAACAGCTAAATTCACCTGGCCGAAACTGGGAACACTGTAGTTAATCATGGTCACAGGATTGAATGGGTTCGGATAATTTTGGGACAATGCAAATTCCGCCGGAATCTGGTTATCCCGTGTATAGATACCCACAACAGCCCAAGCCGTGTCCACTACCGCATGAATCATCAAGTTGTAATTCAAACCGGCGTCACCCATATTCACCCAGCTACCGGCACCATTTATGAATGAATTTCCCTGGTAACCGGAATTGTCAACTCCCATCGAAGGGGTCGAGCTGTAAATCCGCCAGCCCACGTAAAAGGAGCCTTCGGTAATCCACAGCGAATCAGCCGTAACATCTACCTGGTTCCAGCCGTAACTCAGACCGGAAATGGCACTGCGGAATAAGTAGTTATTCAAATCCGTCGGCGGTGTGCCATCACTCTCACCCGGCCAGATATAGGCAATGGTGTTCCCATTGGCATCAGGGTCATTCACATAAAATCTGATGCGCTTCATGAGCACCGGGTATGCTTCTGGTGTGAATTTCACGGCGAGATAATTCCCGATATCAGTATTGAATCCGGTTTCAGCTGTTCCGTCATCGTAAGCCATTTCGATCACGCTCGCAGCTTCCGGTAAAACAAATACTTCACTGGAGTAATTGCTTTCCACGCCTTGATACATGGCTTTCACCGCGTAATAATAGCCCACGCCATTCTCCACCATTTCATCCGTGAAGGTCCCGGCGGTAAGCGGTGTATCGTTCAACGGTGCACCAAAACTGCCACCTTCGGTGCGACGATAGACATTATAAGAAAAGCCACCGTCGCTCGTGGTGGTTCCCGATGCAAATAGCGCGTAATTCCCATCTAATCCCGTTCCGGTCAGACTAACAAGGGCACCACCGCTACTGGGTGTATAACCGTACATTTCACCGGCATATTCACCATCGGAATCCAGAGCAATATATGGATAGAGTGTATCCGTATGGGTCCACCCGATATAAAAACTTCCCTGAACTGTGAGATCCGCCGGTGTCAGATCAAAGGTCAAAAACTCATCCATGGCACTGGGCATCACCGGGGCGCTCTGATACAGAACATCCGCATCATCATTCCAGACAGTGACCTGAATTTCAGCCAGCTGTCCGGGATTTGTGGCATTCCCGCTGGAGAGCAGGTAATAGAAGGTTTCTAACTGAGTGGGTAATGCGGCATCGAACCGTTGTGCCCAGCCCGAGCCTACATTGCGGCCGGCTACCCAGGGTGGTGAACCAATAATGAACGACTCATAACTGTCATCACCATAGAAGAAATCCACTTCCTGCGGGTTATTCAGGTCATCCCAGGTCAGCGTAACGCTGCCGGGTGCCATCTCCGCAGTCACATTGGAGGGCGGGGGTACAATCAACTGAGTGGTTTTGAAAACATTAATATCATCGATATGCAGTCCGGTTCCGTTACCGCCATCATCGTTTGAATCAACACGACTGGTCCATTTTAGACGGATATCTTTTCCGGCGTAGGGAGTCAGGTCTAAATCACCATTAAACTCCAGGCCGGATGTATAAACAGTCCAGCCAGCACCGCCCGGACGCGAAATATCGCCATAGTCGTAGAACAAATCATTCCAGAGAATACCCGAGGCAGTCATATTATCTTCATCTTCAGCATCATTAAAGAAAAGAGTGTCGCCAGCGTTGTTTACCAGAATATTATCGACATAAAAACCGGTCAGTGTAGGATCATCGGCAACAGAAAATGCCACATCTGACCCCAGTGCAAACCGGATAATGACTTCTTCGCCGGCATAAGCACTCAAATCAAAATTACCGTCCAGCCAGTCACCACTGGTACCACCCCAACCCGGGATATTACAGCCGTCACCGTTGGCGGACCAACCATAACCACTGGTTGAAGTGTATGCCGGTGCACCTGCCAGAGCAGTCCAATTCACACCACCATCGGTGGAAATCCGCACATTGGCTACATCCCACCCGTCAATCGAACAACCGTCGATGGTTTGGGCCGGACCATCATAAGCTTCCAAAGCATATTTCAGCTTGAACTGAAGATTGCTGGTGCCCGCAGGCAGTTGAATCGGATCGGTATCCAGAAACTGTAGCCAGTCGTCAGAATAACCGCCCAAATCCTCGTCACCACACCACCAGGACATCCCCTCGTAAGCGTTTGTCTCCGAACGGTGCCACGGGATTGCAGTCATGTCCGCAATTTTCACCAGGTAGTAGTCTTCCAAATTATTGTTACCATCACCGTCGAAATCAGGCATATCACAGTTCACGGCAAACTCGATAGCGAGTTCTTCGATGTCTGTTACTGTCGGCATCGTAATTACCGGGCTGATTAACTCGGAGATACCAGCACCAGCCGGGTTATCGTCTGCATTCATACTGTGCGTAGGACTGTAAGAATCCAGATCGGTGAGACTCCATTGGCCCGATAAATCCCATCCGGATACATCACCTTCAAAATCCTCAGAAAAGACCACCTCACTGTCACGGGTGGCAACCTGCATCGGTTGAATCATGCCGGTATGCGGCGTCAGCCCCCGGTCCGATTGTATCGCGGACACTTCTGTATCAGTACGGAGTACCGTGGATGCCGGATCCATGTCGTTGCCGGTTTTCGCCATTAATCCGACTGCCATTAACATGGTCAGACCTGTGATAAAATATCGTTTCATTTTGCCCTCTTTCTTCATCACGGAATGTTTATTGTCCTGAACATTCATTTAAAAAGTTAGCCCCAAAGAAATCTGCTGAACCATACCCAAGATTCCATAATTGGAGTAGGAGTAGTCAAATAACAAATTGGTACCGTACATGTTGTACTTAGCGCCAAATCCCAGGGAAATGCGTCGCCAGGGGTATTTACCATCGCCGTAAAAACTCTCCCAGGCCGATCGATTGACGGTACCCGTTTTCACACGCAATCCGTCGGTAAAATCCTCGTAGGAATCGAAGTCAGAATCAAAGACGCCATTATCATTCACATCATCCCAGTCCCAGCGGCTATTACCATTGGAGTCCACGAAATACTCACCCAGATCATACTCACCATTGTACTCCACGCGGTATTTGTCGTATGAACTCACCCATTCGTAGTTGAATTTGTAGCCACCACGGAAAAATATCATGTCATTCCAGGCATACTCAAATCCCACGGCACCACGCAGTGGTGTATCAGAGGCGTCATTGGCATCTGCAACCAAAGTCAAACGGTGTATTGCTGAGGGCATCCAGGGGCTTTTACCACCAATAACATCACTCAAAAGACCCATCCGGAAAACCAGCGGCAATGGCCAATCTTCCGTCAACAATCGTGATGTTACCTCAGGGTTACCCTGAAGCGTGGAATTGATATCCACCTCCTGATTCAGATCCGGTCCATCAAACCGGGTGCTGCCACCAAAATTCTGAATGGCCATGCCCAGCGTGAGGCCGTAAATCCCCAAGTTAAAATTTGACCCGATATCAAAAGCCAGTACAGATGCGGTTTCGCGATAGATTTGCTCCCGAATCCACTTGGTGGTGACGCCCACAGCAAGGCGATCCGTAAGCTTACGGGTGAAAGTAACACCCACTGCCACATCCATGACCTGGAATTGCTCGCCAGTACCATCCGGAAAATCCAGTGTCGTCACCTCCATATCACCGGAATTCATATACTGGGTGGAGAAACCAAAGTAATTGCTGCTCCCCAGGGGATAAACCACGCCCATGTAGTTATTGGAAATTCCGGCATAAAGCTGTTGTGAGCTGATATACATATCCGGTCCTGTTGCAAAAGCAATTCCCGCCGGATTCCAAGCTAATGCCGCAGCACCTTTTGCCAGGGCTGTGTAGGCACCAGCCAGCCCAGCGCCGGACGCGCCGGATTCCAGTTTTAGAAACTGACCGACAGAGGTAGCAACTTTGGTAAATTCCTGCCCCGGTTGTACCGTATTAAGTGAATCCTGTAATGACTGCTGTGCCAGAGTGACGCCAGCGAACAACAAACCGAATGCGAAAATGCGAAGCGATTTCATGGCGTCCTCCTATCGAATGACGGCAAATTTGCCGACATAGGTTTCATAGTTAGGCGCTTCTACCACAAACACATAAAGCCCGGGGGCAACCTCCTGTCTGTTCATGGAGCGCAAATTCCATTCGGCCTGCCCGGAGAAAATGTCCTCCTGAAGCAGCGTGTACACCAGTTCACCGGTCAGCGTGAATATCTTGATGGTACACTCATCCGGTAGATGGGTAAAATGCAGCGCTTTGTGATTAATATCTGTCTCCCAGCCGGCCGTAACGATATACGGATTGGGGACAACCTTCACCTCCGTCAGTAACGACTTGGTGACCGTTGCCATTTCCGTGACCGTGGTGGCATCAAAATAAAACTCATCACCTCGCTGAAAGGGTTTCAGCATTTTAATCTGGGTAATATCACTTGCCTCATAATGCCGTATATCAGCCAGCGAATCGGGTGGCCAACTAATCGTCATGGAGTAGGTGGATTTTGTGCGTAATGAATCAAAACCCGGCACCGCTGACTCACGAAAGACCAACCGGCGTCCACTGTAAAAATCAGGGAATGCGGGATTTGCAGTTTGGTCTGGCGAACCGCCAGATGCAGCAGTGATGTCCACACTGGTTCCTGCAGTGATATTATAGGTTGTAAACGGTAATACATAGCCGTTGGTGGTGGTATCCGGTTCACCCCAGCGCAGCTCATAATCGCATGCGTAGGCAAACGGGAATCCCAAGCCGTTGGAAAGACTGAAATTATATGTGGGTGCAATTGACTTCGGTTTATTCACCCATTCAATTGTATCCAGCATCGCCTCTTCGATATTTTCAGTGAATAGCTGAAATCCACCCCATGAGTTGCCCAGCTTACTTTTAAAGCCCATTTCAACCGGTGTGCGTTGCGCCGCACGGGTAGCGACCGTATCCCGCACCCAAAGAGAATCTCCCGGTGAACCGGGATCTTCAACATATTTATAAATCCAGCCAATCAGCGTGTCACCGGTGGTAGTATCAATCACCGAATAACTAGGATTGCTGATATATAATGGGTTATTCTCCAGCGGTGAGTCGGCTCCGCCTTTGAACAATGGATCAGCATCCACCGTAATCCGATACACATGATCATTGCCAACTACCTGAGATTTATCAGCTGGTAATACACTCACGCTGCCGGTTCCGACGTTCCAGTCCGCCCGATCCACTGTCCAGTTCTGTGGCGCATTGGATGGCCGGGCATCCGGTGTCACATGGACTACCTGCGGGAGCAAGTCGCTGGTCCCTTTGAAATTTTCCAGAGATTCCAGCATGTATTTCCATTTACCATTCACACTGGTGTAAGAATCAGTGGAATCGATACCAATGTCGTACGCCACCACCGCATAAGTATAGGTAACGCCATTCAGGACATCTGTATCTTCGAATTTGTGTTCCAAACCCGTGTTGTTACCCAGATGCAGCCAGGGAGCCACCTGGTCCGGCCCATCGTAGGATTTACCGTACAGATCTTCATCCTCTTCCTGGGTCAGATCAAATTGTGCTATCGGCTTCCAGCCTACCGCTTGCTGATCCGTGTTTTTGATCCGGTCTCTGGCCGGGTCTCCCCACGTCATACCACCATCCGTGGATTTATAAATTTTATATCCTTCAAAATCAGCCTGCCCCGTCACGATGTCCCGGGAATCTTCTGCGGCTGAATCCCAATATAGAGTAATCTTACCATCTTCCGGAATGGCGGATACTGTGGGCGCTTGTGGTGGGCTGAATCCCTGATAATGCAAGTCGTACATAATCTGGGCAATTTCAGCGTTTTTCGCCAAATCGGGTGGTGTTTCCAACGTTTTGGTGTCTGACGGTGGATCACCCATCACCACAGCAAAGCTGAAATTGGCCGTGTCACCCGCAGCCAGATCAAATGGACCGGCTGACATGATGAATACACAATCAAGACCATCCGGGAATGCCTGGCGCAACCCTTCCAGCGAATCGAAATGCGGATTTAAAACGCCCGCATCATCAGCATGAAAGTACCAGTTTTTATAATTAGATGACATGGGATTATTGGAACCGTCCGGAATACCACGCCAGTCCCAGCCATAAAAATCTTGCTTGGCATAGCTGGTATCACCCGACATCAGGGCGTACATAATCGCTTCCTTATCCACTGCACCAGGACAGCCTGCTGCACCCGCATAAGGATCGCCACCTGAACAACTTCCACCGCCGGTTTCATCTTTGGTTACACCCGGCCGTTTGTACCAATCAATCCAATGCCAATCTGTGAGTCCCAGGCTGGATCCCTGTGAAATTTCCGGAACACCGTCACCATCATAATCGATATCCCGGGAAGCGCTGGGTGTATCCAGTAATTTCAGGGCTGAATAGGCCAAGTCGTGTGCTCCGGAACTATTGTCATCCCAATCCCAGATGAAGGCCATGTTATACGTCGTATCAAAGGCCATCATATCGTCATCATTGGTACGACCGATATAGTCTGAACCCAATCCTCGTAACGAGTAGGAATCCACATCAAAATAGAATCCGCCGTAAATCTCCCGGTAATCAAACCCTGCGCTGGGATCGCCTCGAAACCCGCGCGGATAATACTCATACCGCACCGAATCCGGCCCCACCATGTAGGGGACCATGACCACATTGGTTTCACCGTCACCAGTGGTGTCCAACGGAAACCCCTTCCAACTCTCATTGATAATCTGCACCGTGAAAAACACCACATCTTCCGCATAGGAACGACCATAACTATGGGCATTCACCAATACACGGGTGCCTGTGGGATACCCCTGGGTCGGGTCTTCATCCCGCGTGGCCAGCCGATCGTCAAATTCCATATATACATCCTGGTCACCCACAAAAGTCCCGGGAATGGGTTCCAGGTAATTGGGTGCGGCTTCGTCTGTAACAACGGCCCAGTCGCCTGGCCAGGTACGCTCTTCTTTGCCGGTCTCCTGATTCAGAAGAATTGGCCAGGTTAATGGCACATCACTGCTGGCAAGCAGCGGATAGGGATCGCCCGTATCGGTATAAAGTCCGCCATAAATTTCACCAGCTGCAACTTCACCGGAATGCAGCCTGCCACGAGCACCTTCTACCGCTTCCCAGTCCACCTGTTTCGAGGCGTCGGTCCGGTCAAACCACGATTCACTCACTGTAGATCCCCAATACACCAGATCGCCGGGGACATGGCGATTTTCAACAACATCAAAACGCGGCCTTACAGCCCAGGGATAGGCTTTTGTATCGCCTAAAACGCGTCCCGGCACACCCAGAATAAATGAAACATCCGAAATGTATTGATAACCTTTGTAATAACCCGCCGGATAAGCGCCACTGCTGTATTGAATAAAGCTGCCATAGTTTTGGGTAGCAAATTGTAATTCACCCTTGCTGGCATACGCCCGCGCCCGATTTAACAGCGGGTCAGTGGCCGTCATTTTTGCGACTTTATTCGGGTATTTCAACGTTGGCTCAGCAGCCCATCCTGATACCGTCATAGCCACGTAGGCCAATCCGATTATCACTATTTTTTTCATCGTGGTTTTTACTTCCATATTCATGCTAACCTTGTCAGTGCATAACGACCCATCAACTCACATTGCCTGCCCATCAGAACGACGCTTCCAATGTGAAGTCAATCTGCCTGGGGTCTGAGTAGTAATAAGGCCGGTCAAATAGGGTGTTCGAGGCAGAACCGTCTTCAATAGCCCGGGTGTTCAGGCGTCCCGGATCCACAGCGCTGCCGGTTTCCGCGTAAATATCAATGACATTCTCACGGTTAAAGATATTCCGCACAATGATACCAGCCGCCCAACGGACACCAAATAATTGCATGTATTTTCGATAGGCCATATTCGTTTCGATATACCAGGGCATTCTCTGACTGTTGGTAGCACCGAAACTCTTGAGATTAATGTCATACGGCGTATAGGGCGCACCGCTCATGGCTACCATGGTGAGATTCACATTGGAATGATTCAATGGCCGCATACCAAAAATCACCGGGCTATTGTCTTTGGTAAATTGATAACCCGCCGTTGCGGTGAGGTTATGGGTACGGTCGTAGTTCATCAACACTTCTTTTTTCGGCATGGTTTCCGGTGTGTCAGAGGAGCGATATCCCTGCCAGGCGTCTGCCCGGTTCGCCGTGGCCCGTGAAAGCGTGTATTGAATGACGGTGGACCAGGCGCTGCCGCCCCGCTTTTCCAGGGTTAAGTCCATTCCGCGGGCTGAACCATAGTCATAATTCACCACTACTGAATAATTGTATGGAAAGGATTTCACACGCTCCGTAGCGGCCAGGTCAGAGTAATCTTTGGACCACCCCACCAATCCCATACGCCAGTAATCCGAGAACTGATAATTCAGTCCGAACTCGTAGGATGAAGCTTTTTGCGCCTGCACATGGGCGTTTCCCACAATGGGTGACGGCGTGGTCAGGTCTCCCGCGTCATTGAGATAAATATTCCGATAGGTAGGATTCTGGAAAAAGCGGCCATACCCGAAGGTGAATGTGGCCCGGTCCGTGATAACATGTGAAATACCCAGTCGCGGCGACCAGAGAACCTTCCAGTCGGACGGCACCAGCCCGGACCAACTGGCCCGTGGATCTGCCCATGAGGTGTCCCGAGAATTCTGCATATCCGCCCGCAGACCCACATTGATAGTCATCCAGGGGTATTCAATTTTATCCTGGACATAGGCGCCCAATTCCAGTGGTGATTTCTCACCGGTTCCGTTCAGGAATTTGTCCCAACCAGTTCGGTCCACCTGCCCTGGTAAGCCATAGACTTCCAGATAAGGTTCGCTTAGCCACGGGAGCTGCGCTTCATCAAAGGTGATAAAATGGCGTTTGAAATCCACGCCGGCTCGTAATTGGTGGTTTTTATTCACACGACTGGTGATATCGAACTTCACCTCATCGGTCACTGATTTTGTCCAATGCCGGTATCGGTCAGCACCACCGGAGAAATATTCATAATAAAAAATGTAGTACAACGAATCGCGCATGGCCTGGATGTCCTGAGAAGTCATCACACCAGTGGGTGGATTGCTGTACAGATTGTAAGTGGAATCGGGGAAATAATGGTACTGCCACGAAGCATACTGCCCCTGCTCCAGCCATTCGTTGTTCGGATCACCGTAATGCCAGAAATGGGAATTACCCCGGTCATCGGTGTATTCCATGGAATCCAGTGGTACGATGAGATACCCATTCCGAAACGGATTAAAGCTCTGCAACGAATTATCCAGAATTTTGACCTTATCATAAGGTTGAATCTCAAGGGCCCCGCCAACTGGAATCGTCATCTCCACGCCATCGCCATAGGGCGCGCCTTCACCGGTACGGGAGAAATAGAGAATCTTGGTGGGTAAACAACCCGGACCCCAGGACTCATAAACATCCGAAGTCTCTTTGTCGTTGGTGATGGTAGCGCCGGGCAGGTATTTATCAATAAAGGGAATATCGCATTCACCCTTGTAATCATGCCCCATATGCAATCCCCGTGCTTCCGTCCCGGCTTTAAACTCCACCCAGTCCGGATAGCCATCGCCATCCATATCGCCATTCTTCACACCAATCTTCATCTGTTGGGTAAACCGACCGACTGACAGTGTGTAATAGGTTTTTTCATTCAACTGGTGGCGGAACTCCATATTGTAGCGCTCCGACCACTTGCGGTTAATATTCTTCCCTTCCTCATAAAACTGATAAAAGCGGTCGAAGACCTGGAATTCCGAATTCACATACCAGTAGGTAAAATTCAGTTGCTTATAATTATCAATTTTCCAGTGCAGCTTGGTGAAAATGTCCGAGGTATTGTCAAATCCAAATGAACGCCAACCGGCATACCGATCCAGCCAATTAACTTTATTAGTCTGATTATTCACACCACCCACATCATTGGGATTATAGACCTTATCATCAAATTTCAGCGTACGATAAGCACCGGTGGTAATGTCTCCGGAGATAGAGAATGTGAATTTATCACCTAAGGCTGGAATAATGGGGCCACTCAAACGACCGGCAATTTTCTGATAATCGCGCAGCTGGTCATTTTTCTGGGGGCTCACACCGCTGCCCTCCAGGGTCAGCTTCACCTCATACTCAGCACCGCCGGTATGGGAGATATTATTCACGATACTGGACATGGCATCGCCATATTCCGCACTGAATACACCGGTTTGGACTTCCAGCTCTTCCACGGCGTATTTATTCAGACGCGTGCCCTTACCAATACCACCATAGATGGGATTCTCGATGTACATTCCGTCAATGGTGTAACCGATTTCACCGGAGCGACCGCCACGGACATGGATCTGTTCAATACCACGATCTTCAAACCCGGGGATACCGTACTCTGCACTCTTAATCTGGATTACACCTGACTGCAGAGTCAGCATTTCAGTGAGATCACGCACCGGCAGGTTTTGAATTTCTTCAGCCGAGCGAACCATCTTCTTCACGGTCACATCTTTTTCCACCATAGGGCGTTCCGCCGTGATGACCACCTCTTTTCCCTGAACAAATCCTTCCTGCATGCGAAAATTAATACGGGTGGTTTGGTCCATGATAACCCGGACATCCTCATAGGTCAGCGCATCATAGCCAATCATGGTCGCTTTGAGGGTATAGCGTCCCACCGGGACATTTTCGATAAAATAATCACCCTCAATATCCGAAGAGGTCCCCAGTCCCAGACCCTCGACAACAATATTGACGCCCGGCAGGGGCTCTCCCGTATTGTCATCCACAACGGTTCCGGCAATTGTTCCAACTGTTGCCGCGAAGGTTAAGTTATTCCCCAGCAGAAACAGCAAGCCAAGAACAACGAACCGCCTCATAAATCTCTCCTTCATTCAATCCCGCTTCAGGTGTTTTCCTCACCCCAGAGTCGACGTAAGCAGGGGTTACCAGAGAATTTCAGGTACATGCGAAGGCCGGTTTTCCGGCACCAACAGCCTGTACTTTTAGAATGATTCTCAGGTAACCCCACTTCAGCATGAAGTCTGATTACTTCATCAACATCATTTTTCGAACAGCCGAATAGCTACCCGCATTCATTTTATAAAAATACATACCGCTGGCCAGATTGCTGGCGTCGAAGCGTACCTCATGGTGGCCGGCTGTCATGTAGCCATTGACCAGATTAGCCACTTCCCGTCCCATCAAATCATACACGGCCAATTGCACCTGCCCATTTACAGGGAGGTCAAAAGCCAGTGTGGTGGTGGGGTTAAAGGGATTAGGATAGTTCTGGTCCAGCATAAAACCATCAGGCCGGACTCGACCTTCATCAGCCACATCTGTTCCCGAAACCGGGAAGGTATAAGACCGGAAGTAAATCCGACATTTGTAATCTTCACTGCTAGCCGGTGGGTTTACGGTAGGGACATCAAAGTCCGGCATTTGATAAACCATGTAAACGGTACCATTGGAAGCAAGTGTAGCAAAATGCGGATCAATCTCATCCAGTGCCGGATCTTCAGTGTCGGATATATTAATGGGATCACTCCACGTGGCGCCATTATCCTCAGAGAACACAGCCATAACATCCATATAGGCGATGTCAGAGCTGGTATCCGGCCAGGTATACCAAGACACATACAGTGTGCTATCCAATGCGTTATCGCGGGCAATCGTGGGGAAAACGCCCTGCCAACCCGGATCCTCAAGCAACCAAGCGGACTGCAAGCTGCCAATGGGGTTGATGTCCCAATTCAGCAGATCATCCTGGGGAGAGTAAAAATGATAAAGTCCATTATACTCTGACCAACCCGGATAGACGCCACCCGTCGCAGAAGGCAACACACCCGCTACAATATGACAACCACCATCATCATCAACCATGACATCCAGGTCATAATTAACAAATGGGGTCCAGTCAGGATCCAGAACCGCCCAATCATTGGAGCTTTCATCCCAGATGCTATCGGGGAATACCTCCCAGAAATAGTCATTCAGCACCTCGTCCGGGATATAGTGCCAGTCACTCCAGGTATCACCATAATCAGTAGTCTGCTTCATGAAAAGCGTATGATTGGCAATGGCCAGGGTATCATTCCAATAGCCGGAAACCACAAAATACCCCACACCATTGTCATTGATATTCAATGTACCGTTGGAGGTATAATTACTGGCGGCATCACCTAAAAATTCCCGAGCCTGATCTACTAAAACCACAGCCGGTTCCCACGCTAGAGGCGTGCCGTTCCAGGTGCCCGCGGTAGTGGCGCGAAACAGATATTTATTGCGTGGATCCGTCCAGTCGGCAAAACTGGCATTTACATACATATTGTCCGTTTCGTCATAATTTACGTTTGGTGACCCCTGCCAAATATCGTTCGCAGTTGGGTTGGTATGTAAATCAGCAGGTGGTGCAAAAATTTCACCGCCATACTCACCTTCATCGTATGTATAGTAAGCCCGACCACCGTAGTCGCCGCCGCCGCCGCCGTATTCATTCCAGATAATCATGGGGAAATTGGGCGTAGCAAAAGCGCTGGGATAACGACCGGCCTGCTGCACACCCACTCCCGCATTCAGGTTGGAGTAGGTGAAAAAGCTGGAGCCGCCGTCTTCAGACAAGGCTGCGCCGATGACACCCGATGAACCGGTTTCGCCAGCCCATTGGCGGTAGGCCAGGAGGAAACGATTATTAACCGGATCCCAACTCAGCGGATTGGTTTCTCCCACCAGCATACCATATCCATTCAGAGAGGAATCAACCAGTACGACATTATCTTCACGTGTACTGGGTAGATAAGCAGGTCCGCCCACGCCGGGTTCCGGAATGATTTCCTCACCCTGGGGGGTTAAATGTTGATTTAATGTAGCCGGTACCTGCGCTGTGTTTGACTGCCTAACCGTCCTGGCGGCGCCAAAAATCGTCGTAGAAAAAATAAAAATCGACAATAGTACCCAAAACTTCTTCATAAGTGCTCCCTTCAGAAACGCATTGGTCTGTCGTTTGTGACCGAAATTTTAAGGGCAGGCCTTACGCTATGCAAGATCGAAAGCCCTTGCGGCCGCTTGTTAATGTTTTGTAACATGGATCACGCCCCGGCCTCATTTTGCGCGCATTCTAGCGTCTTAAAACACCAAATGACACACTAAAACAGCCGCGATAATGCCGGCCAGATCTGCAGTCAACGCAGCAGGCAGCGCGTGGCGGCTGTTCCGGATTGAAACAGACCCAAAATAGACCGCTAACACATAAAATGTGGTCTCGGTAGACCCCTCCATCACTGACGCCATCCGGCCAATCATGGATTCGGGACCATGGGTGGTTACCAATTCGCTGACAATGCCTAAAGCACCGCTACCTGATAATGGACGCATAAATGCCATGGGGACCAGTTCACCCGGCATACCAATCAAACCTGTAACCGGTGAAAGCACTTTCGCCAATAACTCAAGCGCGCCGGATGTCCGGAATGCGCCGATAGCGACTAAAATTGCTACCAGATACGGGATTATCTTAATGGCAACCTGGAACCCTTCCTTAGCGCCATCGGTGAAGACTTCATACACCTTGATTTTCTTATAGTAACCCCAAATCGGAATCACCAGTACAATTACCGGAATCGCCAGGACGGAAACAGCGTTAATGATGTTTTGAAACATTTAGTCCTCCTTCCCGGCTTCTGTGGTCGTTATCTCTTCATCCGGCACATCCGGTAACCGGAAGCGCGGCAGGCGTTGCAGGGTTTTGGTCATGATAATAGCGACGGTCGTGGAGACACCGGTGGCCACGATCACAGGGCCGATAATCTCAGCCGGACTGGTGGCTCCGGCAGCAGCTCGAATACCAATAACCGTAGCAGGAATAAGTGTGACGCTGGAAGTGTTCAATGCCAAAAAAGTTGCCATTGCATTGGTGGCCGTATTCTTGATTTTATTCAACTTTTGCAGTTCCTGCATCGCTTTCAAGCCCAGTGGTGTTGCCGCGTTTCCCAATCCCAGCATGTTGGCGGAAATATTCATGAGCATGGCACCCATGGCTGGATGCTCTGGTGGCACCTCCGGGAACAGCCGGATCATTATCGGCCGAACCGCCCGCGCGAACACACGAATCAGACCGGATTCCTCTGCTATTTTCATCAACCCCAACCAGAGTGCCATGATGCCGATTAAACCAAACGCCAGCTCCACTGATGCTCTCGCTGAATCGAATAAGCCGGTTGTCAATACCTGCAAAGGTTCGAATGACGGCGTCATGGTCCACCCGGCAGCTGTCTGCTCGATTCCCAGACATTTCACACCAGACAAGATGATTCCGATAGCCAAAAGCACCAACCATACAATATTAATCAAACTTTTACCCTCCTTCTGCTTGGTTCCGGACCAGCCCGATTATCCCCCGAACCATGTCCGAAAAAATGACACTAAATTTTCCGCCCTTTTTCCCGTCGTTCGGCCATCAGTTTTTCCAGCTCTTTTTCATACAGTTTTTTACGATACCGCCGAAATACGAGAGCAGCAATGATGACGAAAACAGCATATAGCGACGCGAAGAGCAGCGACATTTCCCCTCCTGTCGATTGAGTGTGAATTTTAATTCCCAACCGGAACTATCCAATAGAGAATGGATATTTCAGGCATACAAAAAGGGGCAGAAAAACTGCCCCTTTTTGCAAAACTGTCTATTTGAAGGAATTACTTCAGATAGAGCATCTTATGCTGAGCGGTAAAACCATCAGCAGTCATCCGGTAGAAGTAGATACCAGAGGAAACCGGTTTGCCAAGGGCATCGGTTCCGTTCCAGACTACATTGTAGGTACCGGGCTGGTAAGCATTATTCACCAGGTCCACAACCTTCTGACCTAACAGGTTGTACACAGCCAGTTTCACATCGGAAACAGCGGGTACGCTGAAGGAAATTGTGGTGGTGGGGTTAAACGGGTTGGGATAGTTCTGTGCCAATGCGAAATCGGCCGGAACTTTTGCATCCTCGTCGTTTACACCTGTGATGCCAAACCAGTCAAGTGACTGCGTCTGTGGTGATTCAGCTGCAAAGCCGTACCATGTGTAGGGCGTTGCATTGATGGATAGCGGATCAAACCCTAAGAAGACGATCTTGTCATCGCCTACTTCGCGATTCAAACCGATTGCCACCGGATCATCACCAAAGGTGGTCATATTCACATCAGAGGCATTCACCGGCTCGAAACCGTCCAGCCAGTTAGCTGCTTCGATTTCATAGTACGGATCGTACATCAATGTATCCCCGGCAGTCGTATGCATGGTATACAAAGCACCTGTCAGGATATTATCTTCCACGGCTTCGATTGCATCGGCACCAGTGCTACTGGCATTGATGTCGTTGTAGCTGTGTGACACACCCAGGATATCATACTCGAAGTCACCTTCGACGAAATCCAGGTCAGTCCAACCGGACAATGCACCAAACCACTCATCACCAGCCAGGAAGTATTCCTTAGCGCCTTCTTCTAACCAACCGGCAATCACAGCGCTATTGTCCCAAAGCGGGCCAAAAGTGGTGATTTCATAGATGGTTTCATAGGCCGAGGCCAGTTCTGAAGAAAGACCTTTCTCCCAGATGTCATGGTGAAAATCGGCTGTGGTGTAATTGGTGTAATCACCGATTCCAAAGTAGTACGCACCAGGATAACCGGCAGCGACACCACCATTGAAATTCACCAGGACAGGATACTGAGGCGCAAAGCGCTCGAACATAAACGGTTCGGAATCCATACCTGGAGCGGTTGACATTTCACCAGCAGCTTCTGCCATGATAAACCACCAGTAGTAACCGGATTCGGTTACATTGGGGATTTGTGCAGAATACATGTCGCCATCGGCGGTCATGGAAACATCATTCCATGTTTCACCGTCGGCGCTCCATTTCAGTGTAGCTGTAATGGCATCACCATCAGCATCAACGATCATGGCCGAAACATCATACGGACCAGCCAGTACAGTACCGGAAGGACCACTCACTTCGGAGATCTGCGGTGGTGAGGTGATACCCATCCAGTCGAAGACACCATTCAGAAATGTGTCAAACTGATCATAGGTCAGGGAACCATCGGCAGCAGTATCTACAGCTGCATCAGCCTGAAAACCGATATAAGCAGCTTTGAAGGTACCACCGTCATAAGCAACACCATAACCCGAACCATCGTTGGCTCCTGCGAAGATCAGTGAACCGGAAGCCGGCGTAAGCTGATCACCCCAGTTTGAGGATGAATTACCCCAGTAAATCCAGGGATTCAGGGTCAATGGCTCAGCAGCAAATGGTGTATCCATATCCGTTACGCCCAAACCGACAAATACGGTATCAGGACCTTCCGGATCATTCACGCCGGAACCAATACCAAAATAGTCATAGGCAAGATCACCGGCTGCAAATGTGGGATTTGCAGGCAGGCCATGGCCATAGTACCAATCCTGGTCAATGAGGACCAGATTTCCACCAGCGTCCATAAAGTCGGCATAACCCGGATCGGCCTCTGTTGCTACCGGAGGTACAGTCTTGTTGCCCCAACCGTAGACAATGATGTTGCTCCAACCCGCATCAATGATTGATGCATCGATACCTGCATTTTCACTGGTATTCCAGTACTCGTAAACGAGACCAGCTTCATCAGCAACGGTGCGATAAAGATCGGCAGCAGCCTGAGTATCATTCTCGCTATCAGCGACAATGAGCAGGTCAGCATCCGGATTGGCGGCCTCTTTGATGGTAAAGCTCAAATGAACTGATTCAGCTTCCAGACCATCGTTATCTACACTGGTGATCCAGTATTCAATAACATCGCCTACAGCGAAGGTCCCGGCGATGTCATAGGTATAAATACCATTACCATCAGCGCCGGTTTCAGAAGCGGTGAGTGAACCGGTCGTCTCGCTCACACCATTCACGGTCCAATGGAAAACGATTTCGTCATTTTCATCAATGGCCATGTTATTGTCGCCTACATCATCAAAGAGGTCGGCTTCAATAGTGAAGGGACCAGTTGTGTTGTAGGTATTGTTCATCTGGTTCATGCTTTGTACAGCTATAGGTGCACCCCATGGGTAAGTTACCTTGACCAGCATGGACACGTCGATAGCACCACTATAGCGTCCCCATAGGCCGTCTGTCCAGGGACCACCAAACCAAGTGTAGGTCAGATTTCCCTGGTCATCCGTGGCATCGGCCAGCGGCTGGGGAGTATCACCACCTTTTACGAAGGCGATTACGAATGGTGGCACATTGGCCAGATCCATTGAATCACCTACGATGAATTCACCACCGATATCAAGTGGTGCGGACCAATCCGCCACATACTCTTCAATCGTATTGGGTGTGATGGTGGTACGCATTGTACCGATGGGTGAAGGACCTTCACCGCGGGCGATAGCACTACATTCACCATCGGGACTGACGGCTGCAGCTTCTGCGCTGTAGTCAGCGCCAAAAACGTTCGCATTACCTGGGGTGTACCATTGCGCATAAACCTCTTTCACCACAGCCGGTGCGGCCGGGGTAAAGACGATGGCGAAGGTGTCACCGGCAGCGCCGGAGCCCAGGTAATATTCAGCATTGTCGTCCACGTGTTTCAGTGTCCAGAGCTGATCTTCTCGCGTTACTTCTGCCGCACCCGTCGGTTGATTCCGGGGGGTTTTGACAGGTACCACTTCCAGATCGTCAGCTGCCTGACGCAGCACACGAACCTGGTTTTGCGGTACTTGCTTACCCGAAGGTGTCAGCACTTGTACACGATTGTCATTCGCTACTGGATTGTCTGTGACTGCCTTTTTGGCAAAAGCAGCCGGCACAACCATACTGATCGTTAATACGGTTGCAAGTAGCTTTTTAAACATACGCTTTCCTCCTTTGAAAGTCTTTGATTGCCAAAGCTCTATAGTTTACTCAATAATTGCCACTAAATCCGATAAAAATTTTCCAAAATCATCCGTGTAGTAATAGTCCACCATAAGCGAGTCGCCTGTGCTTAATGCCGGATTTCCGAAAACGGTGAACGTGTTACTTCCCTCAGTAGTTGATTTGATTTCATAAGTCGCATTTGTTGTTGCGGCAGATGAAACCAAGACCAACTGATGGGCAGCATTCACGCGCACCGTGGCAATACCATTAAATGCCGTAGAACCAGTCGCTTGCGCGACCGCATTGCTAAATCCATTTGACTGCACAGGATTCACGACTGAGAGACTTTCACCGATGTCCAGCACCTGCTGATAGGCTGTGGAAAAATCACCCATATAATAGGCCGCCGTGGCTTTAATCTTCTTCAATGCAGCCACATCCACGCCGCTATCATGACTGAAGACAAAGGTGGCATCGCTGGCCAGGACTTCGTCCACATAACCCACGGCACTTTCATATTCACCGGCGGCCAGTGCAATACCGGCTAACCCGGCTTTGGACTCGATGATAATGGTGGGGCCATTAACGGCATCCAGAAATGCAAATGCCAGTGCAGAGCTGAAATAAGAGCGACCATTTTCAAGCGCCTGAGCACGTAAACTGCTCCACCCCAATCCAAGATACACTTCCGGCAAGGTGGCTTCCCGCTCTGCAGCCATTGAAAAAGCTTCAACGGCCTCGGTATACCGACCCGCTTCAAAGCTATTCCACCCTTCCGTCATAAGAGCCTCATAGTTTTCCGGCGGTCCGGAGAGAAATTTGTCATCACTTAGCTTTTCGGTACAACCGATAAGCAAGAAACTCAGTACTGTAATTATGGTAATTTTCGTTTTCATATTGAGCACCTACCTACTTCGTCAAAACCATTTTTTTAACCTGACGGAAGTTCTCGCTGTCGAGTACATAAAAGTACACGCCAGACGCTACCGGACTGTGTCTTGCATCAAGAGCATTCCAGGTTACCTGATATGATCCAGCTGCCAAGTGATTCTGCACAAGCGTCACCACTTCACGCCCCTGAATATCATAGACCTTCAAGCTCACAACGCCATCATCCGGTAATCCGAAAGAGATGGTGGTTGACGGGTTGAACGGATTGGGGTAATTCTGTTCCAGCACATAGGTCTCGGGAACGATACTGGCCTGATACACTTGGCCATGCTCTCCGGCAGCCACCACATAACGACCGAGGTAATTGGTATTCACGGTGATGGTCCGTGCCGATCGATCGACCTTCCCGCCGATGTATTCCCAGTTCCCATCTACCAGCAGATATACACCCAAAGGTGACGGGCTGTTTACCTGCTCATCGGTGAGGGACAGACTCAGCGTAGCTGTACGTTTTAGCCTAAAAGGCGTATTAGATGTGTAAATCACATCCGAAACCGGGTGAACCGATCCAGTGAACTGTGGCAGTTGCATAAAGCTCATGCTACCAGTCATCTTGAATGATCCAGCTACCATCCAGCGCTCGCTTTCCACGGCATGACTGGGAATATCAATCTGTCCCAGTTCATCCGGCAGAGTCATGCTTGTGGCGCTGGCCGGTTTGGCCAATCCCACTGTAATGGAACGGATTACCGGATCCAGAGAAATGCCATTCTGATCCCTGCCGGTAAAGAGCAGATCGTAGCTCCCTTCGGCGGTTAACTCGAATTTACCGGAATAAACTGAAGCCTGCGTACCAAAATCATGCAGCTTTTCCATTGTGACTATGGTGGTATCAAACTCACCATTCACCCGCACCTTTGCGCCCTCTGTTCCCGTTAAGTCGTACAGCGCACGCTGGGAAACGATGAACATATCCAGATAGGTGTCCGCATCTGGATTCTGGAGAGTGTAAAAATCACCAAATTCCGGCTTACTGGTGATATTGGTGAGCACAAAATCATAGGTTACCGGTGGCTGAGCATAGTCGGTTTTAGAAACCACCAACGCCAACAATTGAGCACCGGAGACCGTATCGGGATAGGTATCCCGGAAACGGAACCGTGAGTCAGTACTTACCGGCAATGCCCCACGACTGGTCATGTCATCCAATTCAAAATCAACGACCTCAAAATCCTGGGTCATAGGACTCAGAAAATCACTGCGAAGCATTATTTTTTTAGCTCTGTATTGAATGCCATCATACCCGTCGAAAATCAATGTATCCTCCGGTTGTAAATCGGGCGATACAATGATGACCTGCCCTTCCAGGTTCAGAAAGTAAGCCCTGGACACATAGAAATTAAATGACCACGGGAAAATGCCCGATTTTG
>JAIPJR010000045.1 GCA_021734045.1 Fidelibacterota bacterium
CATTAGTTTGTCACATCCAAACATGCTGATTACCATTAAAATTACGAAAAGCACGGGAAAAAATCTCTTTCGTTGAAACACAGGTATTCTCCAAATCGAAGGTTTATTGAGCAAGATTCTTACCCTTTCACCGACCCCAGGGTCAATCCGCCTACCAGATAGCGGGTGAGAAATAGAAACAGGGCCACCGCCGGGATTGAAACCACCAGTGCACTGGCAGCATACAGTCCCCATTCGGTGGTCATATTGGCCTGGAAATTTTTAATCCCCACTGGCAGGGTGAACATATTCTCATACTGCAACACCTGCGCAGCGACAATGTACTCTGTCCAGGCCGCCATGAATGAAAACAGCGCCGTGATAACCAGAGCGGGGGTGGCTATGGGCAAAATCACCTTGTAGAACGCACCAAACCGGCTGGCTCCGTCAATCCGTGCCGCTTCTTCCAGGCTATAGGGAATCGTGTCATAGTATCCCTTCATCTGCCAGATGCAAAAAGGCAGTGCCGTGGACGTGTAAATCACGATAAGACCCAGGTAGGTATTGATGAGGTGAAGTTTGGCCAGCATGATGAATAGCGGCAAAAGCAGCATGGTGGCCGGGAACATCTGCGTTACCAGCAGGCTCATGAGACTGGCTTCCCGGCCGGGAAATTTATAGCGTGAAATGGCATAGCCGGCAGTGGAGGCTAATGCCACCCCGGTGAGCATCACCACCCCGGTGACCAAGATAGAATTCCACATCCAGCGCAGGAATGAATGTTCAGTGAATAATTTGATGTAATTGTCAAAGGTCCAATTCTCCGGAATAATGGCCAGACTTTCATTGAGCAGATTATCACCAGGACGGATGGAGATGGAAATGACCCTTAGGATGGGGTAAATAGACCAGGTTAAAAACACGATCAGAATCGCATAAATCACGATGTACTGGAGGACACTGGTTCGTTTCATAAGCAATACCCTCCTAATACGCCGTGCGGGTCGCCCCGCTGCGCTGCATGAATTTAATGGAAAAGGCTGCCAGCATGAGGAAAATGACAAAACTGAATGCCGCCGCGTAACCATAACGATACAGATTGAATGCCGCCCGGTACACAAAGCTGACCAAAATATGGGTCTGATCACCCGGTTGCCCACCATTTGAAACCAGCCATACCACATTGATGTTGTTGAATGTCCACACAATTCCCAATGTAATGGCTGGTAGCATCACCGGTTTTAACAATGGCAGGGTAATTTTTTTAAACTGCTGCCAACTGCTGGCGCCATCAATCTCCGCTGCTTCGTAGAGCTCTCGGGGAATGGCCTGCAATCCCCCCAGCGCAATGACCATCATAAACGGAATGCCCAGCCAGATATTGGTGATAATGGTGGCTAAAAAGGCATTGGTGGCGTCGGTGAGCCAGGGAATCGGCTGCATTCCAAACAGGTTTCGCAAAATCAGGTTAATGGCGCCGGAATCGGTGTTGAACATCCCCCGCCAGGTAAGGGCTGTGATATAACTGGGCACCGCCCAGGGCAATACCAGAATTACCCGCATGATACCCTTCCCCCACAGCGGCCGATTCAATAGCAGAGCCAGGAATACACCTACGGTCACGTGCACCACCACGTTGGATAGCGTCCACACGATCGTGCGCCAGAGAAAATGATAAAAATTGGGATCGGTAAAGACTTTTCCGTATTGGCCAAACCCGATTATCCGCCAGGAATTCACCGTGGTCATACCCATGTTGGAGAGGGAGATGACCAAATTATAGCCGAATGGAAATACCACCACCGCAAAAAGGAAAACGGCTGCCGGTAGAACCATCCACACGGCGAAACGGGCATTGCGGGTGGTACCACTTTCCGGATTTTTGAGCAAGGGTTTGATGAAACCGCTCACCAGTTTGTACAGCGCCCAAATCGCCAGCAGAATACCCAGCGCGTACACCAGCGCCACCATAATGCTGTTCCAGATCGTGGACTCTTCCTGTCCTTCATAAAGTTCGCCGATTTTCTGGACCGCTAATTTCTGCATGTACGCGGCACCCTCTTCCGGGGTCATATTACCGCCCAGAACATTCTGATAAGCGGGTCGCATGGCATCCCAGATGGCGCGCATTTCGGGTCCAATGGGCATTGCCCGTCCCAATTCCACCTGGCGAATTGAGGTGGAAATAACCGGGTCATCCTGCACTTCAGGTAAATTTCTCACGGAAAACCGGGTGGGAATAATGGACGTCCGTCGGGCGAAGTCCAATTGGGCAGCCGGGCTGGTGAGGAATTCGATGAGCTTCACCGACTCCGCCAATAGCGTATCATCCAGGTAAGGGTTCAGCCAGTACCCCTTGGTAGCTACCATGGGCGCCGGGTATTTACCGGTCACAGCATTCACCGGCAGAACCGCCAGGCCAAATTCCACATCCGGGGATTCCATGTATTTAGCCCAGGCCCAGGCACCATTGATCAACATCGCAGCTCGCCCGGTATTGAATTTTGAATCGGCGATATCATAATCACACTCACGGGGGATGATTTTGTATTTGTCCCGCAAATCCACCACAAACTGGAACGCTTTTACCGCCGCGTCATTGTCCAGGGTCGGATTGCCATCCGCATCCATAATCCAGCCACCGAAGGAACTGTAAAATGGTACGAAGAAAAAAGGCTCGGTGTAATTCCACACCAAACCGTACTGATCGGTTACGCCGTCACCGTCAATGTCCAGGGTCAGTTTTTGCCCGAATTCAATTAATTCATCCAGCGTTTGGGGCGCCCGGTCCAGCCCAACCTCCTGAAACAATCGCTTGTTCCACACCAAGGCCAGATGATTACCCAGTTCGTCCCCGATTTGATACAGATGACCGTTGTAATTCGTCAGGCCGTTGGGATCAAAGTCGCTGAGAAAAGTGGCGTCGAATAGGGTTTCAAGGGGTTTGATAATCTGCATCTCGTCCAGCGCGCCGGTAAAATCACTGGGGCCGTATAAAATCTCGGGACCACCGCCGGTGAATGCTGCCGCCGCCTGGTAGCCCATCCGCAGCTCTTCATTCTCCTTGTAGAGTAATTGAATCTCCACACCAGGATTTTCCTGCTCGTACTGATTGACGAGATCCTGGAGTACGGCGCGACTGGGAGCAGGACGCTGGTGCCAGAGATGGATGGTTAAGGGCTCCTCCGCCGCCAGGGTAACGGAAAAATATCCCAGTATGCCAAGGGCAAGAATCCGGCGAATCAGTCCGCACCACATTGGTCTTAATCCCCTGCCATTCGCCGCGCATTTTTTCATCACATGTCCCCTGTAAAAAGTGGCCCGTCCTGTGAGTGGCAACGCTTGATATTATGATTTGCCACTGCGAATAAACCATCAAAAAATGTCAGTTGATAAATATACTTTTTCCCAGGTAGCATCCAACGATCAAGCGGAAGAATTTCATGCCCCATCAGAGGTTCCGCTGTTCGAATCATTGCCCGATAAAAATCTTATTTACAAAGGTCTCCAGCCAGCCGGATAGCATGATAATCACAGATATTTGCGTGGTGAAATCCTGCAATATTTTTAAATTTACACACCCATTATATGAATCTGAAATGAACATCTTTTTTTACCACATTTTTCACACCACCTTTCATGACAAACCGGGAGATATCATGACTACCCTAAAAACCAATTTAAGCTTGTTTTTCGCCATCTGTTTGATGGGTCTGAATGCCGGACTTTATGGACAAACCGTGCCCATCACATTTCACTTCGATCCGCCAGTGGACAATTTTGAGGTGGTGCGGTTGGTGGGCAGCTTCAATGGCTGGAACAATGCGGATAATAATCTTGCAATGACAGATACCGATGGTGACGGCGTTTTCATCCTAACCACACCACTGGCAATGGGCGTTGACCACAATTATAAGTTCGTTCTGGACGCAGATTGGGGTCAATCATTCACCGATCCGGATAATCCCCGGGTGAATGTGGCCGACAACAACAACTCCATCATCACCGTTACCGACCCCAATATCACCTACCTCCTGCCCCGGGGCATTACCAGCGCCGGAGACCAGTACGTGGATATCTCCGACACAGGCGAACCGTTGCGGGCAGTGATTGATTTTACCGCGGGAAATCCCATCGATTTGTCGGAGATGGTATTGACCTATGATGATGTAACCATTGATAACCCGGGGCAATATTTTGACGAAGCCACCCATGAATTGTATTACGAGTTACCTGAAACGCCCACAATCGATGAACACACCATCTCGCTCACCGTCTCCTCGGCTATTGATACGATTACCAAAACAGCCACCTACCGCTACGATCCCAGTATGGTGGTTTACCATGTCCCCACCGATTTTTATTTCGATACCCACAACGCCCGGAATCCCTTCTTCACGGTGGATATCAATGCCGTTTCGGTCATGGGTCCCTTCAACAACTGGAACAATCAATTCAATCCTATGCAGGATATGAATTTTGACGGCGTGTGGGAAACCACTGTCCCGCTGGAACCCCACGGGTGGCAATACAAATTCCAGGTGAACGGGAGTCTGTGGGTGAACGACAATGACAACCCGCATTTCAATCCCGATAATGCGGATAACAACTGGATCGAAGTGATCGTGGATTCCCTGCCTGGCATAAAGTTACTAAGCCCCATGGAGAATCAGGTTTTTGTGAATGACGAGTCGCTGCCCGAATCCATTAACCTGGAGGCTCTCTTGCGTCCGGGCGTGCTTGGCGAGGGTGTGAATGAAGCTTCCCTTGAAGTGACACTGAATGGAAATGTGCTTACCCATGCTTATGACGCGGAAACCGGTCAGGTCAGTGCCATTGCGCTGAACATGGAATCCGGCGTAAATACCCTGACGGTTAGCTTTGCCAATGGTTTGGGAGAAAGCGTTTCCCAGACTTACACTGTGGGCTTGTTCGATCCCAATACCGGCTTTCACGCTGTGGACGGTATTGCTGATGTTCAATACACGCCACCGTCAGGCATGACAGTGGACGAATTGGACATCCGTGGGTTCCACCTGGCAGCTATAGGCACGAATCATGACTCGCTTTTGTTCACGATTAACATGGCAGAAATCGGTGACCGCACACGCCTGGGACTTCTGATTACCAATCCGGTTTCTGATCTGGTTGAAGATTCACTGGGATTGGATTTGGAGCTGCCGGACTGGGATACGGAAGGCATTTTCACCATTCTGGCTGATCCCAACAGTTCATTATTCAACGCGGAGCGGGAAAATCGCTTTCAGGAGCGGCGCGATCCGGTGACTTATGGCAATTACAGCGTGAGTACGGATGCGGCGGCATTAAGTGAAAACACCTTCGAGTTTGTTCTGCCGCTGGCCTATCTGGATAGTTTATTGGGCGGGTGGAATCAGCAGCGTACCTTCATGCTCTTCTCCTACGCGGTGAGCGCGGACGGAAGCGGTCAAGGTACTGAAATTACCGCAGAGCAGGGTGGAATCGATGGTCCTGAAGAGGCGGATATTTATGATGCCGCATTTATCCGCAGCAGTTTCTGGCAAAACCGGATTTTATCCAACTTCATCCCAGCCGGATCTGCCCATGGTCCGCGCCTGACGGCTCTGGATGGTATCGGGCGAGGACAGGCAATTCTCACCGCCACGGATGTTTCCGACAGTCTCGCCACATTCGGACCGGTCATCACCTTCCTCACACCGGCGGTCAGCTATTGGTACAATTCTGTGGACATCGCCTGGACTGTGAGTGATAGTCTCACCACCAGTGCCACGGTTATTTTTAATGGCGCCGAACATGAGGTGCTTGCTGAAAATGGCGTATTCACCTACCCGGCCTCACTGGAAGAGGGCGAAAATACCGTTGTGGTACGTGCAGTGGGAAGTAATGGATTTTTAACCACCTCCACCCCGCAGTTCTATACCTATGTGGTAAACCATAACCCCAGTGTGTTCATCACCGCCGAGACCAATGGCCGCGTCATGACACTCACGGCAAACGGTTTTTCGCCGGACTCCCTCAATCTCAGTTACCTATGGTGGGGTGATCCGGATAATCCGGCACCTATCAGTATTTTACCCTTCAGCTACACCTCCATCACCCGGACCATTCCCGACGCCAATGGGGAGTATTTTTTCAATGTCCGTGCTAAGGATAGTGAAAACCGTACCGCTGAAGCGCGCTTCCTCATCACGGCAACCGACAGTGGTATCACTGCCGCTGGTATAAATGATCACGCTGCCTGGATTGACACGGCGGTTTTTTATGAAATCTATCCCCGCTCCTTTTCAGAGCAGGGTGGATTTTCTGGTATTCAGGCGCGGATTCCTGATATGGTTGATCTGGGAATTAATGCGGTGTGGCTCATGCCCATTTTTGACGGACCCACAACGCACGGATATGAAATTACGGATTATTACGCATTTGAGCAGGATTATGGTAACGCGGCTGAGTTTGAAAATTTAGTGACTGAACTTCACGACAATGGCATTCGCATCATTCTGGATTTTGTGGTGAACCATACCGCCATTGGACATCGGTTTATGCAGAATGTTTTCGAATACCACGAATATTCACCCTGGGCGGAGTGGTACATTTGGGAGGGTCAGCCGGGGAATTCAAGTTATGAGTACTTCTTCGACTGGGCTTCACTGCCCAATCTCAACCATGTGAATCCTGATGTAAGGAAGTACTTCATTGATGTGGCCAAATACTGGGTGGAAAATTTTGATATTGACGGCTACCGCTGTGATGTGGCCTGGGGTGTAGAAGAGCGCACGCCCCTGTTCTGGCCCGAATGGCGCCAAGCACTGAAAAATATCAAGCCGGAAGTGTTTCTGGAGGCGGAAGCCTCTTCCGCTCAAACGGTTTATTACGACCAGCGGTTTGACGCCGCCAATGACTGGGAACTGCGCAATCGTATTTTAGAAGCGATCCAGGGCACCAACACCATCGGCGCCATGGATGCTGAGTTGCGCCGGGACTATCCCAGCCACGCTCGACCGTTCCGATTTCTGGAAAATCATGACGAATCCCGTATGGCAGCCGCGTATGACACGGAGCGCTCCAAGCTGGCACACACCATTATTTTCATGGCCAATGGCGTCCCGCTCATCTACTCCGGTGGTGAAGTTGGGGAACTCACTGGCCGGGGTCTGATTGACTGGAGCGATCCTGGTGGTGTTCGTCCTTACTTCAAGCGATTGGTTCAGATTCGGAAATCATTTTTGAGCAATGACCTGGCAATGAGCCGCATTTCCAACAGTGATATGTCTGATATCTACAGCTTTGCCTCCAGGCATGATGGAAATACGCTGGTAACGGTGGCGAATTTCCGCTCCACTGATGCCACGGACCTCACTGTAGATTTGTCGGGATTTGCATTTGAAGGTGACGGCCCCTATTACCTCTCTGACCTCATGAGTGGTGAAGTCATCACCGTTCCCGGTGATGCAGCGGATGCGGTCAACATCCCGCTGAATGGTTATGAAGCACGGGTTTTCTACTACAACGCTCATATTGTGAATATTGCCGAAATTCCAGATGAGGGTCATGGGATTAAGGAATTTGAACTCCGGCAGAATTACCCCAATCCATTCAATCCGGCAACCACCATTCGCTATAGCCTGCCAACACCTGCAGAGGTTACCCTCACTATTTATGATATTACCGGTCGGGAAGTAACTCGCCTGGTGCGTGCATCACAGGGGAGCGGTAACTATCAAATTATGTGGAACGGTCAGGACCGGTATCAGAACCAGGTAGCATCCGGTATTTATTTTTACCGGTTTATGGCTCGTGACGCGGCAGGCAGCATCGTAGCACAGGAAACCCGACGAATGTTATTGGTGAAGTAAACTTGTGAAAATTTGATGCGAATCAGGAGCGGATTGTAGCCAGGACCGCTCCCGCTTTAATCTGAAAATTTACCGGAAATCGTGATGCGTATTCTGAGGGGAAAAATTTATTCGGGTGCGATTCCGGTCATTTCCACCGGCCAGAAAAGGGTGAGCGCTTCATCCAGGTGAGCGCGCCAGGCGCCCCACGAATGGCCCTCGTACCAAATTTTATTCACATACGCCACATTCCGATCATCCAACAGCTCTACCAGGGATTGGGTGGCCTGATAAATGGCGGGCTCGTAGGTACCGCTGTCCAGGTAAATTTTTGTCTGAATTTCAATTGCCGATGCATACTGATTGACGATATCGCCAAACCAGATTGCGGGTGAGAAAGCGCCGCAATTTCCAAACACATCCGGGCGTTGAATACTAAATAGTAGTGAGGTTAAGCCGCCCAGTGAGACACCAATAGTCGCGCGATGCGCCGGACCTTCTTTCACCCGATACCGCTCTTCAATCCAGGGCACCAATTCATTGCAGAACATGTCCAAGTACGCATAACTGTAGGAATAATCCTGATTTCGATCGTTAGGGTCAACGAAAACACCGATGATGGGTTGTATTTCCTGGTAATGAATTAAATAATCAAGTGTGTTTTGGGCATAAGCTAAATCAAGCCATTCACCGCCGTCGTGAAAAAAGGCAACCGGAAAGGAATCACCAGAAGCCGTGTAACCGGGCGGCAAATACATCCGAATATCATGGGTCGCACCATTTGAATCTGTAAAATTGTCCTGGGAAACCGAACCGTGGGGAATCTCGTACGATTGAATTTCCGGTGGCTGGATATAATGGGACATGGCCAGTTCAGAATTAGGACCGAAACCACCGGCGCACGTATTGGGATTTAGCGGGTCCAAAATCCACTGACCGCCATCCAGAACAAATTTGTAATCCAACCGGGCGGTCGGTTCGAAAGTTTCCATCCGATAATACAAATTCGTACCCGAAAGTTGTGTAAAGTCATGATTGGCCGGATCCCAGCCATTGAAATCACCGGCCACAGCCACATTTGAAACAGATGAGGAGCGATACAGAAAAAACGCCCGCGTGGAATCTTCCACATAGGGAATCCCTGTGGTGGCCTGCGCCCAGGTCATGAAAGAATCCACCAATGCTGATTTTTCAGCGGGGGTTTCTGCCGTATAAACCTGGGTGACAAAATCGTTGAAGGAGAGAAAACCCACCCGCTGCTGCTGTCCCTTTACCAGATCATCCACTTTATCATCCGATGGTTGTGAGAAACCGGAAAATGTTGGCAACTGACATGAAGTCATGAATAGGCTGATCAACGCTGAGGTGAAAATTTTCATTGTCCTGGAAGGCATCATCGTCTCCGGAGGATAAGTTAATTTGGCCTGGAAAAAAAGAGGGTGGTTACCGTAACCACCCTCTCTTATTTCAATAATCAATGTCGTCTGTTAAGACGCACAAAAATTACTTCATCAGGATCATCTTATTGGTCATAACATTGTTACCGGCTTCGAGGCGGTAGATGTACAGACCACTGTTGACCTTTTCACCCTTGTTGTTGGTGGCATCCCACTGTACGCGGTAGTTACCGGCATTACGGTAGGTATTCACCAGGGTTTTCACTTCCTGACCCAATACATTGTAAACCGTCAATTTCACCTGATCAGCCACAGGCATGCTGAAGTTGATCATGGTAGTGGGGTTAAACGGATTGGGATAGTTCTGGCTCAGGGTGTACTCGGTGGGCATACCCGGCATTTCCTCTACAGCCAGCGGAGCGCAGAGCTGCGGGAAGGGCAGGTTCTCATCCGTGTTATTATCGCCAAAGCAATCTTCCGGTGCATTGAACACATCAGATGTATCGGCAATAATCACGTGACGATCGTTCCCAAAGCCGGCTTCATTATCCAATGAATTAATACCGTATTTGTAGGTCTGATCTTTGGCTTGACCGGCGGTGAAGGTGTATGCATATGTGTATTTAAGACCATCATCGTCGGTTTGGGTCAGAGCCCATTCACCTTCACAGGTGAGGTCATTGCCCCAATCCCACCACTGACCCAGAAGGCCATTGATGGTGACCCCATTCACTTCATCCCAACTTGCAATACCATCGGACCCGGTCTGGGTATCGATGAGCGTGTCGCCATTGTCAAGCGCACGCCAGGCTGAAGAGATGTCCACATGGAAATTCACCGTCACATCCTGGGTGATGATGTCATCGGGTGTGATATTGGCAAAGTATTCCACGGGCTGAAGAATCTCACCGTAGCCATTGCTATCGGTATCCTCTTCTTCACCTGTGGGTGTCCAGGACCGGTTAGGTGAGCTTTCCCAGACGGCTGCATCCGGATCACCACCGGTGAGAATGACAAACTTATACTCCACGGCTGAACCCACGGGCATGTTATCAAACTGGTTGATGATGATGTACACATTACTCTGACCGGGATCCAGGGTCATTTCCACAGCGCCACCCCAGCCACCGTACTGAGAAGGTGCACCACGGACCACCACGATGTCGCCGCTGTCCGGATTGAAATTGCCATTCAGCAACTGAATGGACATATCCACCTGCAGCAGAACTTCCACATTGACTGCAGGAGCAGGCTCCTGGCGATTGTACCAGTCGGCAGGAATGACATTGTCGCCTTCCACCACATCATAGGTACGATTGGGGTCGCCTTCTGCGGTTGCCCAATCACCATTGATGCGGAATTTGTACTCAATGGTACCAACGGCAACACTGTCAACTGTGAGCGAATAAATCGAATCACCGTCGGCATCGGTGAAGAAATCGCTACCACCCCAGCCATTCAGGCTGCCAGCCACATCCACAGAGTCAGTAGCCGGGTCAAAATTACCCAGCTCCATCTGGTAGCCCATATTGACATTAAATGTCACCGTGGCTCCAAATGTCATTCCGACACCCAGTGTCAGAATCGTTAAAACGCGTAACAACTTTTTCATAGTTGCTCCTTTCAGGTGTTGATTCTCTTTCCTTAAAAGACCATGGCGATGCTGAAATTCTGAATATCAGTCAATCGACCAAAGACCTCATAACCATAGTCTGCCCTAAATCGGATGCCACCCAGTGGCACATCCAAGCCAGCTCCCATGGTTAAACCTTCTTCTGAATCCTCTAAAAACAAATTTTTATATCCGGCGCGCAGTGCAAATTGGTTGAACAATTGCAGTTCACCACCCACATTGAGGCTTTCATAATTGTTGTTGGGATGAATCGCGTCCACAGCCAATCTTAAATTCAGACCTGGTGACTGGATAACATCCATGGCAATCCCGGCCCGGAAAATCATAGGAAGATTGAATTTGTCAGTCTTCAGCGTAGAGACAATTTTGCTGTTATTCCCGTACAGATCCGGCGCGATGTCATAGAAATGGTCCAAGTCATTCCCGGTCATTTGCATGGGTGTACCAAAATTAGCGATGCTCATCCCAATCGTCAATCCGTGCATGCCGGTGTGGTATAAGGTTCCCAAATCCAGTGCTACCGAGGTCGCTTGCTCATGCCAAATACGCTGTTGAATATATTTCATGGTACCACCGATAAAAAACCGGTCGGTCATGGCGCGGGCGATTGTCACACCTACCGCTAAATCCATAGCCGAGAAGGTCAATCCGGTGCCATCCGGTTTCTCGATAGTGGTATGTATCATGTCACCATAATCCAGCACGGTAGTGGATATACCCAAGACACCAATTCCAGGCATCTGAAACACGCCGGCTAAAAAATCAAAGCGGGTATTTACCAGATAGCTGCTATGGACAAAGAGAGCTTCATTTCCCATTAAACTGGCTGCTGCACCGGGATTCCAGAAGAGTGCGGTTGCATCGTTGGCGCTGGCCACATAAGCACCACCCATTCCCAGGGAGCGTCCACCCACTTCAATACCCAGAAACTGTGCCGCTTTGGTACCTACCATTGACTGGGCTGTAATCACCAACGGTAACAATCCCAGCAGTACGATTTGTGTAAAAATGCGTTTCATAGGATGCTACTTAATAATTGCGAATTTACCGGTTGCTTCACCCAACGGACCCGCGTCAATATGGTACAGATAAACCCCAAATGACACATCCAGCCCTTCCTTCGTGCGGAGATTCCAGGAGACAGAGCCATCAAAAATACTCCCATCCTGCGAGAGGGTCTGGAGATGATCTCCGCGAATCGTATAAATCCGTACCTCTGCTTCAGCCGGCAGATGAATGAAATCAATCCGCCGTTCACCTCGTCCAGATGTAAATCGATTGGTGGGTTCCCAACTGGCAGCGGCAACATAGGGATTCGGGACAACCCGTACCCGGTCCTGCCAGCCACTGGCATCGGCGGTATTGAGCTTCGCGCCCAGCGTTTCATAATAAAACACATCCCGATTCGTAAAGGGCTTGCGGGTAACCAGTCGCAAGGTATCACCACCGGCCAATTCTTCAATATCCGTGTACAGCGTATCCTGGGGCAGAATGGTAATAGTGTCACCATATTCCAACTTGAGCGTCCAGGTGATGAATCGCTCAGAATCGGATGACGTGGAGATAAAATAGATGATTTCGTCACGGGCCGTACCGCCAACCGCTTTGTAGCCGGGATTCTCCAGCTCTTCACCAGTCGTATTATCAAAAACCCGGAAATTAATGGGTGTGGCGAACAGGCGTGCTGAAAAACCAGCACTCCAGGCACTGGAATTCTGCACGATACTGTCGTAGAACACCACCTCATAATCGTGAGGAATTTTACGCTTTTTCGGGTTGAAGAGCGGGTCCACAGCCAAACTCATTCCGGGCAAATCTTCCGGTGCCCGATTGCTGGTGAAAGCATCCTGATTGGGGTCAATCCGCCAGGTATTGCCAAAAATATAACGCACACCATCCACCACCGGCGTTTCCGGCCGGATGTCCGGATAGCGAAAACCGTAATTGTCGCGGAGATTGGTATAGTTTGAATTGGTAGCGTAAAAGTAACTGCTGTTATGTACCAGTGTGTCAATGCTGTCGTCATTATTTAATCGTAACACGGAATATTGGGAAGTCACGGCCTGCATCTCATCCGGATCCTTCATGTCCAGTTTGGGTTCGCCGGAATCGGGCGTGCCATTCCCTTCGGATCCATCCGAATCTGGTCCGGGATAATATCCCAGAAAATAGGTCGCGTTGCCGTGCTTCCGGTAAACCGGATCGCCAATATTTTGCGCCCAGAGGCCATCAGTACCCGTGTCGTGCACAATGGTATCTCCGTCCGCCAGGTCGAATTCGCCATCATCATTGGCATCGTAGTAAGCAACCCAATCGCTGTCGTTGTCCAGCCAGTCGTTACTCATATCAAGGAAATGCATTTCATACCGGGCAGCGTCCTTGACGGCATATTCATCTAAAAAGTAAAGTTCCAGAATCCCGTTACCATCGCCCTCCAGATGCTGAACACTCCCTGCAATGGGCGGCTGGTAGCCCGGCACCCGGGCATTGGGTGTGACCTGTACCGTATTCTGATCGAAAGTGAGCACGTCATTCAGTTCCAAAATGGTTTTGGTGCATTCGGCGGGGTATATATTCTTTTCCACATCCCCGTGATCGTAGGAAACCACTGCGTAAAAATAACGCTGGCCATTGACCACATTGGTATCGGTCCAGGAGTGCTTTAAACCGGTTTCCTTCCCCAGGTAGAATGCGGCACCGCTCACCCGGTCCATGTCTCCCTGGAAAAAGCCTTCAATCCCGTCAATTTTATCAAATTGCGCCACCGGTTCATAAAAAACGGGATTCCCGAAGCCATCGGTTATGGTGTTGGCTTCATTAAAACCAAAATCGGTGGCTTTGTAGATTTTATAACCTTCAAAATCGTATCCGGAAACCGGGTCGTAGCTGAATTCAGCGCCATCTTCCCAATACAGGGTTACGCGGCCATCTCCCGGCACTACCCGCACCATGGGCTTGTCCGGTGGACGCGAAAAGTTGTAGTTATTGTCATAAATCTGCTGAATCGTGATTTTGTTGTTGAGGATGTCATCGAAATCCTCACCAAACACCAGCCCCACGGAAAAACGCTCGGTCTGTTTCGCCTGTAACGGGAAGTAACCAGCGCCGTAAATGAAGTCACCATCAACCGGATTGGTCTCAATGTCACTGTTTACATTAATGGATGGTTCCAAACGATCCCACAGTTGCGCATCATTGCTCATGCGAACGGCACCTGGCGGTGTAAAGTACACAAAGCTGGTAAGCCCGATTTGATCTGATTCATCAATATCGGTCTTATCCACATGCGGTTCACCCGGCAGGCCGGTATCCACCATTTCGCCGTTGGGACCAGTGGGCTGAAATCCGGAAGTTGGTAAGCCATCACCTTCACCCAAATCGCCCGTCCCGGCAACACCATCAATTCCCACGTCATCGGTGATGGGATCCCAGTCACCGTCATTATCGATACCATCACCCCGGTCTTCATCCAGCATCAAATCGGTGGTTCCCAGACCATTGATGTAGTCCACATACTGAAATGCGGGTAACGGCTGCAGCGGTGGTACCCGGCTGATACGGTTCAGATAATGGTTCAGTGTATCTTCATCAATGATCCCGTCCAGGTCATCATCCAACAGATTACCCACAATTTCCCTAAGGCGTGTTTCGCCCGGAATAACCTGCACGACCCGCCCTTGCGTAACGATTTCGTTGGTATCACTGTCCAGTGTAACAACTGTGCGGGTAAATGTATTGGGATCAATGGTCACGACCTGGTCATTGGCCTGATAAATCTTCGTACCAAACGAAGCGGCTGTAAAATAGGGTGCACTCCCACCGGCTTCATGATTATCGCCGTCGTTGTCAATACCATCCTTGGAATTTCCAGGTGATTCCAGAAAGGCATAGCCGGCATATCCCACCGGACCATCGAAACAGGGGCTGTGAGATGGGGGCGCGTCGTAAGAATAGGTAATATCATTTTCCGAATCAAAATACGCCAGGTCGTCATTGGAGTCTCCACAACGACCGCCGGCCAATGTACCCACCATCATACCAAAGGCTGCTTTGTTGTAATCGGTCGTACCCCGGTTTTTTACATCGTATAACCAAAAAATAGCATCCTCTGCCAAAAAATGTGCCCACTGCAGACCACGAACGGAGGATTCCAGACCCATGCCAAACATTAATGAGTTGACGGAGTCGGGCTTAAAGACCAACTGAGAGGACTTATTGCCCGGTATTCGGTAGTTAAATTCAATATCGTTGTTATCGTCCATAACGAAGAAGGATTCCTGGTCGGCATTTTTCACATTTTTACCAAAATAGCCATTCCAGGCACCGGGCCAACCCGGGTCATCCAATGAGTTCATTTTATCCGGCCAATAGGTTGGCCAGGAATCGGGTAAACCATCATCATCACCTGAGGAGGGAAGTCCGTCCGGACCATCATTGTCCAGATCGGTGGACATTGCCACCAGATTTGTATCGGCGTTAGCATATCCGGGGATCGGCTGAAAAGTCCAAGTATTTCCACCAGCGCTTGGGCCGTCCGTCCAGCCGCGCGGACCGTCACTGGTACCAACCGAACGAATGATACTATAAACCCTGGCACGGTAACGGAATGTATCGCTGTCCACCACAATGGGAACGGGAATGGTTTCCAAAAGGTCAAATCTTGAGAATTGTTTGTTATTCCGATCAACCAGCGTGTCCTGAGCCGTATTGAAAAATTTGAATGTATCGATCCACGCCTGGGTTGCTTCCACGCCGAGTAAAGGACTCACATCGCCGATGTACATATTCCCGGAACCAATGGGCCATTCCCCTTCCGGACCATCACCCAAAGTACCGGCCACCAAACCATCGTTAAAGAACACGGTTCGGATTTTATTGCCGGAATGGGTACCCTGCTTCCGGAACGTGGGATCTCCGAACGGTTGAGCCAGGATAGAGCTACCGATTAATGTCAGTAGAATGAATAGCATAATCCGGTTGCGCAGCATATCAATTGCTCCCCAGGGAAAATCCGATCGTAACACGCCGGGGTTCACCATACCAAGTGGGATGGGTGAAGTAAGTATCAAGTGAATTAATCGCTTCAATGGCATTATTGTCCACTGCCCGGTCCTGAGCCAATGTATATTCTGCCGTACCTGTATCGCCATAAACCCCATATTCATTCAGGATGTCCAGGAGATTGTCCGCTTTCACATAAAAACTGAAGTTTTGGCCCATCAGTGTAAAATTATGATAATATTTCATGTCCAGTAAAATCGTGCCGGGTTTGGTTCCTGAATTGGGTATGGCGGTCCCTAAATTCCCCTGCTCATCACTGGGTGTGTATGGCAACCCACTTCCCAGTTGACCGCTCAGGCTCACGCCCCAGTTAGCCAGTTCTCCAACCGTAGTGGTGAAGTTCAAACTGTGGCGCTGATCCCAATCCAGCCGGAGAAAATGAACCTCCGGTTCCGAGCCACCCTGCAGCGCACGGAAAGCGGCCTGCGGATCAGAGGTGTTCCCTTCGGCTATCTGAAAGGTATAATCAATATTGGCGCTCCACATATCGCTGTGGCGTTTTTCCAACGCCAGCGTCACACCGCGGGCATTGGCATAATCCAGATTGATATACTGAACATACTTGCGTTTATCGTAGGTCTCCCAAACCTTATTAGCACTCACCAATTGCCGGATATCCCGGTAGTACACACTCAGGTCAATTCCAATGTCATCGGTTAATTGCTGCTGCAGACCGATCTCATAACTGACGGTCTTTTGAGGCTCAAGGTCAGCGTTGCCCACCAGACTGTTGATACCGGTGCCACTGGCTAAGCGATATTCCGGATTATTGAACATGTCTTCGTAATTGGGAATTTGAAAAAAGTGACCGTAGGAGATGTGAATGACGCCCTGATCAGAAATGGGGTAACCAATGCCTATACGCGGACTGAACTGTGCTTTGGGTTTGGCGTCTCTATACCAAAATGCTTCCCGTTCTTCGAATGTGAATTCGTTATCCGGTATCTTTTCAGATGAATCGTACTTACCATCACCATCCAGATCGGAATAGCTTTCACCAGCGTCACGGAAACCGTTTTCATTGTCATCAACAAAGGGCTCCGGATCATCGATGTGCCCGTCACCATCTTTATCCCGGTACCGGTGATCCGGCCGAATGGGGCTGTAAATATCCGGATCCCGCATGTCAGTCGGAACATGGAAATTGGAATTAAAATAATCGTACCGCAACCCAGCGTTAAGTATCAGGCTGGAAAACTCCAGTTTGGTCTGGGCATAGGCGGATAACTCCTGAGGTTCTACCTGAAGGATATACCCGATAGTATCACCGGTCTGTACATCAAAGCCTACCAATCGTCGATAAATATTATTCAAACGTGCCTGAACACCCGTTTTCAATTCGGCTACCTGGGTCAGTTGATTGGTGTAATCACCTTTGATAACCTGCGAAATAGTCCGGCGATTAAACCAGCTATTCTGAATCCCACCCGTGATGAAACTATAGAGCTGCTGGGTGCCCAGGACATTAATCAAATCAAGTGTCCCGTCTCCATCCAGGTCTGCGTACTTTTTGGTATCCTCAGGATTTTTATACTTGTATTCCAACCACTCATATTCTACCCGCGAATAACCCAGTGAATAAAAGCTGGACTGAGACAACTGATGATTCACGCCGACCGTATAACTCCCACCAGTTTTATAACGATCCTGGAGTCCATCCGGATTTAATTGAAAGAACTCATCCCAATTTTGCTGCCAGGAGTTGTCGCGGAGAATATTGAAGTTTACAGATAATGTGGGCGTCACGCGGTAGGTGAATTTGGTGTGGAAAGAGGTCTTGGAATAAGGATTCATGGAAACATAGGCGGAATCACCGGTCCCGAGACGATAGCCACTGTTTTTAAATGTTCGCAATGAATCCAATTCCAGCGGTGCGTAGCCAATCTCACCGGTATTCAGATTCAAACCCTTCACCCACCAACGGCCATCCACTCCCAGGCCAGAACGTGGATCAATGGTAGAGTAAAAGGTATCATCAATCTCGAATTGGCGAACCCCCTGGAGATGACCGTCAACGGCAAAATAGCGGGCTGTGGTGAAAAAGGAGAATTTATCCCTGATGATGGGACCTGACAAACTCGCCTGCAGGTTGCGTTGGGCGGTAGGTTTCAGGTCATCAATATTCCGGAAAATCCCCGTATGCGTAGAAACATGGTCACCCATATAACCTGAAAGGTTGTAGCTCCACTTATCGCTACCGTCTTTCGTCACAATATTCACGACACCGGACATGGCCTGACCATATTCAGCGTTAAATGCACCGGTAATGAACTGCAATTCCTGAATGGATGTATTCTCAATATCAACGGCCATATTCCCATTGTAGGGATCGGTGACCGGAATGCCGTCCACCATATAAAGGGTCTCACCGGAACGGCCGCCACGAACATGACCGGCAACCATTCCTGCCTGCATATCCAGTACTTCATTAAAAGTCTCAACCGGCATAGCTTTTATCTGGTCAGCAGAAACATGTTTTGCGCTGGAGGTCAGATCTTTTTCCACCATGGGACGCTCGGCGGTGACGGTCACCACCTCTCCGGATTCCAGGATTTCGCTGACCATCTCGATATTCACTTCGGTTGTCAGATCCACCGAGACCAAAACATCACTAACCCGGGTACTTTTATACCCAATCATGCTGGCAATCACAGAATATTTGCCCGGTGGTACACCGGTAATGGTATAGCTCCCATCAATATTGGTCGCTGCACCCAAATACCCGCTGCTTTCAACCACCACGTTACAGCCAATCAGGGGTTCCCCTGTTTCAATGTCACTCACCAGGCCGGCAATTTTCCCAGTAGTTCCAGCCTGAAGATTTGATATTGAAATCCCCAGCAGCAGAGCCAACCAGGTTCCGAGTCCTGCATGGCGCATTCGTCGCACTTTTCGCAGTGGATTTTTACACATAGCCAAGAGCAACTCCATTATGAGTTACGCATGAAACAATTATTGTACCAAACCTTGTCACTTCAGATTGCATAGTAACCCTGTTGTGAGTTACGCTTGCGAAGAAATTAAATCTTCGCTTTACTAATTTCAAGCGAAATCTGCTGCCTGGCTGATACGCTGATGCTGACGCGAAGTAGGACCTCACACCCTGCTGCCTGCTTTGCCAAAAAATCACGCCCCGGAACCCTATCCCACGTATATTTTCCCCATGCTGATCGTGACGCATCGATTATTAAGACGACTTCTGCCAATGTTCGGCCTTGTGATGTGGATCAGTAACTGTTCGCAATCCGAGCCCCAATCACCCGAAATGCTGGCCAGCGTGGGAACTCGCACCATCACCATTTCAGATTTTCAACGCACCTACCTGCCAATTCTGCTTTACACAAATGAAAGGGATAACGACGAGACACGTGAACGGGTCCTGAACGATCTGCTGGGGATAAAAATTCTCGCACAATCCGCCGAATCCATCGCACTGGATACTATTTCAGATATTGAGAAGTGGGTAGAACCCGTTCGACGAAATGCCCTGCTGCGCAAAATGTACACCCATGAAATTTCAGAGAAGATTCCCGCACCTTCTGAGGCAGCAATACGCCAAGGCTTCCGGCGAGCAAACGAAACCCGGCTTGTACGCCATTTATTTGTACAAGACCAGGCCAGAGCAGAAAGGTTGTACAACGCCATTCAGAATGGTGAAACGGATTTTTATGTCGCAGCAGAACAGGTTTTCCAAGATTCCCTACTACGTGCCAACGGTGGTGAATTAGGCTGGATTCGATTCGGTGAGCTGGATGCGGTTTTAGAGGATACCATCTATGCCTTAGAACCTGGTCAAATCTCCCGGCCGACCCGGAGTTCTTACGGCTGGCATTTGGTGATGGTGGACGGGATTCAGCGGAATAAAATGCTTACCGAAAGTGATTACTTGCTACTCAAGCCAAGGATTAAACGCATCATCGAGAAACGGCAAACCTTTCTGCGCTCACGAGAATTCATTAATGATTTCATGCAGCAAATAAACCTCTCTTTTAATGAGGAAATCGCACCGCAAGTAATCCGGATATTGGCTGCTCGAATCGTCGCATTTGGGGATAACGCGGCTAATGACGAACTCACCAACATCAGCCAGCGGGAAATTGGTGTCCTTCAAAACGATTTAACCCCCTACCTGGAAGAAGAATTGTTGCGCTACCAGAATGAAATTTGGACAGTGGCTGATCTGGTGGCACGAATGCCTTATATCAACACGCGTCTGATGTTCCAAAACCTGCAAACCGCGATTGCCTATCTGGTGCGGGATGAGGTGCTCCTCAACCAGGCGCATGAACGGGGGTTTGGCGATGATCCGGACGTCCAGGCTGAAGTTCAAGATCGCCGGGATCAGGTTCTGGCCCAACTTTTTATACAAGCACGGTGGGATTCTCTCCACATCACACCCGGCACGTTGCGGAAATACTACCAGGACACTTGGCCCGTACGCTACGCAGGTCCAGATAGCCTATATATGGAGGGCATACGGTTCACCAGTCGTGAAGCAGCTGACGAAGCGTTACATCACTTGGATTCCGGCATGTCCTTCAGCCGGCTGGTCACGGATATTAAAGCAGGAAAGTTTCAGGATTTTGGCTGGCAGGTGCAATATGCCACCCACTATCCGGTGCTATATAATCAACTTCTACATGAAACCCTATTTACAGTCAAAGGACCGATTCATACGCAGGGAGCGTGGTGGCTGGTTCAGGCTACCTCCCGCCATCGATATCCATTACCATATAAAAATGTGCGACATCAAGTAGAGAGCGATTACCGGGCTGAGCAGTGGCGCATTTTTCGCCTGAAATTAGTTGACGAAAATCAGAGCAGATATGATGTGACCATTCATTTTGATCGATTACAGTCACTAACAGAATTGGCCCGGTAAACTTACCTAATCGTCACGAGACTATTCCTGCCACCATAGGGATCGATTTCCGAATCCTGTGCCAATGGATCCGCCACCCATTCCTGACCATACAGAACAAATTTATACCGGTATGTTCCCCGCCTCAGCGGCACCGTCATGATTAAGGTATCATTACGGGTGATTACCGGGAATTCCCGTGGTTGCCAATTGGTGAAATCACCTGCAATTGCCCACTGATTTGCCGTTAAATCGCCTATAAACTTGAATTCATACCGCTGGTAATCACCCGTCAATCGGTCGGTGAAAGTTGCCCATGGGTCCGTTGATTTTAACTGCACCGTGACAGGCCAGACACCCGCACTGTATGGCTCTATTCTGATACCAATGGCGTCGGAACTCGCGGATATGTCAACACCGCCATAGGTTGGTGCTCCCCAGGATTGAATCGAATAGCGGGTCGTAGATTTCGGAAGATATAGCGCCTCGGGTGTAGCGGCATTGTTTAGGATGACCAGGAACTGTGTATCTTTATAGCTACGGAGGTATGCATAAATGCCCCAGTCCTTATAGAGCTCGAAAAATTCACCTCGGGAAAATGCCGGATAGCGCCGGCGAAGCTGGATGAGGTCACGCGCCTGTTGGTACATCTGCTGTTGGGCTGGTGTGAATTGCGTTGGCATCATGCGCCGGTTCACATAATCCTGAGGTTCGCCCGTCTCAAGATTGGTAAGTGGTCCACCTTCCAGTCCAATCTCCGTACCATAATACAACACCGGAATCCCGGGCGTGGTTAGCAGGTAGGTCAAGGCCAGATGTAATTTTTCAGCTGCATAACTGTCAATTCCCACCGTGAATCGAGCTACATCATGATTATCCACCAGCGTTACCATGGGATGTCCCTGGTATATCCGATCTGATTGCTGCCGGAATCGGGAGAGGTCGGCCATACTCCCACCCTGGGCAAATGTATTTTTAATGGTATAATAGCCGGGAATATCAAACAGCGCATCAAATCCCAGCTCCAGATAGGGCGCAACCCGCTCCGGTTCACCCCAGAATACCTCCCCTAACAGGAAAAAATCATTCTCGGTATAGTGATGAACATCAGCATTGAATTTTCGCCAGAAAGGTTTCTCGATATGTTTCACCGCATCCAGTCGAAAGCCATCCGCTCCAGTGCGATCAATCCAATACTTTGACATGTCAATGAGATATTCGGTGACCTCAGGGTTTTCCTGATTCAGATCCGGCATCCCGTGCAGGGCGCCACGCTCAATCTGCTCCTGGTCAAACCAATTTTTAATCCGATAAAATGCCCCATTACTGTCGCGATGAAACCAATCCTGCCGGTCACGATCCGTCACCCAGGGATGGTCCGCTGCTGTTTGGTTGAATACCATATCAAAAATGATTTTAATGCCACGCGCATGTGCCTTTTCCACCAGTTCAACCAGATCCGCTTCGGTTCCAAAATGCTCATCCACCGCATAAAAATTCACCGGGTGATATCCGTGATAGGGCCACCACCCTACGAAATCCTTATCGGAATTATCGAAAAAAGGTGTTAACCATAACGCCGTAACACACAGTGAATCCAAATAATCCAATTTCTGAATCATTCCCCGCAGATCGCCGCCCTGATAGGTTTTCAATGCCCGGGGGTTGGATCCATCGTATACCACATGGCTGGCCGGTTGATTTCCGGCATCGTTTGTGGGGTCACCGTTGTGAAACCGGTCGATAAGCGCAAAATAGATGATTTCATCTTGCCAGCCAGTCGCTTCTGGTTCAACCCGGCATCCTATCAAGACTGCAATGAGAAGTGCCAGACTGATTAGCCGGCCCCTGAATGTCATTTCATCAGCTCTTGGTAAATTTCCATATACGCCCGGGCCGAGCGCTCCCAGCTAAAATCCTGCGACATGGCATTGTGCATCAAAGTATGCCAGGCTGGTTTGTCCCGGAAAACCTGCAAAGCCTGATTGATGGCCTGTAATAACGCAAACGGAGAGTAGAATTGAAAATTAAAACCGGTACCGCACGCTCCATTCCAGGCCTGAACCGTATCAGCCAACCCACCCGTTTGACGGACAATTGGAATAGTGCCGTACCGTAAACTGTAAATCTGGTTCAGCCCACAAGCTTCGTACTTACTGGGCATGAGAAACATATCGGCACCCGCTTCGATCAAGTGAGATAATGCCGCATCATAGCCCTGATGATACGCCACCTTCTCCGGGTACCGCTCAGCCCATTGACGGAACAAATCCTCGAACCGCGTTTCTCCGGAGCCCAGAATGGTCCACTGCAGCGGCATCGTCATGAGTTCCTCTTCCAGCGGTATGAGTAACTCAAAGCCCTTCGAATCCACCAATCTAGAAATAATACCGACTAAGGCATGTCCGGGGAGGTCGGGTAAACCGCTCCTGGCCAGGAGAGCTGCACGATTCGTCTGCTTCCCTGCCGTATTTTCAGCAGAGAAATGCGCCGGAATGAGCGGATCCTGCTCCGGACTCCACACCTGATAATCCACACCATTTAATATTCCCTGAAGCGGCATTTTCAAGCTTCGTAATACCCCATCCAGGCCAAAACTAATCTCCGGTGAAGCCAACAGTTCACTTGCGTAACTTGGGCTTACCGTCGTCACCCGGTCAGCGTGGATAATCCCGCCTTTTAAGAAATTGGTTTGCCCGTGAAATTCCAGCGGCCCGCCGGGATAAAATGCCGCCCATCCCAAACCGGTGAGGTTGAGAATATCCGGAGAATAACGCCCCTGATATCCGATATTGTGAATGGTCAGGACCGTTTTGGGTGGATTTTTCACCGCCTCTGTTTTCAGGTACACTGGTAGCAGGGCAGTATGGTGGTCATTCACGTGGAGGATATGGAAGTGGGTTCGCCGCACCATCGCCAGTATCACTTTTTGGAAGAAAATGTAGCGTTCGCCATTATCCCAAAAGGGGAACCCGTGTTCGTCCTCATAAATACCGGAACGCGCAAAATATTCCGCTGACTCAACAAACCAAATTGTAACGCTCCCTACGGCTGCACTCAGGATTTTGAAAGAACGCTCCCGATACTCCCCCAGTGAGACTGTTCCCTGAGCAATAATTTTCAACGAATCGGGCAGATCACGGCGATTAATCGAGCCATAAAGTGGGGTGATGACCGTTACTTCGGCACCCAATCCAGTAAGAGCAGCCGGTAAAGCCTGGCTCACATCCGCTAGACCGCCAACCTTGGAAAATGGCGCAGACTCAGTCGTACAAAAAAGTATCTGCAAAGATGTTTCCGGTGACTTAGAAGGGGGTTTTCTGGGCATTGTATAAGTCTTTTTACTTCCTCTGTTTTTATCAAGACTACCCGAATTCTACGGATAAGGCAAGGGAATTCATGTATTCAGACCCACTCATCCTACACCATAAACAAGGTGATTTATCTACCAGATTGAATCTAAAAAATGGAAAAATTATGCTGTATCTGTCAGGGGGCAGTCAAAATAGGCCAGTAAGGGGCAGTTGAAAACAGGCCACCTCTAGAGAGAAAAACCTTTAGGTTCTCCGAATAAAAAAAGGGAGCCAAAGAGATGGGAAATACTCTAAAGATGGACAAACAAGACC
>JAIPJR010000046.1 GCA_021734045.1 Fidelibacterota bacterium
CTCACCTTACCTCCTTTTAGGAGATGGTTCCGGGATCAAGTAGCAAGGTTCCGGTCGATTCGACCCTTACACCTTACTGCTTGTCAATATAGCTTATTCTTTTCTCAAAATTACGACATCAATAGAAAATTACGCGGTCAGGCACAAAACCGGTTCACGTTGGATTCAGGTATTCCCCAACTGATGGTTTTGAATGCCATGCGATCGCGAATTACCGTGGGGGAGAGTGTGTATATCGGTCGGGCTCAACTGACCGGGGAATCTTCAGATGTTGTGACCCTGGCCATGGAATCAAATCAAAGCGTTACTCTCCCAATCGATTCTGTGACCTCCTGGGAAATTTCAATGCAAAATGGTCCCGGGAGTTACGTGCGGGAAGGTGTTTTGGTAGGCATGGTGGGAGCGTTACTGGGTGGTCTGACAGGCTTAGCTATATGCGATAGAGAATCAGAAGCCCCCACGTATGGCTGTTTTTTAGCAGGTGCGATTTATTACGGTGCTCCTGTGATCTTGTTGGCGCCGCTGATTGGTGCCACCATCGAGAAGCCGGAAGAGTGGGCGATGATATATCGCGTTCCGTGAGAAGCCGGTTTTATTTTTCCAAAGTACATCAGCATTCTTAAAAGAGAAATTTACAGGATTTCATTGCCACGGGCTTTCCCATGGGGACCCCTTCGGGGCATGTCGTGGATTATGGTCGTAGACTCGGAACGAGGTTTTAGCCCCTAACTATCCTCGTTTTGAGAATTAATGTTTGGGAATTTGAATTTGTCTGTTATTTGATGCTTGGGATTTGTGATTTCCCCGAATTGGGCTAAAGCCCATTTTATGTCATTTATCATGTTCGCCAGACTGAAGCCTTCAAATCTGCATCTGAAGATTTCATTGCCACGGGCTTTCCCATGGGGATCCCCTGGGGGGACTTCAAACAGGATATGCTGTTTCACGCTGCGGCGATTCCACCTTTTTCCGGGAAGGCTTTTCATGACAGGATACAAAAACCAGAACATGGATTTTCCATCCTCCATTTTCCATTTTCCTTCCTCCTGACCCTCGTTTTGAGAATTGATTTTTGAAAATTCGAACTTGTTTGTGAATTGGAATTTGTTAATTGTGATTTTCAATCCTGCTAAGATGTACAGAATTGTACGCAACCTTTCCCGGGTCATCCTTTGGCAAAGTGTAAGGGGTCATAAAAAAACCGCCTCAAAATCTGAGGCGGCCTTGTGATCGTTGCTGTTTGTTCCGAATTATATGATGGTCAAACAATCTCCTGCTCAGCCAGCCAGCGTTCCGCTTCAATTGCGGCCATACAGCCGTTACCGGCGGCGGTAATGGCTTGACGGTAAACACTATCGCGTACATCACCGCATGCATAAACACCGGGGATATCCGTAGCCGTACTATCGGGTTTGGTAATGAGATAACCGGCATCATTGGTGGGCAGATAATCGGTGAACAGATCGGTATTGGGTTTGTGCCCGATGGCCAGGAAAACGCCGTCAATGGGCATTTCACGGGTTTCACCGGTTTGGGTGTTTTCCAATGTCACGCCGGTGACGCCCCCTGCACCTGGTTCACCCTGGATCTCGGTGATGACTGAATTGAGGACAAACTCAATTTTCGGGTTAGACGCTGCCCGGTGCTCCATGATTTTGGATGCCCGGAATTCATCCCGCCGGTGCACGATATACACTTTGGATGCAAATTTTGTGAGGAAAGTGGCCTCTTCCATGGCTGAATCGCCGCCACCTACCACAATTACCTTTTTGTCCCTGAAAAAAAATCCGTCACAGGTAGCGCAGGCGGAAACGCCATATCCCTGGAGCTTTTTCTCTGACGCCAGTCCCAACCATTTAGCGCTGGCACCGGTGGAGATGATAACTGCGTCGCTGGTGTACAAGTTATCACCAACCCAGACACGGAACGGACGCTCGGAGAAATCCACTTTGGTCACATGTTCAAATTTTGTCTGGGCGCCGAAACGCTGAGCCTGGTTCCGGAAAACCTCCATGAGTTCGGGCCCCTGAATGCCTTCCACAAAACCGGGATAGTTTTCTACTTCCGTGGTAATGGTGAGCTGACCGCCCGGTTGATTGCCCTCAAGGACCAGAGGATTCAAATCAGCGCGGGCTGCATATATGGCAGCGGTGAGTCCGGCCGGACCGGATCCGATAATGATTACATTTTCGTGTTGTGCTTTGGACATTATGCCTCCGTTAATTCTTTTCCTGAAAAATCATATTCAAATTCAATCTTGTCATTGTACTTCGTGACAGCAATATTCACTCCATGGAAAGACCCATCATCTACCCTCTGTTTATCAATAGAATGAAAGGACTTGGTCATGTATAAAATTGTGTCTGTATTGGTATCTTTACTCATCTTGCTCCTGTTAGAGACCTGTGGGAATGACGCGTTACAAAAAACGAAAACGGGTCTGGATAAGGCATCAATTTCCAGGGGAAAACAACTTTTTCAGCAGTACCGGTGTGTGCAATGTCATGGGGACGATGGCACCTCGGGATTCGCAGATTTATCAAAAACGGGGGAAAAGTATTCCATTCAGGAGGTGAAAACCTGGATCGCCAATCCCTCATCCATGAAACCCGGTGCGTCTATGCCCGCCTTTAATATGTTACAGGATGAGCAGGTATCGGATTTGGCTCAGTTTGTCATCAGTTTGGGGGAATAGCGCTGTAAAAAGCTAATCCAGCTCAATCTGGAGTTCATCAATCTTACGGTAGAGACTGCTGAGTCCGATTCCCAGCACCTCCGCCGCTTTGGCTTTATCCTGATTCTGGTGGTTCAGAATATTCATAATATGATGACGCTCGAACGCACGGGAAGCTTCTTTCAAATTATCCGGGTAGGACATACCGTTCGATTTTACCGTGTGTTGCGGTAAATCTTCCACTGTAAGTCGGTCGCCATTACAGAGCAATACCGCCCGCTCAATGATATTCTCCAGTTCCCGCACTTCCCCTTTCCAGTTATAATTCATCAACACCTTCATGGCTTCGTTGTCCATACCGGTGACCCGACGCTTCAATTCCTCATTGTAGCGGTTGATGAAATAGTTAACCAGCAACGGGATGTCATCTTTCCGTTCGAATAGGGAGGGCAGATGAATTTCGATGATATTCAGGCGGTAATACAGATCTTCCCGAAAATTGCCATCTTCCACCTCTTTTGCCAGATCTCGGTTCGTGGCAGCCAGGAGCCTGATGTTAATGGGTTGGGAGATGTTACTACCCAGCGGTTTCACCTCCTTGGTTTCTATCACCCGCAGCAGTTTGACTTGGACATGGAGTGGAATTTCTCCCACTTCGTCTAAAAACAGAGTTCCGCCCTGGGCGGCTTTGAATACGCCGTCTTTATCCTTGGCTGCGCCGGTGAAAGCACCCTTTTTGTACCCGAACAACTCCGATTCGAAGAGAGTTTCGGGAATCGCACCGCAATTAATAGGCACAAACGGCTTATTGGTGCGATCGGAGCGACTGTGAATCGCCCGGGCGACCAGTTCTTTACCCGTGCCTGATTTACCTGAGATGAGGACGGTGGACGTGGAAGGCGCTACTTTTTCAATAAGATCATAAATCCGCTTCATGGATTTACTCTCACCGATCAGTTTCTCGTAGTTGTATTTAGCTGAAATTTCACTCCGCAGGAATTTATTTTCGCGAATCAGATCCTTGTGTTTCGCCAGATTCTTCACCCGGGCGATGACCTCGTCAAAATCCAAGGGTTTGAGGATGTAATCCACGGCGCCATTACGCAGGGAGTCCACAGCGCTTTCGGTGGAGCCATAGGAAGTAATCATAATCACAAAGGTATCCGGCGCGATCTCCCGCGCCTTTTTCAGTAATGTCAAACCATCCAGCTTGGGCATTTTCAAATCGGAAATGACGATGTCATAATTAGTATTTTCCAGCATTTCCAGTGCTGACTCACCATTGTCGGCCGTATCGCATAAAAATCCTTCTTCAGTCAGGATTAACGATAGCGATTCCCTGATTTCCTGCTCATCATCCACTATTAGAATCATGTAACTCATGTTTTCTCCATCGGTAGTCGAATTGTGAAGGTGGTCCCTTTTTCTGGCTCACTCATAACCGTGATGCTTCCCTTCATACTTTTAATAATGCCGTGACTCACACTGAGTCCGAGTCCGGTTCCTTTACCCACCTCTTTGGTTGTGAAAAAGGGCTCAAATATTTTTTCTGCCACAGAATTGGTCATGCCCATACCATCATCCTTGACCATTATGCAGACTTCATCATTTTGATTGGCGGTGCGAATCCAGATTTTACTGCCATTCTCGCGGGTGGCATCCAGCGCATTGATAACCAGATTTACAATGACCTGGTGCAATTTATCCGGTGATGCTTTTATCTGGGATAACTTCTTATCCAGATCCAGATGAATGTCCACCTGCTGAGTCCGTTCATCGTAACGCAGTAGTCCAACAGCATTTTCAACAACATCATTCACCTGAACCCGGCTGACTTGGGTCAGGTTGGGGCGGGTGAAGTCCACAAGTTCCCGCACGATTTTACTGATGCGCTCCACATTCACGCGAATGCGCGCCAGTTGGTCTTTCGTCTCCGCATTTTTGGAACGCCGTTCCATTAGTTGAACCAGGGAGGAAATCGACGTGAGTGGATTGCCAATTTCATGTGCAACGCCGGCGGCTAAATGTCCCAGTGTCACCAAACGTTCAGACTGACGCATTTGATGCTCAATCTTCTTTACTTCGGAGATGTCACGAATAATCTGGGAACGACCGATCACCTGATTTTCCGAGTCATGCAACACCGATTCGGTTAAATGAACGGGTATAATTTGCCCGTCTTTCCGAATGCGCTCAGTGCTGTAATTTTTTACAAATCCGGCATGTTGAATGCCATAAGCCAGACAAAGTAATTCGCCCGACTTTAAGAGCGTTTCGGGGATAAGAATGCCGATGGGTTTGCCGAGGATTTCCTCACTGCTCCAGCCAAAAATGTTCTCCGCACCTTTATTCCAGCTCAGAATATGGTTGTCTTTGCTGATGGTTATAATGGCGTCGGCAGAATTTTCCACGATGTTCCGAAAGCGGTCTTCGGATACCGCCAGCTCGGATTCAAATCGGGCGCGAAAGTAGAAAATGGTCCATACTGCCCAGCCCGCCAACAAAAGCGCGACCACCAGCCCGCGGGTGATAAAGAGGTAGTGAATGGTGTGGGGGGTGGTGTCTTTCAGGAAATTCTGCTCCAGGATTTCCCATACGCCGAAGACGAAGGCTACGATGGTCATGGCAGCCAGTAAAAACCAACCAATCCTGAGTTTAACAGCAAATTCTCGAAATGTTAGACGACCATCGCGCATTCGGGATAAGTAAATTCTCAAACATAAGAATATCAAGGTATATCGGAATTCCCGGGTCGTGTGACCTCTTATTTTTAAGAAATTCGGGGGCGAAAAAAACCGTTTGATTCAACGTGGGGCTCAGCCTATCTTAGCGCGCTTTTCGACAAATTTGAGACGCGTGTTATTTGGAAGAAACACCCGGTCTCAATGCATAACGCCGGGGCATTAGCTCAGCTGGGAGAGCGCTTGACTGGCAGTCAAGAGGTCAACGGTTCGATCCCGTTATGCTCCACACCCCCCTTAACCCTTGTTCACCGCTGGTGGATGAGGGTTTTTTACATACCTTGATAATTTCAAATCACCTGCTGACTTTCGCTTTTTTCTCACCGATTTCCACCGAGATTTGAAGCATGAAAACGAAGAAACAAAAATCAGAATGCGTCAGCTCCTGGGAAATCGTATTTCCCAATGACGCCAATGCCCACGGGACCATGTTTGGTGGGAAAATCATGGCGGTCATGGATAAAATGGCCGGCATCGCTGCTTCACGCTACGCCCGCCATCTGGTGGTGACTGCCTCAACCGAGTGGGTGCATTTCAAGGAACCGGTACGGGTTGGGGAGCGCATTGAAACCACTGCCCGGGTGGTTTGGGTCGGACGTTCCTCCATGGTTGTAAAAATCGATGTGATGGCAGAGAATTTTCTCACCGGCGATCGGCGCCACTGTACAACAGCCCATTTTAATATGGTGGCATTGGATGGGGAGGAAAAACCTGTCCGCATACCGGAGTTGCTGGTGGAAACCCACGAAGAGAAGCGGGATTTTGAGATTGCTGAAATTGTGAAGAAAAAAGCGTTGGAGCGTAAGCAGAGTATTGAAGCCACCAACCGGTGAGATAAGATCAGTCGGAAATTTTCAGGCGAATCCCTTTTGGGACCAGCCAGCGCTCGGATAGCTCAAACAGCCCCTGGACAACCAGCGCCATAACTGCGGCCGGAACAGCACCCTCCAGAATTAACCCCATATTATCAAGGCGAATGCCGGTAAGAATCGGCTGACCATAGCCACCAGCACCGATTAAGGCTCCCAATGTTGCCGTCCCGATACAAATGACAGCCGAAGTTTTAATGCCCGCCAGAATAGCCCGTGACGCCAATGGCAGATCGATTTTCCATAGCACTGCAACCCATGGCAGACCCAGGGCCAGAGCCGATTCCTGAATCCCCGGTTCAATGCTTTTCAGACCCGTATAGGTATTACGCACGATGGGCAACAGACCATACAGAAACAGCGCAAAAATGGCCGGCGGTCCGCCGATTCCCAACAGGGGAATCATAAACACCAGCAACGCCAGGGACGGGATGGTCTGAATAATACCCACAACGGCCAGAATTCCCTGACCGGTTTTGGGATGATAAGCTGACCAGATACCCAGCGGTAATGCCAGCAGAATAGCCGCACCCAGTGCGATTGCCACCAAAAACAGGTGTTCAACCGTGCGCTCCCAAATCCGTTGCCAGCGATTTTTTATCACTACTTGTGAGGTAATACCAAACGTGTCGTTTATCCACTCAGAGGCCACCACACCTTCCGGTTGCCGTTCTAATTTCACCCGACCATTTAATTGGCTCATGGTGGCGGCATCAATCGTACCCAGCAGAGATTTTAACTTCGAGATCAGCCCAGGTGCTTCTGTGTCGAGATTTAAGCGATATAGGATAACAGCCTGATATTCAGGGAAATACATCAGATCGTCCACCAGCGTTTTCAACTGGTAATAGTCAATTTCCGCATCCGTTGAATAGACATCGATAACATGAATATTGCCGTTCGCCAGACCACGATATGCCAGATCATGATCTAATCCTCGCACATTTGAATGGGGGAGTTGGTACGCACGTTTCAAACCCGGCCAACCATCACTACGATCCATGAATTCATTGGTGAATCCCAACACCAGATCGGGAAATCGTTTTAAATCAGATATTCGGTTGATATTCAGCGTATCAGCTGTTTGGGAGAGCATTCCCAATGCGTAAGTATTGTTGAAGCCCAGTGGTGCCAGCATGCCGATGCCCTGGTTCCTTAAACTATCGCGAAGTGCAGCCATTCCTGGTGCCACCGAAAGGTCGGACAGAATTTCCTCGCGAATTGTGCCGGTGTATTCAGGATAGATCTGGATATCACCGCCCTGTAACGCGTTCCACAGAACCCGCGTACCACCCAACTCTCTGCGATGAATTGCTTCAAAGGAAGTCTGATTCACGGTTTGTGTGATGATTTCGCCCAGGATTACCGACTCAGTGAATTTTTTGGAGCCCACAACAATGGGTTCACCTGCTGGTTTTATTGCCAACAGGGGCGCTGCGAGCATCATTATGCAGAACCCGATGAGTGAACGCGCAATCACTGGTCATTCTCCGCGATAACCGTGACCTGCCGTTGGGCTTGAATGAAATCCTTCACAAACGGGTCGGCTGGTTGGTTAACCAGGGTTGTGATTGTGCCTTGTTGGACGATTCTGCCCTGGCGCATTAAAATGATTTCATCACCAAAAAATGCCGCTTCACCCATATCGTGGGTGACCAGAACTACCGTTTTTCTCAGCCGATTGAATATTTCCTTTAAATCCTGCTGTAAATTCGCCCGTATCATAGGGTCCAGCGCGCCTAACGGCTCATCCAGCAGGAGGACTTTAGGATCCAGCATCAACGCTCGCATGAGACTGACGCGCTGGCGCTGGCCACCAGATAGTTGCAACGGGAAGCGGTGCCAAAGGCTTTCAGGAATCCGGGTGAGTTCAGAAAGTTCACCCAGGCGCTGTCGAATACGGGACTCGGACCAATTCAGATACCGGGCTACCAGCGTGATATTCTGTTCTACGGTCAGGTGTGGAAACAGACCGCCCTCCTGAATCACATAACCCATCTGGTGACGGAGAGCCTGAATATTGCCAGGTGTAACAGCTTCTCTATCAAAGCGGATCTCACCACTATCCGGCTCTAGTAACCGGATCATCAGCTTCAGTAGTGTGGATTTTCCACAGCCGCTGGGGCCAATCAGAACAGATGTCTGTTCCTGCCTAAAGTCTAAATCCAGCGGCTGCAATGCAGCGAAAGAGCCGAAGCGTTTTGATACGCCATTCAGGGAAAACATAAAGGATAGTTTAGCGGGACCAGTCAATAATGGAAGCCTAAAATCAACCCCATTCAGCGCTCCGGTACCGTTGGTTTTCAAATTGATATCCCAGTACGTAAACGATAGATTTCGGGACCCGGCGAAAGGTTGGATTGTGGGAATTGTCAAGTTACTGAAAAACAGCGTTGTAATTGTCTTTGGCTTTCTACTGATCTATTCCGCGATTAGTGTCTGGCCGGATGAGTCCCGTAAAGACATAAACCCAGAATTTACAGCTCTCCAGACTTCATCTGACCCCCACCATCAGTTCCTGAAAAACCCCCAAGTGTTGAACACGCCCGGAGCTATTGAGAACCCGACCGGCAAAACAGCTTTAGAAAACCGTGGTTCCGATGGAATCCATATCATTTCTCGCCAATCGGTACAGAATAGACAGTTCATGCCGGTGAGTAGAATTATACCCGAATCGGGAATTCCCGGTAGTATGGTTACCATCTTCTGCCCGGGCATCATGCCGGATGACGACGCACAGGTCTTCATGAATGGCGAATCGGTGCGTGTGAACACCCTGGAGTCTGGCCAGGTGAGCGTCCTGCTCCCTGGAGGTATGTATGGGCTCGTCCATGTTGAAGTCGTTACAGAGAATACTTACTATCAAAGCTTAAGTGGATTAAATATCCTTCGCCCGCAACCTTCATCACCCTATTTTGCCCATCCGGAGGTTGTCACCAGGTCTGCTGTCAATCTGGACCGAATATGGTCGTTTGACATGGATTTAGATGGTGATACTGACATTTTTACCACATCCCAGAGCAGCGGCTACTTGGCCTGGCTGGAAAATCTTGACGACCGGGGAACGTACGGTCCACCAATTGTTGTGCACGACGGAGCTGACTCACTGATAACCGTGGGAATTCAGGACATGGATGATGATGGTGACCGGGATATTTATGCCGTTTTAGCATCTACATCACAATTTGTCTGGTTCGAAAATGTGGATGGGATCGGGCGTTTCACAGCGCCCCGCACCATTCCTGCTATTAACCAGCCCGTTCACTGGGCCGCTTGTGCAGATTTGGATGGGGATGGTAAGACGGACGTACTGACTGCGGGTGCAGGCAGCCAGGGTGGTTACCTGACCTGGTACAAAAATCGTGATGGAAGGGGAAATTTCTCTGAAGCACAACCCATCGCGCATTCACCTGATCCTTTCCTCTGGGTTACGGTGGGGGATTTGAATCATAATGGTGATATTGATGTATTGGCAGCCTGTTCTGGTGAGAATGAAATAAGCTGGTTCGTGAATCTCAATGGCGCTGCACGCTTTTCCAGTGCCCAGGTTATTACGAACATGGTAGCAGGCCCCACAACCGCTGTGGCTACGGATTTGAACGGCGACAAGTTTGTCGATGTGCTCTCTGTCTCCTCTCAGGATAGTAAAATTGCATGGTACCGGAACCGGGACGGACGGGGTGTGTTTGGCAATCAGGTGACGATTAGCACCACGGTCACCGGTGCAGAGGCCGTGAGTGCGGCTGATCTGGATGCGGATGGTGATTTGGATGTGCTCTCTTCCAGCACTACAGATGGGCGAATCGTCTGGTTTGAAAATGCCGGCGGAGGCGAATTCCTCACCGAAAACACAATTACCAATGATAATGCGCGTGCCCGGTATGTTCAGGCAGCAGATGTGGATTCTGATGGTGATTTGGATATTTTGGCGGTTGCATTTACGGGGGACGAGATTCTGCTTTTCAGGCAGTTATCACCCTTTGTGGGGAATAATGTCCGATCGGCCATCCCGCGAGAATTCCGCCTGCACCAAAACTATCCCAATCCTTTCAATCCCAGAACAACGATTCGCTATAGCCTGCCTGAAGCCAGCGAGGTGGAACTGGTGGTCATGAATGCAGTGGGTCAGGTGGTGAATACGCTTGTCCATGAATATCAACAAGCCGGGTTTAAATCGGTTGTGTGGGACGGTCGGGATGAGAATGGAAAATCGCTGGGGTCAGGTGTCTATTTTTACCGCATTAAAGCGGGATTCTACCGGGAATCCCGGAGAATGATTTTAATCCGCTGATTCAGTTGAATACAGATTTTTCCACTGGTATCCGAATCGCTTCATCTATCTGAAAGCACATTATGCAGCGCCAAGACCTTTCGCAATCATACGCCACTATTCGTCAGTTGACGGAAAAGCTTTGCCGACCCCTGGCGTTGGAAGATTACCTGCCCCAGCCCATTCAGGATGTGAGTCCGCCCAAATGGCATTTAGCACACACCACCTGGTTTTTCGAAACCTTTATTCTTAAAAAATATCTCTGCGCTTATCAGGACTATAACCCGCAGTTCAATTATCTGTTCAACTCCTATTATCAATCCATGGGTACACCATTCAATCGTCCGCAACGGGGTGATTTATCACGACCAACGGTGGCGGAAGTTTATCAATACCGGGCTGCAGTTGATGATCAAATACTCAATTTGCTGAAAACGGCCGCTGTAAAAACCAATCCGGATCTTAAAGCACTCCTGATATTAGGGCTGCACCATGAACAACAGCACCAGGAGTTATTGATTACCGATATAAAGTATATCCTGGCGCAAAATCCTGTCATGCCGGCCTATAGTCCACGAGGTTCAAAAATTTCAGGTAGAGAAAAACAACAGGTCATCCCGTTGAATTTTCGCACAATCGAGGGTGGGTTAAAAGAAATCGGGTGGCCGCGAGATTCAGGATTCTGTTTTGATAATGAAATGCCACGACACCAAGTCCATCTGGCACCGTTTCGACTGGCGAACCGGCCGGTCACAAACGGAGAATATTTAGCATTTATCCGGGACGGCGGCTATTCTGATTTTCGACATTGGTTATCCGACGGTTGGGATTGGGTGCAGGCCAATGCTATCCAGGCACCACTTTATTGGCAGGAACGCGAGGGTGAGTGGTTCGAAAGGACATTATCTGGTGATGGGCCGGTTGATTTGCATCGACCGGTGGCGCATGTGAGCTATTATGAAGCGGAAGCCTATGCCAGCTGGGCTGGTAAACGGCTGCCCACTGAGCAGGAGTGGGAGAGTGCTGCTGTTGTGGCATCTGGAGTGGAAAATGTGGCCGGATCCCTACTGGAGGATCGAGAGTTTCATCCTGCCGCACCAATAAATGCCACGGCAAACGGCTTTTACCAACTGACAGGAGATGTCTGGGAATGGACCAACAGCGCCTATCTCCCGTATCCGGGGTATCGTCATTCAGCAGATGCCCTGGGTGAGTACAATGGTAAATTTATGAGCGGTCAGATGGTTCTACGCGGGGGATCTTGTGCCACGCCGCAAAATCATATTCGATTGACCTACCGGAATTTTTTCCATCCGGAAAAACGCTGGCAGTTTACCGGTATCCGGCTGGCTGATAATCTTTAATAACCCCTAAAATTCAGCATATTACGACATGAAACAAACGTATCGTATCCTAAAACCAAGTGCTCAGAATGCTGAGACTGCCCGACAACGATTTCTGCATGATGTGGAGCAGGGATTGTCTCAGTCCCCCAAATCTATTCCCTCACGCTATTTTTACGATGAAACGGGCAGTAAAATTTTTGAGCAGATAATGGATCTGCCGGAGTACTACCTCACCAGGGCAGAGTACGAAATACTCAATAACAGCCGACAACAACTTGCGGAAATGATGAACCTCCAGGGGTTTAACCTGATTGAGCTGGGCGCTGGGGACGGCCGTAAGACCCGGGTGTTGCTGGAGTACTTACAGTCCGCCAAAATTGATTTTAGGTACATTCCCATTGATATCAGCCCGGGCGCTATGGCAACCCTGCAAGAGGAGGTCAGTGCCTGCTGTGGTGATTTGGAGATGCTGGGCGTGGTAGGAGAGTATTTCCAAGGTTTGAATTGGGTGGAGAAGCAAGTCGGTGGCGCTTCGCTGGTATTATTCCTGGGATCTAATATTGGAAATTTCCACCCTGGGAAGGCAAAGGTATTTCTCCGTCGTCTGCGGCAGGTTCTGCGTCCGGGCGATTTTGTACTCATGGGTTTTGATCTGAAAAAAGACACGCGGCGGCTGAACGCAGCTTATAATGACAAGCAGGGAATTACCGCTCAATTTAATCTGAATCTGCTCAACCGAATTAATGGAGAGTTAGCGGGAGCGTTTGATTTGGATAATTGGGCGTTTTATAGTTGGTATAATCCCCTGAGCGGGGCCGTGGAAAGTTCTCTCCTGAGCCAGGTCCGGCAAACAGTGCATATTGGTGCGTGTGACAGGAATTTTGTATTTGATGCCTGGGAAGCGATTCACACCGAATTTTCGTTCAAGTACAGTGAGGCTGAGATTGAATCGATGGCAAAACTAGCGGGATTTTTAGTAGTCCATCATTTCTACGATAATCAACATGATTTTGTTGACTCCCTTTGGAGGGTACCAGCATGAGTCAGTCCAAATCAAATCGCCCGGTTATAATTGTGACCGGAGCCAGCCGGGGCATCGGTCGTTTATTGTGTGAGGGTTTGCTGGAAAAAAATGGTGTGGTATATGGCCTTGCCAGGCACAAGGCGGAAATGACGATTCCTGACCCGCCGAAGAGAAGTGAGTTCATTCCATACACGATGGATATTGCCCAGCCGAAAGAAATCGAAAAATTTTACGCTCATCTGGATGAAAAACAGGATACGCCATCGGTACTGATTAATAATGCGGGCGTTGGATATTTTAAGCATGCGGAAGATTTGACACTGGAAGAATGGCAGGCGATGGTGGCAACCAATTTAACGGGCACCTTCCTCATGACACAGGGGGCGATTCACCGGATGAAGCGCCAGAGGATGGGGACAATCGTGAATATGATCTCAGTTGCCGGACGACAACCATTTCGTAATGGCAGTGGATACGCCGTTACAAAATTCGGATTAGACGGCTTCACCAAAGTAATCCGGGAGGAGCTGAGGAAATTCAGAATCCGGGTGATTGGTGTGTATCCCGGAGCCACAAACAGCACCTGGTGGGATGAGATTCCGGGCAGCGAAAATCTCCCCAGGGAGAAAATGCTCCCGCCCGAAACTGTGGCGAATGCGATTCTAAATGCACTGGCTCAGCCAGCAGAAGTGGTAATGGAGGAAATTGTCATCCGAAGTATTTACGGGAACTATTAAATCAATATATCATGCAGATATTTAGAATAATAACAGAAACACTTAAAGTGATAGTTTAAATGCTAAAGCTGATTGGTGAGACTTGCATTGATGAAGATTTCTACGCGCCGGTTCATCTCCCGGCCTGTGGGTGTATTGTTGGAGGCGATGGGTTGGTGCTCTCCGAATCCGGCTACGGCAAACTGTTCGCCCGATAATCCGGTGTACTCCTGAAGCAGTCGCATCACTGTTTGCGCACGAGCGGCACTTAATTCCCAATTATCGCGATATTTACTGCCCGGGATTAGAGGGACATTATCCGTGTGTCCTTCCACCCGTATTTCAAGATTCCAACTCAATCCATTGCGTTCAAACTCTCGTAACCAGGGTGCCCAGCGACTGGTGCGCAGATTAACGATGTCCAGGTTTTTAATGGTGGCCCCCAGTGTTTGTAGCTGATAGATCAATTCCAGTCGAGGCTCGGCGCTGCCTGTCTCAAACAGGCGCGGATCATTCAGTGATATTTTTACACCCTTACTGTCGCGGTCGATGTGAATGACATTAATATTGAGAAGATCCACAACCCGTTGAATTTCCCGGGTCGTATCATCCAACCTGGAATTTACCCAGGCATGAACTTTTGTAATCTCGCCCGCTCGCACGTTCAGCATCATGATAAAGAAGGTAATAACCAGGGTAATCATATCACCGTAGGAGAGGAGCCAGCCTTTGCGTGCTCTGGCGGAAACATCAGTAATGCGGGCTTCGAGTTTAGATACGGCCATTTTTCTCCACCATCTGAATATCCAGATAAATTTCAACTCGACGATTTTCATCCAGATTGTTAATGGATCGGAAGGGATGAAATGCACCATAACCAGCCAGTGCAAAATAATCGGCCGGGAGATTGGTGGTCAATTCCAGGTATTCCATAACACGGGAAGCACGAGCTGTACTTAATTCCCAATTATCAGCAAATCGGTTCGTACGTATCGGTCTGCGGTCCGAATGTCCTTCGATGCGAACTTGGACAATAATGTCCTGGCCCAGACTGCGCAAATGCTCGACTGTGCTGGAATAATCGGTATAAATCCGGTCAATTTCCAAGCCGTTGATAATGCTGGAAACATGCTGTAAATAGGGGAAAAATGCTGATTCAATCTGATCATTGCCGGTGAGAAACAGTACCTGATCCTCAACCTGAGTTGGGACCAGCAGACGAATGCCCTTGGTCCCTGTATTTTCAACGTAAAGCCAATCCAGGTTGCGGGTGCGCTTTTCCCGGAGAATTTCTTCGAACATGTGGTTTTTCAACCGATCTGCAAAGCGGTAGGTGGAAGCGACCTCGTTCTCGGCCTGGATAATAAGCATGATGAAAAATGCCAGTACAGCCGTGAGCAGGGAGCTGTACGTCATCTGCCAGGTAGAGGTATCCTTGATTCCACCACTGCTGCGCAGACTTAAAATCTGATGTGCCATGGACGTGAAGCTTAGATTTCCAGCATTTCTGCTTCAGCGGCCTCGGCTGCCGCCTGTGCTGACCGGTGACGCTCACGGGTTTGCTTATCCACGAAGGTGAGGAGCTTCTCCTCCATGATAAGCGGGTGTTCTTTGGCGTGAATGCTTTGAATGCCAGCCATGATGATTTCGCTAATGTGAACTTCCTCATCGGACCGGGTTTTAAGCTTTCCTGCAATGGGTATGAAAATCAGATTCGCCAATAACACACCGTAAAATGTAGTCACCAGTGCGATTCCCATACCGTGGAGTAATTTTCCGGTGGTATCCTGCGCCTGGTCAGCAAAACTGGCAACGGAAGAGGTTTCACCCTGCGTTGTCATCATCAAAATCAATCCCATCACCGTTCCCAGCAAGCCAAAGGCAGGTGCGTAGGTACCCATGTTGTAAAACATCTCCTGGCCGTTGCGATGGCGAATGACCATGTTCTGGAGCTCATTCTGGAGAAAATTATTGAGTTTATTGGCGTCCTTCTCCAGAATGGCATTTTCCAGTCCGATACGCATATAATTATTTTCGATGTCCGGCAGGACATTTTCCAGAGCGATGAGACCTTGTTTACGGCTCATTTTGTTGTATTCAACCAATTGATTAATGACGGAGAGGGGATTTTGAAAATACTGTTTTCCCAGCGCCTTTCCGGCGACACGCACCATGGAGAGGATGGTTGAAGCAGGATAATTGATAATGGTGGCTGCCAGGGTACCGCCTAACACGATGGCCAGACCTTGCAGATTGAAGAACGCGCCGGGGATTGAGCCGGCATCGAAATCGTACATACCGATAGCGACCAGTGAGATTCCAATTATCATCCCAATGATGGTTGCGAAATCCATAGAGGTGACCTTCCCTTTTTTCAACTCACATTGTGAATGAAATGCTTACGCATCTGAGCTTACAAATCGTTGGGTTAATATAGCCTTTCCCGTGAAATTGAAAAACATCAGTTTCAAGAATATTTGTATCTCCTCATGCCATTTGTCCTGAAAAAAATATGGAAAAACCGAGTTGCTTTTTAAACTTCGATGTTCTATTGTATCGAAACAATGAAGCGTCCAAACCTCCATAGCGAACTCCTGACGATCCTGGCGGATTATACCGACCGGAAAGCACTGGAAAAATTTCTGCAAGACCTGTTAACCCCCAATGAAATCGAGGAGATTGGCAAACGATGGGAACTCATCAAATTACTCGCCGATGGCGTACCTCAACGGGAAATCGCAAAACGATTGGGCATTAGCCTGGGAAAAATCTCCCGTGGCGCCCATGAACTTAAGTACGGCCATGACGGCTTTAAGATAGCGCTGGCCTATATCCGGAAGCAGTCTAAAAACGACACCCAGAACGATTAAAGGAAAATTTCGTGAAAAAATACTTTCTACCTGAATCAGAAATACCCAAAACCTGGTACAATCTCATGGCGGATTTACCCAAACCCCCGCCACCAACCCTTCATCCCGGTACGCGTGAACCCATCGGTCCCGATGATCTGGCGCCCCTTTTCCCCATGGCCCTCATTGAGCAGGAGGTGTCGCAGGAGCCGGAATTAAAAATCCCCGATCAGGTGTTGGAGGTTTATCAACTATGGCGACCATCGCCGCTGATCCGGGCGACCTTTCTGGAGAAAGCGCTGAAGACTCCGGCACGGATTTACTATAAATACGAAGGTGTGAGCCCGGCGGGAAGTCATAAACCCAATACAGCCGTCGCCCAGGCATTCTACAATAAAGAAGCCGGTGTCAAGCGCCTGGCAACCGAGACAGGTGCCGGGCAGTGGGGCAGTTCCCTGGCACTGGCCGGTCAGTATTTCGGCTTGGAGGTGAAGGTTTACATGGTGCGCGTGAGTTATGATCAAAAACCATATCGGCGCAGCATGATGCAAGCCTGGGGTGCCCAGGTGGTACCCAGTCCCAGTGAGGATACCCAATTTGGTCGCCGGATTCTAGCAGAGGATCCTGCCAGTCGGGGGTCACTGGGAATTGCCATATCGGAAGCTGTGGAAGACGCGGCCGGGCGGCATGATACCAAGTATTCCCTGGGCAGTGTGTTAAATCATGTCCTGCTCCACCAATCCATCATCGGTCTGGAGACGCAGAAGCAAATGGCGTTAGCCGGTGATAAGCCGGATGTGGTGATTGGTTGTGTTGGTGGGGGCAGCAATTTTGCCGGATTGGCCTTCCCATACCTACGCGATAAAATCAATGGTCAGGCGATAGAATTCCGTGCCATCGAACCTTCCGCTTGTCCAACGTTGACACGTGGTAAATATGCCTATGATTTTGGCGATACCGCCTCTTTGACACCACTGGTAGCCATGCATACCCTGGGACATGATTTCATGCCACCGGGTATTCATGCCGGCGGGCTTCGGTATCACGGGATGGCACCAATGTTAAGTCATGTGGTGGAGATGGGTTTGGTAGACGCGTACGCGTATAATCAGGTGGATGTCTTTCGGGCTGCCACGCTGTTTGCGGGCACGGAAGGCATAATACCAGCACCGGAATCTGCCCACGCCATTCAGGGTGCTATTGTAGCAGCTGAAGAGGCCCGCGAAGCCGGGGAGGAGAAGGTGATTCTCTTTAACCTCAGCGGTCACGGGCATTTTGATATGGCAGCCTATGACGCCTGGTTTAAGGGTGATTTGGAGGATGTGGCTTTGCCGGAAAGTGAATTAGCAAAAAACCTTCATTCCCTGGATGATCTTCCGGTGATTTGAAAAAAAACGCCCATAAATCCCTCCATAAAAAAAGCCCGGAAATGTTGTTTCCGGGCTTTTGGTTAGTTTGAAAAAACCAATTCGAGATTCGACGATTACTGACTCTCCATCGCCTCATCATGTGAAGTGGGCTCGGCTGCTTCCTCGTGAATCGTTTGATCGAAAAGCTGCGCATTCGCCTCCACCGCCCAATTCATCAAAAGTTGCTTATCCTCGTCGCTTAATTTGGCCTCCGGATGGAGTGGCAGATATATGGGCATGGGCATTTCACCTTCGTCAATCACTTCATAAACCTCATCCAGAAGATGGGATTTCTCTTCCGTATCATAGGCATTCCAGGTCGAAAAATTCATATTTTCACGCCCATGATTCACATCTCTAGCCACCAGCCAGGAAACTGGTGCTACATACGCATACCAAGGCCACCGGGTGTTATTAGAGTGGCAATCATAGCATGAACGGTCCAAAATGGCGTGAATCTCATCCGGTGCTTCAATTTCTGATTCCACAGGCGGATTCGTGCGGTTTACAGGGAATAGCTGAATCAGTACGAACAGCACGATAAGAATGAGGACAATTCGACTGGTCAATGATTTCATTGGGGACTCCGTTTTTTTATCTTAATCAATCAATTCGGTTCTTATCATAAAATTTACGGCAATTTAATCAGCAGTGCGGAGAAGTTCAATTAACTTCCTGCGGTGTTTCGGCATTCATGAACCTGAATAAAAAAAGCCCACCGGGATAATGGTGGGCTTTGTAATCATTTTGAGTCGCTACAGGTCTATCAGAGGAATTTGACCCGGTTGTCAATGATTTCCGCTTCCTCTTTCAAACCAGCCAGAAAATTAGTCCAGGCAGCGTTTTGCCGCGCTTCCAAAGCTTTTTCATACAGGGATTTCCGCATGGCGTTGTATTTCACCGGATCAAAGGCACCGCGGGAATTGAGCTTCAGAATGACATACCCGCGACTGACCTCCTGAGGTGGGAGAACGGTGCTCGGTTCAGCAGCACGCAAAGCGCCCCAAACTTTTGGAAAATTACCGACACCCGGGAGAGCTTTATCTGCAGTGAGAGAAGCCGGTTTCTGGTGGGTAAGTCCGGTGCGGGATTCCGCCAGCGTCTTTAGATCCGAATCGTCACCGATTGCAGAATAAATGGAGTCGGCCAATGCTTTCGCCAGAACCATTTTCTTGTCATTAATCAGTTTGCGTTTGATGCTGGCCTTCACTTCATCCAAAGGCCGGGGACCGGGTGGAACGATGCTTTCCAAGCGGAACAAACCCATGTGGGTATCGGTGCTTAAAACATCACTGATTGTACCAACGGTATTACGAAATGCAAATGAAATGGCCGGCTGAAAGGCACCTAGCCCGGTAATAAATGTGTCACTGAGCTTCAATGGCGTTGTCTCATTAATCTGCATGCCCAGTGAGTCTGCTGCCGCTTGAAAGCTAATTTCTTCTGCTAAAAATTTGAGCTGGAAAAGCTGTTGCCGCACCGCTTCTCGTGTGGACTGACTAGGTGTGATGCGCATGAGAATATGACTGGCCAGCACCTCTTTCTTTTCGCCACTGTTGCGGCTGCTGTCAACGCGAATCAGGTGATAGCCAAAGCGGGTAAGAACTGGTCCAACCAGTTCGCCTTTTTTGGCGCTGAATGCCGCTTCTTCAAAGGGCGGTACCATGCGCCCCTTACCAAACCAGCCCAGAGAACCACCGTTACTCCCGGAAGGATCATCCGAATTTAATTGTGCCACTTCCTCAAACCGTCTCCCGTCCCGGATCTGGTGCTTTAATTCCACCAAACGGTCGAAGGTAAGTTGGCTATCCAGGTTGGTCGGGGTCAGTGGTTGGGCGGCGTATTGTAACACGCGACTTTCCGCCTGCTGATAATCTTCCGCGTGTGTGTCGTAATAATTTGCAATTTCTGCATCAGTTGGCTGGGCGGCTTCATCATCCCATAGTGTGTTGCGTATAAAAATGTATTCCACGCTGTAGGGGATTGTCTGCTGAGCGAAAATTTCACGGAGTTCAGCTTCTGAAACATTGGCCGTGGCAAAAATTTGGCGTTGGAGTTTTTCAATGGGAATTACACTTCGCAACTGGTTCTCCATCGCCAGGAAGAAGTTGGCCGCTTCGGGGCTCTGGAGTGCCGCCTGGTACTGCTCAGAATCAAAATTGCCCGCTTCATCGGAAAAGTACTGCCGGATGACCGGATGGATATTTTCCGTTCCGTAATAAGTAATTTCTTCCTGCGTCGCAGTCAGTCCGAGATTTTCCACCTGCTGCCGAATCAGAACCTGTGTCACCAAGGCATCCCAAACCTGATCACGCAGTTGATTCATCTGTTGGTCGGTAGGTTCCTGACCGCTGCGCTCCCGGTAACTCTCACGCTCACGATCCACCGCCCGCATGTATTGTTCATAGGAAATTTCTTCACCATTTACCACGGTAAAGGCATTGGGCTTTTTACCTGAAATCAGGTCGGTGATGTCCGCACCACCTACCAAACCGCCAATACTCATAGTGGCAACGAATACCACAACTAAAAACCCCAGAACGAGCTTCATATTCGCTCGCATTTGATTCATCACGCCCATGTACTGTCCAACCTCCTTAGCACACAAAAAATATTCTCAAGCCATGGCCTGGAAAAAAGCCGCAAAATATAGGTTTACAACCTCCCTGGCGCAACACAACTTCCTGGTCCCTTGTAATCTACAACCTTATCCGGACGATTAAGGATGCAATTCCACAATCATTCTGGGGAACCGCAACTGAACACGTATATTGGCCGCCTGAATGAAGGCTGTGGTTCGCTGTAATCATATGCCTGCTCAACCTTACAGAGGAGAAAATGTCGGCTCAACCCCATAAAGACATAGAGAATCAGGATCAGGAAAATATCCACACCAATCGTCTGGTTAACGAAACCAGTCCCTATTTAAAGCAACATGCCCACAACCCGGTGGATTGGTTTCCATGGGGCGACGAGGCGTTTGAAAAAGCGATTCAGGAAGATAAGCCGATTTTCCTTTCTATCGGTTATTCCACCTGCCACTGGTGCCACGTCATGGCTCACGAAAGTTTCGAAGATCCGGCAGTAGCAGCCTATCTCAATGAGCATTTTGTGAGCATTAAAGTTGACCGCGAAGAGCGCCCGGATGTGGATCACGTTTATATGGCTGTCTGTCAAGCCATGACAAAAAGTGGCGGTTGGCCGCTTACAATCGTCATGACACCGGCTAAGGAGCCTTTCTTCGCGGGAACCTATTTTCCACGGGAGTCACGCGGCGGCCGCATCGGGATTTTGGAACTGCTGGAAAGAATCCGGGATGTCTGGGAAAATGCCCGGGAAAGTGTGTACAATTCCACCAACGAAATCATTAACCATCTTGAAAAGAGCGGGGAAATTCCTGCCGGACCGGCACTGACTGATTCCACCGCTCATGTGGCAGCTCGTGATTTGGCGGACCATTTTGATACGCAGTATGGCGGTTTTCGGGAAGCACCCAAATTTCCCAGTCCACACACGCTCACCTTTTTGCTCCAACAAACCCAAATAACGGGCGATGTATCGTTTCAGGCTATGGCGGTAAAAACGCTCACGGAAATGCGTCTGGGCGGTATGTATGACCAGATCGGCGGCGGATTTCATCGCTACAGCACCGACCGGAAATGGCATTTACCCCATTTTGAGAAAATGCTGTACGACCAGGCATTGCTGGTGATGGCTTATACGGATGCGTACCAGATAACCCGGAATGACCTGTTTCGCCGCACGGTGACGGAAACAATTGATTATCTGGTGCGGGATATGCGATCTGTGGACGGTGTCTATTTTTCTGCCGAGGATGCGGATAGTGAAGGTGAGGAGGGAAAGTTCTACACTTGGCGCTATGAGGATATTGAAGCCATTGTGGGGCAAACCAGAATCGCCCTGCTTGCAGATGAATTCAGCCTGTCGGTTTCCGGTAATTTTCTGGAAGAGGCGACCCGTCAGCCAACCGGGCTGAATATTCTTCACCTGTCGGATGTACCGGAGAAATTAGCCGAGCGCTCCGGCTTAACGGTTGAACAATGGTGGCAGCGCTGGGAGCAGGACCGTCAGGCGCTGTTGGCGGAGCGTGAAAAACGAATCCGGCCTGACCGGGATGAAAAGATTTTAACGGATTGGAATGGACTCACCATCGCAGCCCTAGCCAAAGCAGCGCGCGTTCTGGGCAGGCCCGAATATGCCACCCGAGCGCGCGAGGTGGCAGATTTTGTATTGGCAAATTTGATGAGGACGGATGGGACATTGCTGCACCATTATGCGCCCTCAGGCACTGCTGTCCCTGCCTTTCTGGATGATTACGCCAACTTTATCTGGGGCTTACGGGAGCTTTACGAAACTGTATTTGACACACGTTATCTGGAAGCAGCCGTAACGCTACAGCGCACGCAGGATGCATTATTCTGGGATGACAGCCGGGGCGGCTACTTTTTTACGCCCGCAAACGGTGAACGGCTTATAACGCGCGCTAAAGAAGTTTATGACGGTGCCTATCCGTCCGGGAATGCGGTGAGTGCGGCCAATTTGTTCTATCTGGCACGGATTACCGGAGAGCCGGTGTGGGAAAGTATGCTTGAAAAATTAAACCAGGCATTTTCTCAACAGGTGCAGCGTGTTCCAGAAGGGTTTACAGCGCTGCTTGCAGCCATCACTATCAGCCGGACAGGGTTTCGTGAGATTGTGGTAACCGGACCACCGAATCACCCGGCTACCCAGGAAATGTTACGATTGATTCAGGACCGCTACGATCCTTTTAAGGTTTTACTCTACCGCAATCCTGAGGATGCGTTGTTGACCGAATTGGCACCTTTTACAAAAGACCAGGTCCCGATCAATGGTCGACCAACCGTCTATATTTGTGAAAATTACGCCTGCCGGGAACCTGTTGATTCAATCGAAAAACTACGCCAGGTGCTGGGTGTGCAGTAAATGAGAACCATGTAATCCCGGTAAATAAGGATTAGTGCCATACCAGAGCTGGGTTCGTTCACACCTAATATTTCGCCTCTTTTATCCCCAGATAGTCATCAATCTGATCCGCAACCCGCTTAATCATCAGCGTGCGTTCCCGGTGATGAAGGAAGGCGCTCTTAAAGCCGGAAATGATGAAGTCTTTAAAATCCAACATGTTAAAATTAAAAGTTTTATGAGCTAACATATATTCATCGAGCAGTGTGGTATTGCTGATAAGACGATTGTCTGTATTCAGGGTGACCCGCAGACCATAGTCGTGATAAAACCGGATGGGATGGTGCTCGATTTTATCCACAGACATGGTGTGCAGATTACTGGTCAGACAGACTTCCAGGCAAATCCTGTGGTCATTCACATAGTTTAGCAAATCACCATCTTCTTTTAATTTCGTTCCATGACCAATCCGATTAGCACCGCAATAGTGAATCGCCTGGTGGATGCTGGGCGGACCGTAAGCCTCACCGGCGTGTAGGGTTACATTGATATTGTTATTACGTATGAGGTAAAATGCTTCCACATGGTCCTTAGCAGGGAAATTTTCCTCTGCACCTGCCAAATCAAACCCCACTACACCGCGATATTTATAGGCCACAGCCAATTCCGCCAGTTGCAGCGATATATCTGGCGAAATAGAGCGAATCCCACAGATAATGACGCCGGTACGAATGTCAAATTCCCGCTCCGCCTCCTGAAGGCCGTCCAGAACTGCGTCAATGGACTCCATGGGGGTCATCCCCATATCGTTGTGCAGAATAGGCGAGTAGCGCACTTCCAAATATTTCACATTTTCTTGTGCGCAATCTTCCGCCAGTTCGAACGCAACCCTATGGAGCGCCTCCGGGGTTTGTAATACTGACAGGGTGATTTTGAATTTATCAATATACTCTACCAGATTTTTAACCCGCCCTTGAACAGCTACTGCTTTGAATAGAGTGTCCCGGTCAGTGGATGGCAGGGTAACCTTATTTTTCTGAGCCAGATCCAGAATGGTATCCAGCCGGAGTGAACCATCCAGGTGAACATGGAGTTCCGTTTTAGGAAGCTCCTGTAAAAATTCCCGTTTAACCGGTTTCATAGGGACTCCTGTAGTGACTTAAATTTTTCGTTTTGCCTGGTAAAACAGCCAAATAATCACCAGTACAAATACAATTTCGCCCACACCTGCTGGCATCCAGCTCATGGTGGGCCAGACGTCCTTGTTTCCGGTGATAAAAATGGGGATAGCCACAAGAATACCCATCAGCGCTTCGCCGGTAATGAGTCCGGAGGCCATGAGTAATCCCGTTTTTTCCCCCCGCTTACCAGCCCCAACCTTTTGAGCAAAGTGAGCCAGCATGCCGCCAATAAAAATCGGTGTAGAAAGGGAGATGGGCAGGTAAATACCCACTGCTACCGCCAGGATTGGAAATCGGAAACTGGCACCGCGTTTTTCCTGGATGATATCCA
>JAIPJR010000047.1 GCA_021734045.1 Fidelibacterota bacterium
CTCTTTTAGATCCAGTAACAATTCCCGGATCTCCCAGGGCGGAACGATCCCCAGGATTTTCGTGTATAGTTCTTTTTCGTTCATGCCCTACACTAAACAAGATTCACACCCTTTTCCACTCAATTTCCCGAAGAGCCTTAATTTAAAACATGACAATAATAGCCATCTTCCCCGTAATAGTCTGGATTTTCCCTTTTCCCGGTTTCACAGATACTGGGAAAAACGCGTGATATTTATCACGTGCCTCTACGGACGAGCAATAGAAAGCTGTGTAAAATATGCGGTAAAACTTGACCGAAGTGCTATAAAACAGCACATAACATAAATATGTTAGAATATAATACGAATTATGGAATGAGTAGAATATATCTGACAATCCCGGGATAGCCGGTTGCACCAAACGTGTTTATCGCCAGAAATCTTACTACCAATACGGGGGTTAGCGGCGCTCGATTACCATCTATCAACGGTATTCAGATCAGAAAGATATTGCGCCTGCTCGCCTGCCATGGATACATTCCTCTATGGTATCACAAGAGCAGGAGACTGGCATTCAAATTCCGCAAAATTCCACCACAACAACCGGAGAGCTAATTAGAAACTCCTGGATCTACCTCCTGATCTTTTTTACTCTGTCCGCTGTAATCATCATCACAGGTAAACAGTATTATGATCAGTATGAGCAATACTTAAAGCTCAATGCGGCTGAGGAACTAACCCTCACCGCTACATTCAAGAGTAGCGAGATCGCCACCTGGTATCATGAACGGCAGGGAGACGCCAATGTCCTGCACAGGGATACTGAATTGATTCGACTGGTGCGACAGGCGCTGATTTCACCACCGGAATCATCACAACGCCAGCGATTAATTCAACGGTTGAATGATATACAGTCCATTTACCATTATGCTCAGGTGGTTATACTTGACCAAAAACGACAAATGCTAAACCCCACCACCGATGGATTTACCCTGGTGGATGAAATTCTACAGGATAGCTTGTCTGTTCTGTTTAATCGCGGCCATATCACAACTTGGAGTATCCATAAACATGATTCGGGCGGAAAACCGCATTTGAGCATCATTATTCCGCTCATTGATACAGATAGTTCTAAAAAACCATTCGCGCTTCTGGTTTTAATAATGTTGCCGGAGCGTAATATTTACCCTTTGCTGAATTTCTGGCCCATTAAAACGCGTTCGGCAGAATCATTACTGGTGCAACGCAATAATAATGTAGTCACCTTTTTGAGCCAATTACGGTTCGATTCATCGGCAATACTCGACAGAGAAATACCCCTTCACGAAACTGACATACCGGCCATCATGGCGGTAACTGGTGAAAGGGGGCTTGTGGAGGGAGTGGATTACCGGGGTGAGCGGGTTATGGCTTACCTGCTGGATGTCCCGGAGACACCCTGGTATCTCGTTGCCAAAATTGACGAGTCTGAGATTTTGGAGCCCCTTCAGCAGCGGCTCACTTTGGTGATTTTTCAGGTCAGCGCACTTATTCTGGCATTAGGATTGGGGCTCGCGTTGCTGTGGCGCCACCGCCGGGCGGCATATTACAAGAAGCAGCTCGAATTGTCCGAGAAGCTCCGTTCCGCTCAGGAATCCGCAACAACCTTACTGCGTTCTATTGGAGACGCGGTGATAGCTACCGACCGGCAGGGTAAGATTATACAAATCAATCCGGTAGCAGAAAAACTTACCGGCTGGAAGGAAGAGGAGGCTCTCGGCCAGTCATTGAGTGAAGTCTTTCGAATTGTTCATCACAAAACCAGAAAGCCACTCCGCAATCCGGTTCAAAACGTCCTTACCTCCAATAAAATCGTGGAGTTGGCCAACCATACAATCCTCTTGAACCGGGCGGGGGAAGCGTACCATATCGCTGACAGTGCAGCACCGATTCGAACACCAAAAGGGGACATTGAGGGCGTAATCCTCACCTTTCGGGATGAGACGGAAAAATATCAAGCTCAGGAAAAGGTACTTGAGAGCCAACGCCAGCTATCGGTTCTAATCAACAACCTGCCCGGTTTGGTCTATCACTGCGATAATGACCCGGACTGGACCATGATCTATGTTAGCGAAGGCGTCCAAAGTCTCACCGGATACGCTCCCCGGGAATTTACAGAAACCAGGACGATCGCGTTTGGTGATTTGATTCATCCGGATGACAGGGCGTATGTCTGGAACACTATTCAGGCATCTCTGGCTGAGAAAAAATCATATACAATAACTTATCGCATCATAACCGTAAATGGTGATGAACGTTGGGTCTGGGAGCGGGGCAGTGGCATTTTCAATGACCAGGATGAATTGCAAAGGCTGGAAGGATTTATCACCGATATCACGGCTGAGAAAATCGCCGAAGACGCGATTCGGGCGAGCGAAGAACGCTACCGGCTCATCTGGGACAGCACCAAAGACGGTATGCGACTAACCGACGGTGATGGCACTGTGGTGGAGGTCAATCAAGCCTTTTGTGAAATGGTGGGACTGGCAAAGTCTGAAGTGGAAGGTCAGCCGCTGTCAGTCATGTATGGCAAAGATCATGACCGTATCATTCGCAAACATCAGGAGCGATTTCAGAATCACACTATCCCGGAACGCCATACCCGGGAACTGGAATTGCATAATGGTGAAAACCGGTGGTTTGAAATCTCCAATGCCTATGTCCAATTCCACGATAAACCCGAATATGTCTTGTGCGTCTTCCGTGACATTACAAAACGCAAGCGCGCGGAGGAATTAAGGCAGACTATAGAAAATCAATACCGACAGCTCTATAATTCGCTGCGGGATGCAATTCTGGTTGCTGACACCAGCCGCATGATTATCGATTGCAACCCGGCATTCTCAGAATTGTTTGGATACTCTCTGGAGGAAATTAAAGGGCACCCCACGGTGAAGGTGTACCAGAACCCCGATGAGTTTGAGACTATGGGTGCCGAGCTGCGGAAGCACATGGATGAGTTGGGGTTTGTCACCACCATTCATTATAAAAAGAAATCCGGTGACAGCTTTGTGGGGGAAACCAGCGCCCAATACATCCGGGATTCCAAAGGGAATGTTACTGGATTTCTGGCACTGATTCGTGATGTGACGGAGCGGGAAGAATTGCTGGCTGAATTACGCCACAGCGAGGAGCACAACCGGGATCTTATTGAGCACAGCCAGGATTTGATTTGTACCCATGCCCTGGATGGACGGTTGTTGAGCGTGAATCCGGCGGTTGTGCGGCAATTGGAATATGCTGAGTCTGAGCTCCTTAAAATGAATCTGAAGGATGCAATTGTACCGAAATACCGGGATGATTGGGATGACTACATCAACACCATTGTGGAGCATGGCCATGCAGAAGGTCTCATGGCTGTCCAGTCTAAATCGGGTGAGCGCTATATCTGGGAGTATCGCAACACACTGCGAACCGATGGCGTTTCAGAGCCCATTGTGCGTGGTGTTGCACGGGACATCACCAGACAGAAACAGATGGAAATGTCGTTACGGGAGAGCGAGGAACGCTTTCGGACGCTGTATGAGAATACCACCATTGGCCTGTATCGCTCCACGCCGGGAGGTAGGATTCTCATGGCCAATCCCACACTGGTTAAAATGTTGGGATTCGAATCGTTCGAGGAACTGGCAAAAATAGATTTAAAAGAGGAAGGTTTTTCACCCACCTATCCCCGGGATGAATTTGTCAGGAAAATTGAAACGGAGGGCGCGGTTTCCGGATTGGAGTCCCATTGGATCCGCCAGGATGGCAGTACGATTTTTGTGAGAGAAAGCGCCCGCGTTGTGCGGGATGAGCAGGGAAACTCGCTCTATTATGATGGTTCAGTGGAGGATATTACCGACCGCAAATTGTTGGAAACCCAATTGATGCAAGCTCAAAAAATGGAGAGCATCGGGCGTCTGGCCGGTGGCATTGCTCACGATTTTAACAATATGCTTAGCATTATTAATGGCTACTCTGAGCTGTTGATGATGGAATTACCCCCATCGAGCGACATTTTACCCAAAATTAAAGACATTCACGATGCGGGTCGTCGGGCCGCATCCCTGACTCAACACCTGTTAGCGTTCAGCAGGAAACAGATTCTGGAAATGCGGGTTGTGAACATCAACAGCATTTTATCCGATACGGAAAAACTCCTGCGTAAAATTATCGGTGAAGATATTGACCTGGTCTTTAATGCCGGCGCTGACATTTGGCCGGCTAAAATTGATACCGGACAATTTGAGCAGGTGATTCTGAATTTGGCGCTGAATGCGCGTGACGCCATGCCCACCGGTGGTAAACTGACTGTAGAAACCCAAAATGTGACGCTGGAAGAGGATTATTCCCATCTGCATTACGCAATTCCTGCAGGCGAGTATGTTCGCATTGCAGTGAGTGATACGGGTACCGGAATGGAACCGGAGATCATGGAGAAGGTTTTCGAGCCCTTTTTCACGACCAAAGAAAAGGGAAAGGGGACCGGCTTGGGACTGGCTACAGTATTTGGCATTATCAAGCAAAGTGAGGGCTTTATTAATGCCTATAGCGAGCCGGGTGCCGGCACGACTTTTAAAATTTACCTGCCGCGGGTTCGGGATAAGATTCAGAAACGCACGATTAAACGTAATACCCATATGAAAGTCGGCACGGAAACCATCTTGTTGGTGGAAGATGAAGAAAAGGTACGGGAAATCGCCCGGCTCATTCTGGAATCAGCCGGATATACGGCGCTGGTTGCTGAATCGGCACCCATGGCGGTGGAATGGCTACGGGATGAAGCCCAGACGATTGACCTGTTACTTACCGATGTGGTGATGCCTGAGATGAGCGGGAAGGAATTAGGTAAAATTGCCAGAGATGCCCGACCCGATTTACCCGTTCTGTACATGTCCGGCTACACGGATAATGCTATCGTGCAGCACGGGGTGTTGGATGAAGGTGTCCATTTTATCGGGAAACCCTTCTCACCAGTGGAACTCACCCGGAAAGTCAGGGGTGTGCTGGATGGACTGGCATAACGCACCGGGCACGACGGATGCCAAAATTTATATTTTTCTCTAAAGTTCCCTCAAAAACGGATTGATTAATGTGAATGCGACCAGTAACGAGCTCGCAGACGCTCCGTCTGGTTTGGGATTTGCTTGGAGCCCCTGAGGGGCCAGTCTATATTTGCCGCGCTTTTTTCCAGGCAAATCTGCCCCAAGCTCAAACCGGATGAAAGGATGTTCATGGCTGTAAAAATCGGCATACTGAAAGAGACCAAAAATCAGTGGGAATCACGCATTCCCCTCACACCTGACCAAATTGCGAAACTCCAATCTGAAAATCCCCACCTCCAATTTGTGATAATGCCCTCCGAACAGCGCGTCTTTGGTGAAAAGGAATTTACCGATCTGAATATTGAGATAGCAGATGACCTGGAAGAGACTCCCATCATCCTGGGTGTAAAAGAGGTGCCGATTCCCTATCTGCGACCCCGGAAAACCTATCTGTTCTTCTCTCATACCATCAAAGGCCAGGCGTATAATATGCCCATGCTGCAGCGCATTCTGGACGATGAAGCCACTCTAATTGATTATGAATTAATTAAGGATGATTCGGGGCGTCGGCTTGTCTTCTTTGGTCGTCATGCCGGAATGGCAGGGATGATTGATTCTCTCTGGTCATTGGGTCAACGCTGGCAGGCGGAAGGCTTGGAAACGCCTCTTGCTCAACTAAAAACCGCCAAGGATTATGGCCACTCTGACGAGATTAAATCGGTCTTACAGCTCTTGAGCGAGGGACTGCCAGATTTCCTGAAAACCATCCCGCCGGTAATTGTTGGATTTACCGGTTATGGCAATGTTTCCAAAGGAGCGCAGGAGATTTTCGACATTCTGCCCCATGAAGAGATTGAGCCCGATGATCTGCCCGGTGTGGCGGCCCGTAAATCAGCCAACCGGCTTTATAAGGTTGTCTTTAAAGAAGAACATCTGGTACGACCTCGACATTATGACGGAAAATTCAATCTCCAGGAATACTACCAGTTTCCCGAGCGGTACGTCTCGATTTTCGATCAATACACACCTTTTTTAACGGTGTTGGTGAATTGCATCTACTGGGATACGATTTACCCGCGCCTGGTGACCAAGCATGACATCTGGAAGCTTTACCGTAACAATCCCAAGCTCAAAGTCATTGGCGATATTTCCTGTGACATTGAGGGCGCAATTGAATGCAATGTGGGCGCCACCGATAGCGGCGATCCGGTTTATGTCTATTTGCCGGAGGAGGATCGGCGCCAGATGGGAGTGGAAGGGCGCGGCCCTGTTATCATGGCCGTGGATAATCTTCCTACCGAACTGCCCCGGGAATCTTCCCGGGCGTTTGGTGAGGCACTGATGCCCTTTATTCCGGCGTTGGCAAAATGCGATTACAGCAAGCCCTTTGAGGAGCTAAGCCTCCCACCAGAGTTGAAACGAGCTGTCATTACCCATCAGGGACGCCTCACACCCGATTTCGAATATCTGGCCAATTATCTGGAAACTGACAGGCACACGATTGGATTTTTCAATGGCTGAAATGACACACCAAATTCTCATTCTGGGCGCCGGCCTGGTTTCCGGCCCCATTGTGGAACTCCTTTTGAATGACAATGATTTTCGGGTCACCCTGGCTGATATTGATGTGGGTCATGCGGAAAAATTACTCAAAGGTCATTCCCATGGGAAAGCGGTGAAATTGGATATTGGGAATGAGGAGGCATTACAGAAATTGATAAACCCGTCATCTGTGGTGGTATCCTTAGTGCCCTACACACTCCATCCCACCGTTGCACGGGCTTGTATTAAAGCCAAAGTCCCCTTGGTGACAGCCTCCTATGTCTCACCGGCAATGCGGGACCTGGACCAGGCGGCGCGTGCAGCGGGGATCATCCTGCTGAATGAAATCGGACTGGATCCGGGCATTGATCATATGACGGCCATGCGCATTATCCACGCAATTCTCGCAAAAGGGGGCACTGTCAGCCGATTCTACTCATACTGTGGCGGTTTGCCAGCCCCTGAAGCCAACAACAATCCTTTCGGTTATAAGTTTTCCTGGAGTCCCAAAGGTGTTCTCCTGGCCGGGAAAAACGATGCCCATTATCTGAAAGATGGTGAGCAGGTGGATGTTGTGGGTGACGAGCTGTTTCAGCACAATTGGGAGGTGACACTGCCTTCCGGTGAGGTTTATCAGACCTACCCAAACCGCGACTCCCTGAGCTACATCAATACCTATGGTCTGGATGGCATTCAAACCATGTTCCGGGGTACGCTCCGCAATGCCAACTGGTGTGAAACCATGGATGTTGTTAAAAAACTTGGGTTTCTGAATGATGCAGAAACCCAAATGGGTACCAATTTCTCCCCGCGAGCGCTCACAGCGAAAATTTCAGGACTTTCAGCGTCAGACCTGGAAACCGAAGTCGCGGGAAAATTCCAACTTGATGAAGGCGGCGCTGAGATGAGCGCCCTTCAGTGGCTGGGATTGTTTGATGCTAAGAACCGGCAATGGCAGGCACAGACACCCATCGATTGTCTCACAGAATTGATGCTGGAAAAAATGTCCTACGCGCCCGGTGAGCGGGATATGGTGGTGCTGCATCATGAATTTGAAGCCGATTTTCCGGACGGGCGAAAAAAATACCTCTCCACACTGAAAGATTTTGGAATCCCGGATGGTCACACCGCCATGGCGCGTACCGTTACTCTGCCGGTAGGTATTGCGGTGAAGCTCATCGCCGGCGGACAGATCACTGCCACCGGTGTCCAGATTCCGGTAATCCCGGAAATTTACGAGCCCGTATTGACGGAATTGGAGAAACTGGGTGTGGCATTTGATGAGCAGGAAATTTCATTAGATTGACCAGAAAGACGACTGAAAAGGTTAAAAGAAACGAGGGCAGATTATGGCGCATGAATTTTTGAAGGAACTGGGTATCGAAACGATCAATCCGGGGGCTTGTTCCGGTCCCGGCCAATGGTCCACCACATCGGATGCCGGTGTATTGGCGTCCGTCAATCCGGCCACCGGTGAGCTGATTGCGAAAGTGAATCAGTGTTCGGAAGCGGATTACGAAAAAGTTCTGGCCGACGCGGAAGCCGCTTTTCTGGAATGGCGTCAGGTGCCGGCTCCGAAACGGGGTGAAATCGTGCGGCAGATGGGCGAAGCACTCCGCGCGAAAAAGGATGCCCTGGGCAGTCTGGTGGCGCTGGAAATGGGTAAGATTAAGGCCGAAGGTGATGGCGAAGTACAGGAAATGATTGACATCGCTGATTTTGCTGTGGGCCAGTCCCGTATGCTATATGGATTATCCATGCACTCAGAACGGCCGCAGCACCGTATGATGGAGCAATGGCATCCCCTGGGTGTCGTGGGTGTTATCTCAGCGTTTAATTTTCCCGTAGCTGTCTGGGCCTGGAATGCGTTTATCGCGGCGATTGCCGGTGATATCACCCTGTGGAAACCATCATCTTCCGTTCCGCTTTGCGCCGTGGCTGTTCAGAATATCTGCAACGAGGTGCTGGAGAAGAACGGCCTGAAGGGTATTTTCAACCTGGTAATCGGGAAAGGCTCCACCATTGGTGAGCGCTTGATTAATGACACCCGGATTCCGCTGGTGAGCTTTACCGGCAGCACCGCCATGGGGCGCCATGTGGGCGAGGTTGTGGCAAAACGCTTCGGTAAAACCATTCTGGAACTGGGGGGTAATAATGCCATCATCGTGGATGATTCTGCCGACATGAAACTGGTGATTCCCGCCATCGTTTTTGGTGCGGTGGGAACGGCTGGTCAGCGCTGTACCTCCACTCGGCGGATAATTGTCCAGGAAGAGATTGCCGATGACCTGGTGAAATCCCTGGTGAACGCTTACAAACAGGTTCGCATTGGCGATCCCTTAGATGCTGACACGCTCATGGGTCCACTGGTGAATCAAGGGGCGGTGGAAGATTACAAGCATGCCTTGGGCGAAATTCGTAAAGCCGGTGGTGAAATCGTTTATGGTGGCAATGTCATTGACCGTCCGGGCACCTTTGTGGAACCCACGATTGTGAGAGCGCAGAACAACTGGGATATCGTTCAGCACGAGACCTTCGCACCCATCCTGTATATCATCACCTTCAACACGATTGAAGAGGCGGTTGAGTTGCACAATGCTGTGCCGCAGGGCTTGTCGTCAGCCATGTTCACCCGTGACCTGCAGCATGCCGAGTATTTCCTCTCTGCCCGGGGCAGTGACTGCGGTATTGCCAATATCAACATCGGAACATCCGGAGCCGAAATTGGTGGGGCTTTTGGTGGTGAAAAGGAGACCGGCGGCGGGCGCGAATCGGGTTCCGACGCCTGGAAAGCCTACATGCGCCGCCAGACCAATACTATTAACTGGAGCAAGGAATTACCCCTGGCTCAGGGCATTAAATTCGACCTGGGGGAGTAATATTGATAACCCTGTAATCGCCGGAGTGTGATTGGCGGCTGGAAAACTCTACATCGTTTCAACGCCTATCGGTAATCTTGGTGACATGACTTACCGGGGCGTTGAAATTTTAAACTCAGTGGCGCTTATTGGTGCGGAGGATACCCGTACCAGCCGGCGTTTACTGGCGCATTATCACATTGAAACACCACTGCTGAGTTACCACGACTTTAATAAGGAACACGCCACACCGCGGCTGTTGGAGAAATTACTAGCCGGGGACGATCTGGCCCTGATTACGGATGCCGGTACACCCATGGTCAGTGATCCGGGATTTTACTTAACCCGGGCGGCTATTGCTGCGGGGATTGAAGTCGTGCCCATTCCCGGTGCCTCTGCGCTCCTGGCAGCGCTTGTGGGAGCCGGATTGCCCACCGACCGGTTTGTTTTTGAGGGATTCCTGCCTCGGAAAAAAGGACGCCAGACCCGCCTGAAACAATTAGCAGATGATCCGCGTACGCTGGTCATCTATGAATCACCGCAACGGGTTGAAAAGACATTACGGGATATCCGCACTGCCTGGGGCAACCGTCCAGTTGTGATCGCCCGGGAATTAACGAAGAAATTCGAGGAATTCATTCGCGGGGAACTGAATGATGTGTTAAAGAAATTGGAAGGGAAAACCCTGAAGGGCGAAATCGTCCTCATCGTGGGAGGGAACATTGACCGATAAAACGAGCAAACAGACTGACTATCAATACGCCCGGGATGATTTCCGATATCCCCGGTGGCTGACACGAATCCTGGATTATTTGGTGAATATGGGTGGAGAGGCGGTCAGGAAAACCAGCCTGGCGCACCGGCAAATGGATTATGTGTTGTGGGGAATGTCCCTACTGTATGTAATTGTCATTTTACCGGGATTCTATTTCTGGGCGGGACTGCTGCTGGGATTGTGGGTTTACGCCGATCAGGTACACCTGCGTCTGTTTATTGAAAAAAAAGCACCCAACCGCCACCTGAAGCATGTACTTATGGAAAGCCCCTTCGTCCTTGGGCTGGCGATTCACTTTTGGTTGCAGGGGTACCTCTTCACCGGTCTGGCCACGCTGTTCGGATTTGGTGGGATGTATCTATTATCATCCATGCAGATGAAATATGATCTTGAGTCCCTGAAAATTCCCAAACTCTACTTTCTGCGCTGGGACCGGTTGGGAATGCTGGCGCTTATGGTGATTCTGGGTGCTCTGGAAGGTCCCCGTGCTTATCTTTGGCCCGTTCTGGGAGGCTGGTTCCTCCTTGCGCTGACATTCTATGATTATATCTGGGTCATGATTCAGTTTATGAAGCACGGAAAACAGTGAAAACCAAACGCGCATTATTCATTTCATTCGAAGGCATTGACGGATCCGGGAAATCCACCCAGGTCAAAATGCTGTATCACTACCTGTTGAACGAAGGTTACGTCGTCCATTTATTCCGGGAACCGGGTGGAACATCCATTTCAGAAAAAATCCGGTCCATACTTCTGGATAAAAATAATGTGGAGATGACACCCATCGCGGAAGTATTGCTCTACTTCGCCAGCCGTAATCAACTCCTGCATGAAAAAGTTTTGCCTGCCCTGGAGCGCGGTGAAATTGTCCTGATGGATCGCTATGTGGACAGCAGCAGGGCTTATCAGGGTGTGGGGCGCGCGCTGGGTGCACGGCCACTGAATTATCTTACTAAATTTGCCACCTACGATAGAAAGCCTGAGTTGACGATCCTGGTGGATTTACCCCTGGAGACCGCTGAGGACCGCCTGAGTGAAAAAAATCTGGACCGGTTCGAATCCGAATCCATGCAGTTCAAACGAAAAGTTCGCTCCGGTTACCTGAACCTGGCCAAAAAAGAACCGTCGCGATACCTGGTAGTGGATGGCCGGGCGTCACCAGACGATTTGTTCAGGCAGATCAAACTGCGGGTTCAGGAATTATTGGATTAGACGGGGCACCGTGTGGCTGCTTAAATACAATAAATTTATCGCGATAGCGGCGCTGTGGATACCGCTGGTCCTGCTGGGGTTATCCCCACAGAAGGAGCGCCAGGCTCAGGAGCGTTTTGAGAAGGTTTTTCGAGAATTATTGACGCGCTATGTGGCGGAGATTAATCCTGAAAAACTGAGTAACCACGCCATCTCGTCGCTATTGGCCGACTTGGATCCCTACTCGGAATACATATTAAAAGAGAATGAGTACCGGCTGGATGTACTTACCAAAGGGCAATATGGCGGTATTGGCCTGAAACTGGGGCGCCAGAATGACACGCTGGTTGTGATTACTCCCATGGCCGGAAGTCCGGCGGAACAGCGGGGGATTCGCCCCGGAGATAGAATTATCAAGATTGATTCGGTGTGGACCCGGGATTTGAGTACCCATCAGGCTGCTCAAATGGTACGGGGACCCGCCGGTGAACCGGTGGCACTACTGATAAAGCGCTATGGCGTGAACGAACCCCTGGTGTTTCATCTCATCCGGGAAATTATCCGCGTCGAGGATATTACCTACTCGGGACTGGTGAGCGGACGAGTCGGGTATGTGAAACTGGCCTCTTTCTCACGTTATACAGCGATTCATTTGGAGCAGGAAATTCACCGCTTGCAGCAATCGGGGATGACCGCTTTTATCCTGGATTTACGCGGGAATCCCGGCGGTTTACTCCATGCAGCGCTGGAGACAGCGGACCTGTTTTTACCTCAAAACGAGATGATTTTAGAGACTCGCGGGCGGCTTCCTTCAGCCAATAAAGTTTATCACACCAAGCGCCGTCCTGTCCTACCGGAAACACCCATGGTTGTGCTCATGGACGGCGGCAGCGCTTCGGCGTCTGAGATAGTGGGGGGGATTTTACAGGATTTGGATCGGGCGGTGGTACTGGGTAGCCGCACGTTTGGGAAAGGCTTGGTTCAAACGGTTTATCCTGTGGATGAGAAGGCCATATTGAAACTTACTACTGCAAAATATTACCTGCCATCCGGACGGTTAATCCAAAAAGCTGTTTACGGGGAAGGTTTAATCCGGGAGGACGACGACTTGGTGGACTCGCTGGACTACCTGACGCGTCAGGGTCGTCATGTAAAGGGCGGCGGCGGTATCAGACCGGATGTGGAGGTTGCGCCGCTGCTGGTAGATCGGTATGAGCGCCAACTGTGGCAGCAGGGACTTTTTTTCCAGTTTGCTGTGCAGTACGTCAATAGCCATGATGATTTGATTCTTCCTTTTCATGCGACGGACAGTGAGGTGGAGGCGTTTCGGGATTGGCTTGGTGACCAGGGGTACGAATACGCGACAGATTTTACAAACTGGCTGGATAAAAGTCTGTCCCTGGTGGACACAACGGTCAGTGTATCGGCTTCAATTGTGGATTTACTGGAGCGTGCCCGCGATCTGGCCTCTGTAATGGAGCAAGAAGCCTTTGACGCCAATTATGATCGCATCCGCCTGGGAATTGAAAGGGAAGTGGCGGCTGTCATCGGGGGAACCAGCGCACGCTTTGCTGCCGGGATGCGTGAGGATTTGGTGCTGGAGGAAGCGCTGAGTTTATTGCGTCAACCGGGTGCCGTCACGGCGATTCTGCATGGGGAAACTGTGGCGAGATCGGTTCGGGCTGACTGATATGTACCGTTACTTGAAATTCTGTGCGGTAAAGTGAATATTTTTTAGTAATAATCTCCTTGCTGACCTTCATGTGTGCCGTTATTTTTGCCCGCTTTTTGGAGAGGTCGCGTTTGGAATAAACCAATCGTGAAGCGGGCGATTAGCTCAGGTGGTTAGAGTACTTGCTTGACATGCAAGGGGTCACTGGTTCGAGTCCAGTATCGCCCACAGACAGAAAGAAATATGAGCAGTAGCAATGGGGACATTACGGTTAAATATCCCAGCGGTAAATCAGAAAAGGTATCGTCCGGCATCACTTTAGCCGAATTGGCTGCTCAAATCAGTCCCAATTTTTTCAACCAACTCATCGCAGCAAAAGTGGATGGTAAACCGGTAGATCTGGCGTACTCGCTGGATCGTGACGCTGAGGTAGAGTTTCTGAAGCCGGATTCTGAAGATGGTCATGAAATTCTGCTCCACAGTACCGCTCATCTCATGGCGCAGGCAGTGAAGCGCCTCTATCCGGAAACTCAGGTGACAATCGGACCGGCCATTGAAAATGGTTTTTATTACGATTTTGACCGCGAGGAACCGTTTACGGAAGAGGATTTAGAAGCGATTGAAGCGGAAATGCAGAAAATCGTGGATGAAAATATCCCGGTTCAGCGCGAAGAAATTTCCCGCAATGATGCCATTGACATGTTTCGCTCCATGGGTGAGCAGTACAAGGTGGAGATTATCTCGGAAATTGACGAAGCTGAAACGATTTCCGCTTACCGGCAGGGCGATTTCATCGATTTGTGTCGGGGACCGCATCTACCTTCCACCGGAAAAGCCGGTGCGTTTAAATTGCTGAGTGTAGCCGGCGCCTACTGGCGTGGTGACGAGCGCAATAAAATGCTCTCCCGTATTTACGGCACCGCGTTCGCCACGAAAAAAGCGTTAAAAAAATATTTGAACATGCTTGAGGAGGCGAAACGCCGCGATCATCGCAAGCTGGGGAAAGAGCTGGACCTGTTTAGCTTTCATGATGAAGCACCTGCCAATGTATTTTTCCACCCCAAGGGCACGACGGTTTATAATCTCATTATGGAGACAGTTGCAGACTCCAATCTACGCTATGGTTATCAGGAGGTGAATACACCCCTCATTATGAATGTCGCGCTATGGCATCAATCGGGACATTATGATAATTACCGTGAAAACATGTACTTCACCAAGGTGGATGAAAAAGATTTCGCTGTGAAGCCCATGAACTGCCCGGGACATCTGTTGATTTTCAAATCCACACCCCGATCCTACCGTGATTTGCCGGTACGCATGTCCGAGTTCGGCCGCGTTCACCGGCATGAACGCAGTGGCGTGACCCATGGGTTGTTCCGGGTGCGCACCTTCGTACAGGATGATGCCCACATTTTTTGCACGGAAGAAGACATTCAGAAAGAAGTGGGGTTGGTTCTGGATCAGATTTTTGAGATTTATCGGACCTTCGGATTCGAGAATGTCCATGTGGAACTCAGTACCCGCCCGGAAAAGTCTATTGGCTCTGCGGAAGTCTGGGAGAAATCTGAAGCAGCCTTAGAAGCGGTATTGAAAGACAAGGCCATTGATTACAAACTAAATCCAGGTGATGGCGCCTTCTACGGTCCCAAAATTGATTTTCATATTCGGGATTCACTGGGACGTAGTTGGCAGTGCGGCACGGCGCAATTGGATTTCTCCATGCCGGAACGATTGGGTATCAGCTATACCGGGGAAGACGGCCAGGACCACACGCCGGTGATGATTCACCGTGCGGTAGTGGGCAGCCTGGAGCGATTCATGGGCATTTTAATTGAACATTACGCAGCGAGTTTCCCCCTTTGGCTGGCACCGATTCAGGTTAAATTGGTACCGATTGCAGATCGGCATTTTGATTATACCGATCAGACTGCAGCCCGGCTACGGGAAGCCGGTATTCGGGTGGAAGTCAACCGGAAGAATGAGAAGATTGGCCAGAAGATTCGCCAGGCTGAATTAGAAAAAGTCCCGGTTATGTTAATCATCGGCGACAAAGAAATTGAAAACCAGCAGGTCAGCGTGCGCCGCCATAAGCAGGGGGACGCCGGAGCCATATCGCTGGATGAACTGCTGGAGCAACTCATGAACGAAATCAGGGAGAAAGCCCATTAAGAAAGGTAGACAAGCGCCTACCAAGGCCAACAGTAACGAACCCCGTGTAAATCAGGAGATTAGAGTCAGGGAGGTTCGACTCATCGATGAAGAAGGCACACAGATGGGAGTAATAACGACCAGTGATGCGTTGGCGATTGCCAGCGAACGCGAGTTGGATCTTGTGGAGGTTGCTCCACAGTCAGACCCGCCGGTGTGTCGTCTCATGGACTATGGCAAATTCAAATACGACCGGGCGAAAAAAGAAAAAGATAGTAAGAAAAAACAGCATGTTATCCAGAACAAAGAGGTTCGTTTTCGGCCGGGTATTGATGTGCATGATATGATGACCAAGGTCAACAAGGCGCGTGAATTTCTGGAAGAAGGAGCCCGTGTGAAAATTACGGTCATGTTCCGAGGACGGGAGATGGCTTACACGGAAAACGGTTATATTTTGATTGAAAAAATCATGGAACAGTTGGGTGATATTGCCAGTGTGGAACGGGAGCCGGTCATGGAAGGCCGCTTCATGACCACCTTTATTACCCCCAAATAGGAGAGTGGAATAAAATGCCCAAAATGAAATCAAACCGGGCGGCCAAAAAACGCTTTAAGCTGACCGGAAGCGGCAAAGTGAAGCGAAATAAAGCGTATAAACGGCACAAATTATTGAACAAGACCAAGAAGCAGAAACGCGATTTGCGCTCCTCCGGTTTACTCACCGGTGGTGACGCAAAAAAAGTATTAAAAAGTATCTCTGTGTAACGGAAAGAGGAGTTTGGTTCCATGCCAAGAGCAAAGAGTAGTGTCGCACGGAAGCGCCGACATAAAAAAATATTAAAAGCAGCCAGAGGGTACTACGGTGCACGTCACAGATTATACCGTACCGCGCGGGAAACCGTCCAGCGCGCCTGGGCTTACAGCTACCGGGATCGGCGAAAACGCAAATCCATGTTCCGGAAATTATGGATTGCCAGGATTAATGCTGCGGCCCGGCTGAACGGGTTATCCTACTCCAAATTGATGAATGGATTGAAGAAGAATGGGATTGAGCTGAACCGTAAAATGCTGGCGGAAATCGCTGTCACTGATCCGGCCGGCTTCAGCGTAATCGTCAAAAAAGCAGCGTAAAAATACACATAGGTAGCTAGCGCATGTCGCTTTTAAAAAAAGCTGACGAGGTACGCGCCGGGTTCTTCAATGCATTGCAGGAAGAACCGGCGCGTATTGATTTAGAGGCACTTCGGATTGAGTATCTGGGACGCAAAGGCAAGGTTGCCGCCCTGTTCAAATTGATGGGAGCGGTTGAGCCGGAAGAAAGGGCTGCATTCGGTCAGAAACTCAATGAGCTAAAGCAGCAACTCACAACCGCACTGGACGAGCGCGAAGCCGCTGCCACGCGGCAAAAAGAAGATGCTGAAGAGGCTAAGGTTGACCTTACTCTGCCCGGTATCTCCACACCCAGAGGCACGTATCACATCATCACCCAATCGCTCAACGACATGATAGACATTTTCGGACGCCTGGGCTTCTCAGTTGCGGAAGGTCCGGAGGTGGAAAGCGAATGGCGGAATTTTGATGCTCTGAATATCCTCCCGGACCATCCGGCCAGAGACATGCAAGACACTTTTTTTACCAAAAGCGGTCATGTCCTGCGCACCCATACCTCACCGGTTCAGGTGCGACTTATGCAAGCCCAGTCCCCACCAATCCGCAGTATCATGCCGGGGAAGGTCTATCGCAACGAAGCGGTGAGCGCCCGTTCCCACGCCATGTTTCACCAGGTAGAAGGACTCTATGTGGACAAAACGGTGACCTTCGGTGAACTGAAAGGGACATTGGAGCTGTTTTGTCGTGAGTATTTTGACGAGGATGTGAAATTGCGGTTCCGACCCAGTTTCTTCCCCTTCACCGAGCCCAGCAGTGAGGTAGATATATCTTGCTTTTTATGTCACGGCAAGGGTTGTCGTATCTGTAAGCAGACCGGCTGGCTGGAAATTTTGGGCTGCGGTATGGTGGATCCGGCGGTTTTTGAAGCAGTGGGATATGACCCGGATGAAGTGACCGGCTATGCTTTTGGGATTGGCATTGAACGGCCGGCACTCTTGCGCTACGGAATCCCTGATATTCGCATGTACTACGAAAATGACCTCCGTTTTCTGAGGCAGTTCTAATGATTATCTCCTACCAATGGTTACGGGATTATGTGGAATTCACGCTCTCCCCGGAAGAACTCTGTGAGAAATTGACCAGTCTCGGTTTGGAAGCTTATGTCTCCAGCCAGTATGAACCGTTTCTCAATGAAATTATCATCGGTGAACTGGTAGCATGTCAACCCCATCCAGATTCGGATCACCTCTCCATCTGTCAGGTACAGGTGAATCAGGCTGATATCCATCAAATTATTTGTGGTGCACCCAATGTGGCGCAGGGACAGCGGGTTCCAGTGGCATTGCCTGGTACCATGCTACCCGGCGGATTAGAAATTAAACCCGTGAAATTACGGGGCGAGAAATCCAATGGGATGATTTGTTCTGAAAAGGAACTGGGTCTTTCGGAAAGCCACGAGGGAATTTTGGTGCTGGGTGAAAAGGCACCCATCGGCGGGGCTTTCGTGGATTATCTCACCGGTGGTGAGACGGCCATTGAAATTGACCTGACACCCAACCGCCCCGATGCCATGTCCCACATCGGTGTGGCACGGGATGTGGCTGCGCTGCTCCAGCAGTCATTAATCAAACCCCGTCCGGAATTTCAGGAATCAGCCGTTTCAACCGATTCATTGGTGAAAATAACACTGGACGATCCCCACGGCTGTCCCCGCTACGCGACGCGGGTTATTCAGGGGGTTATCATTGGTCCGTCACCACAATGGCTTCAGGAGCGGCTCCAGGCGGTAGGATTACGATCTATCAACAATGTTGTGGACGCTGCGAATTATGTGCTCATGGAGACAGGTCATCCCTTACACACTTTCGATTATGACCAATTGACCGGGCATGAAATAGTGGTCCGCCGGGCGCGTAAAAATGAGAAAATGATTACCCTGGACAGCAAAGAGCGCCAACTCAACGAGGAAATACTTTTGATTTGTGATGGTGATAAACCGGTGGCAATCGCCGGGGTAATGGGGGGAGAAAATTCTGAGGTGACGGCGCAAACCGTCAATATCCTGATTGAGAGCGCCTATTTTGATCCCGTGACTATCCGGCGGGGCGCAAAATTTTTAGGCCTGTCCAGTGAAGCCTCCAAGCGCTTCGAAAGAGGTGCTGATCCCAACGGTGTGATTTACGCCCTTGAGCGTTTGACCGGATTAATTCAGGAGGTTGCTGGTGGTGAGGTCTCAAAGGGTGTCGTTGATGCCTATCCCAAAGCCATCCCGCCTGCGGAAGTGCGCTTCCGCCATGAGCGTTGCAGTGCATTGCTGGGGGTGGACATCCCTGCGGAAAGGCAGCGTCAGCTGCTCACGGGACTGGGGTTTACACTACTGGAATCCTCTGACCGGGAGAGCACCTTTCAAATTCCCACCTTCCGGCCCGATATCACCCGGGAAGCGGATCTTTTTGAAGAGGTCTTGCGGCTATATGGTCAGCACAATGTCCCGGTCAATACCCATTTTAGGGTGACCAGTCAGGCGTTGGGGAAGTCATCGCACAAATTCCGGAATGCCGTGCGTGAAATTCTGGTGGGCATGGGTTATCACGAAATGATGGCCGTGAGTCTGGTGACTGAGAAGCAGCATCCCCGGTTATTTGGTGATGAGATGCCAGTGGAACTATTGAATCCCGGCAGCCGGGAAATGACCACTGTTCGTTCCAGTCTGCTTCCGGGAATGGAAACCGCGCTGGCTTATAATCTGCGTCACCGGCAAGAGAACATCCGGCTGTTTGAGGTGGGGCAGGTGAGTACTGCCGATGGGGAATCTGATACAGGTGCACGGGAAGCGACCCACATCGCGTTCCTCCAGCATGGTTTGGCTCAGGAAAAAACATGGCTCACGTCCGAGACTGAATCCACATTCTACCATTTAAAAGGTAATTTACAGCAACTCTGGCGTAGTATGACTGGTACTAACCCGGTTTTAACAGCAGTCAAACACGAGGTGTTGGCCCATTGTTTTGCCATTCAGAGTGAACAGAAAATCGTGGGATATGTGGGTGAGTTACCTGGCCATCGTCTGGAAGAATTGGACATTTCAGGCCCGGTATTTTATGCGGAAATCAAGACACTGGCGCTGGAAAAAGCCTACTGGAACCGGGAGAATATATTCACGCCATATTCACAATATCCCGTAGTGGCGCGTGATTTATCCATAATTATTAACGAGCAGGTCAGCCACGCGGAAATTCAGAAAGTGATTGAGGAAAAAGGCGGTAACTTCCTGCAAGAAAGCTACTTATACGATCTGTACCAGGGAAATACAATTGCACCAGGAGAAAAAAGTCTTACATTTAGGCTGGTTTTTCAAACCCTTGATCGCACCCTGACCGAACAGGAAGTGGATCAGGCTTTTGACCGGGTTGTCCGGTCTTTGAAAACCGAATGCAACGCCAATCTGCGTTGATTGAATGAAGAGGTGAGGACCGATGGCTGAAGACGCGTTAAGCATTCTCGAAGAGAAAATCAAGCTGTTGGTTACTCAGTTACAATTACTTAAAAAAGAGAACCTCACACTCCGTAAGCAAGTCCAGGAGAGCGGTGGATCTGAATTCCCTGAGAAGCAGGTCATCGTTTCGAAAATCAAAGACATTATCCGGACCATCGATACAGAGTTAGAGGCTTCGTAACCAATTGACAAATGATGCTATCCTGCTTTTGAATCATTCGAAGCAGACTGAAATGAAGTGAACTGAATAAGCCATGCATTCTGATTCCAGTAACAACCAGGTCCAGGTTACCATATTTGGCAAATCCTATACAGTGAAAGGGATGGCCGATCCTTCCTATATCACCAATGTGGCCAATTATGTGGATAAAAAAATGCATGAAGTGGAAGAGAATTTACCCAATGTACAATCGGAGAGTAGGACCGCAATTCTGGCAGCCATGACGGTTACCGATGAATTATTTGGCCTGCGCCGTAAGCACGAAAAGCAACTTTCTCAGTTCGAGGACAGAATTCAGAGTCTTTCTGACTTAATTGATGAGTCACTGAGTACATAGTCCTCCATAGCACATTACCCTGGTTACCAAGCCTCAGGGTTCTCTTGATTCGACAAACGAATGAAGAGATGCCTGAGGTTTTTTTGTACCTGAAAGTGAGATAAATATGGACAATATACTTTTCCTTGTGATTGCTTTTCTGGTGGGTGGTGCTGCTACTATCCCCATCGTTGTTTATATCCAGAAACAAAAAATGATGCAAGCCCGGAGCACAGCAGAGCAAATCCTGGAAGCTGCCGAGAAGGAGGCGGAATCCATCAAGCGTGAGAAGCTGGTGGAAGCCAAAGACGAATCGTTGCAGATCGTTCAAAATGCTGAAAAAGACGCCCGTGACAAGATGCGTGAAGTGCGGGAAGCGGAACGCAATCTGCAGAGCCGGGAATTGAAAATTGAGAATAAAGCCGACCTTTTGGATCGCAAAGCGCAGGATTTGGAAAGACTTGAACAGAATTTGGGTACTACCAGGCGAGAACTGGAAGAGAGCAAATCACACTACGACAAAGTTCTGGATGCGCAGAACCGAAAGCTGGAAGAAATTGCCGGAATGAGCCAGGAGGCAGCCAAACAATTGCTGATGGACAATATGCTGGAAGTTGCGCGCATTGAAGGGAGCGTCCGGGCAAAACAGATTCGGGAAGAGGCAATACTTAGTGCTACCAAGGAAGCAAAGAAAATTGTGATTGCCGCAATTCAGCGCTCTGCTGCAGATCATACCGCCGAATCAACCGTATCGGTTGTAGAGCTGCCCAACGATCAGATGAAGGGGCGCATTATCGGTCGTGAAGGCCGGAATATCCGCACCTTTGAGCACTTGACCGGTGTGGAATTGATTGTAGATGACACGCCGGAGGCGGTGGTATTGTCCGGATTTGATCCGGTTCGACGGGAAATTGCCAGAGTGGCGTTGACCCATTTAATTGAAGATGGGCGGATTCATCCTACGCGGATTGAAGAGATGATCGAGAAAGCCACTGCCGAGGTGGAAGAGTTAATGCAAGCTGCAGCGGAAGAGGCTTTGAACGAACTGCAAATCGCACCACCTCATCCCCAAATTGTGAAGCTCATCGGGCGATTGAAATATCGCACGAGCTACGGCCAGAATATTCTGAAACACTCGGTGGAGGTGGGCTGGCTCTCGGGACTTATGGCGGCTGAATTGGGTTTGGACGGGCTTTTGGCCCGGCGGGCCGGATTTCTCCATGACATTGGTAAAGCCATCGACCGTAATACTGACGGGACCCACGCCCTGATCGGGGGTGAAGTGGCGCGGAAATACAATGAGCCGGGCGAAGTGGTGAATGCCATTGAGAGTCACCATGAAGAGGTTGAAATGACTTCACCATTCTCCGCGCTGGTACAGGCTGCAGATGCCATCAGCGGCAGTCGCCGGGGTGCGCGGGGTGATACGCTGGAATCCTATATCAAACGCCTGCGCAATCTGGAAACTATCGCTAATGGCTATGATGGCGTCACCAAGACCTACGCCATACAGGCCGGCCGTGAATTACGTGTCATGGTGGAGAGTAATCATGTTGACGATATCCGTGCCAGTGAATTGTCCAGCCAAATTGCCGGCCGGATCGAATCTGAAATGACCTACCCGGGACAAATTAAGGTGGTGGTCATTCGTGAATCAAGGAATGTGGCTTTTGCAAGATAATCAACAACCCATAATTATGGCAGGTAAGCCGGTTGCGGCAGCGTTAAATGACGCGCTGAAAGAGCGTGTCGCCCGATTAAATGCAGCCGGGGTGACACCCGGTCTCACAGCGGTTCTGGTGGGGGAGGATGATGCTTCCCAAATCTATGTCCGCAACAAAGCCCGAGCCTGTGAACGGTTAGGCCTGAGCGGTCAGGTGATTCGATTACCTGATACTACAGCCGAAACAGAATTATTGGATGTTGTGGCAGAGTTGAATGCCGACAGAACCGTACACGGTATTCTGGTGCAATTACCCTTGTCCAAACAGATTGATGAGCACAAGGTGATTGCTGCGATTGATCCTGATAAGGATGTGGATGGATTTCATCCGGTGAGTGTGGGCAATCTTGTGCTGGAAATGCCTGGCTTCGTCTCCTGCACGCCGGCCGGGATTCTGGAAATGTTAAAGTTTTATGAAATTGAAACTTCCGGAAAACACACGGTAGTGGTGGGGCGCAGCAATATTGTTGGCAAGCCCATGGCTAATTTGCTAATGCGCAAGGATCGTACGGGAAATGCCACGGTGACGGTATGTAATTCCCGTACACCGGACATTGGAAAATTCACCCGGGAGGCGGATATCGTGATTGCCGCGATTGGGAAGGCGCATTTCATTACCGGTGAGATGTTAAAACCTGGTGCGGTGGTAATTGATGTGGGGATTAACCGCATTCCGGACAGTTCAACGGAAAAAGGGTATCGCGTGGTGGGTGATGTGGATTATGACTCTGCACTGCCGGTGGTCAGTGCCATTACGCCGGTTCCCGGTGGCGTGGGGCGGATGACCATCGCCATGTTGATGCATAATACGGTTCTGAGTGCGGAAAAATCCAGCGGTGTAAACGATGTATAATTTGATTGGGCTTAGCCAGCCCCCCGATTACATTTGCACGCTTTTTTGAGATATGATTTCATGCACTGAATGCGCCAGTAGCTCAGTTGGATAGAGCGTCGGATTCCGGTTCCGAAGGCCGAGGGTTCGAATCCTTCCTGGCGTACGAAGGTAAAACAACGATAACCCCCTGATACACAGGGGGTTATTTGTTTCCGGGAGTTCTGTTTTTACACTTCCTCGCAAGTCTCAAATCATCAAATAATGGCTAATAATGTGCAAAAAACCGGGAACATACCGGGAACGC
>JAIPJR010000048.1 GCA_021734045.1 Fidelibacterota bacterium
CCAGATCCGGCCTTTCCCGCAATTCTGCCAGCGTGAGCGGTTTTTTAAATTTCTCCACAAATTGAATATCCACCATGTACCAGCGCGGGTTGTCCGGTGAAGCTTTGGGATCCGGGTGGTCGCTGTTGGGGTCGAACTGGGTGTGATCCGGATATCCCTCCCGAACCACCTCCGCCAAACCCACAATCGCCATGGGGTCCACCCGACTGTGGTAGATAAACACCTTATCCCCCACCTTAATCTCGTCCCGTAAAAAATTCCGCGCCTGGTAATTGCGCACGCCATCCCAGTGGTCGGTTCCCAATTTTGCCAGATCATCAATGGAATACACATTGGGTTCGGTTTTGAACAGCCAGAATTTTTTAGCCATTTCCCCTCCTCTTAGCTTCAGTTCTCAATGAATTGCGAACCGCTCAGTTTAACCAATCTTCGTTTAAAATTCTTTCGATCCGTGAGCCCCACACGTCCTGCAACGAACTCAGGAAGTCGCATGGCACCACACGGTAATCATATTGTCGGTTGTTGGTATTGACTGTGAAGGGTTGTGATGAGGCTGGCTTCAGTTGTGTGACAATTCACGCAGTTGATCCCGGATGACGGCGGCCAGCTCATAATCTTCGTCGCGAATTGCGTTAGCCAGTTTTTCTTCCAGATCATAGCGTTTCTTGGCGACGCTGGTCAGTTTATCCATGCGAGACAGGAGTTCCCGGTCGCTTTCTTCCGATTGCTCCCCGCCTTTGGGTTCAACTGTCACAGCCGCTTCCGCCATAATCCAGTCTTCCACAAAAATGGGTGCCTTGGTGCGAATGGCGATGGCAATGGCGTCGCTGGGGCGGGAATCCACTTCCTGAAGCCCCTGCGCCTGGCGCACCAGAAGTTTGGCGTAAAAGGTTCCGTCTCTCAGGTCGGAAATCACCACCGATTCCAGTCCCAAGGTCAACTGATCAATCACTTTGGTGAGTAAATCATGGGTCATTGGGCGCGGCAGGTCGATACTTTCCATGGCCAGCGCAATAGCCTGGGCTTCGAACTGCCCCACCATCACCGGAAGCTGGCGCGTAGCATTCTCCCCTTCCTGCAACAGCAGCGTGTACCCGTTACTGGGTGCGTAAAAAATGATACTCTTGATAAATACTTCCAGCATTGTCTCACCGGTTTGAAATTATCGGCTGGTGCCGCCCGTGTCAATACCCCATGCGGGGATCGGCGGTTAAACTGCCGCCAAATACGCCTTCAATTCGTCAATCGCTACCACCGGCGTGGGATCTTCCCGATTCAACAATGCCAGATAATAACTGATAAAATCGCCTAACTGTACCAGGGACAAAATCCGGCTAATCACATTGGAGCCGTGGGACTGGAGATAATAGATACCGCCACTGAGACGGGAGATCATGCGTCCGGTCTTATCCATGCGCAGGGTGACCCGCTCATCATCAGCTTCATCCTGGAGGTGAATGACCACAATCCGGCTGAGTAACTCCGGCATTTGACGCCACCCCACAATTTCGTTGTGATTCATCTCCGGATAAACATTGTGATAAGCCAGCATTTTGGCATTCTCGCTGATCTGTCCCTTCCAGCGAATGCCCACCGGCGCCAAAATGCCCGGTCCGGTATAGATAATGGGCAGCTTGTTTTCCAGCGCCCGCGCCAGCTCGAACGCCCGACCACCCACATTTTCAGGTAGCAGCGGGTGGAGATTAAATTCCGCCTCCTCAACGATGGCTTCAATCCATTCATCCATCGCTAAATTCATCAAACCCAATTTCCAGTAGGCTGTGAGCTGGGCAAGGAAGAGGTATCCAAAGGCTGCCCTGGGCGGTAGTCCACCGGGGACACGAATCACATCTGCACCGGCTTTTTCTGCCGCTTCAACCAGTTTGCCACCACTGGTAATGGCCAGGAAGGGTGCGTTGCTTTTCATCGCCTGGTTCAGAGCGGACAAAGTTTCTTCCGTATTTCCTGAATAGGAGACGGCCACCACCAGTGTGTGTTCATCCACCCAGACGGGTACGCGATAATTCCTGAAAATGAAAAACGGTACCTTCCCGTAATCATGGGACAATCCCACACTCATTTCACCACCAATCGCTGAGCCACCCATTCCCAGGACAACAACCTGACGAATTTTATCCACTTTCACTTTGTATTCATGAGACGCGGCCAGGTCAAAAGCTGTTTGTAACTGCTGCGGAAACCGGTTTAAATGGGCCAGCATATTTTGGGTATCCAGTGTTGAAACAAGGTGTTGCAGGTGATTGACCATTCAAATGCTCCTCATGATTTTCGATGAAGAATAACGTTTAATAAAGCTTCCAAAGTGTCCGTTTCCCGGAAGCCGCCCATGCGTATCTGCTCGTTTGCTTTTTCTATCCATTGATTGATCCGCATTTCAGCCCGTTCCAGCGTCCCGGTGGATTGCATCCAATTTCGTACCAACTCAAGGCGCTCCGCGTCGCCAATTTCAGGATTCGATTTGGCAGCTTCCCATTCAGATAACGCCGCCGGTGACAGATGTTTCCACAGATCCAGCCAAAGCCAGGTTTTCTTTTCGTGAATCACATCGCTACCGAGACTTTTGCCCATGGTGGTGCTGGAGGAGGTCACCTCCAACAGGTCGTCCTGCATCTGAAAAGCCCGGCCCGTGAGCAACGCGATTTCACCCAGACGCTGCGCTTGTTCTTCCGTTCCCCCACCAGCCAAGCCACCCAGATAGGCCGATAGCTGCAATAGCGCGCCGGTTTTCGCGTCAATCATGCGGTCATAATCTTCCGCCGCCACCGACGCTTCATGCTCAAATTGCATATCCCAGGCCTGTCCCTCGCAGACCGCCATGGCGTGCCGGTTAAATGCGGTGAGAACGGGCGGTAGCAATGGCGCCGGGACATCTGCCAATTGTTCATACGCGTAAATCAAAAGCGCGTCACCGCTCAACAACGCCCGGTTCGTATCAAAGGCGTGATGCACGGCTGCGCGACCACGGCGCATCTCATCATTGTCCATGATGTCATCGTGTACCAGCGAAAACAGGTGAAACACTTCCACCGCAGCCGCCACATTCAGCACTTCACGCCAATGGCCGCCCACCGCTTCTGCTGAAGCGAACACAAAGGCCGGTCGCAGGCGCTTGCCCTTACCGGCTAAGGCATAGCGAATGGGTTCATATAAATAGGCAGGTTGAGTAGGAAATGGGGCTTGTTGAAGCCTGGCTTCCAAGGCTTGACGCCATTCGTCTAGGCGTTTTTCCAGAAAATCCGTTACCAGGTCGGATACCTCTTCTTGTTCAAAACCGGCTGACGGTTGCGGGTGATTGGATTTTTATTAATGCTCGTCTTCCAGGGAAATTTCACCGAATTCCTGCAGCTTGCTGATGACGATAGCCTGGATTTCCTCCATGCGCTCCCGCGTTTTGGCTTCGAAGCGGCAGACGATAACCGGCTGGGTATTGGATGCCCGCACCAGTCCCCACCCATCCCCAAAACGGATACGCACGCCATCCACATCCACGCAGTCATAGTTGGCCATGAAATAATCGTGGGCCTTTTCTGCGATAGTGAATTTTTCCTCATCCGACGGACAGCTCAGGCGCATTTCGGGTGTGGAAACGAATTTCGGCAGGGTCGCAATCATCTCTGACAGGGTTTCTTCCTTACGACTAATCAGTTCCAACATACGGGCACCGTTATAAATGGCATCATCGAATCCATAATACTTATCGGCAAAAAACAGGTGGCCGCTCATCTCGCCGCCAAAGGGGGATTGCAGTTCCCGCATCTTGTCCTTGATGAGGGAATGCCCCGTTTTATACATGACCGGTGTGCCGCCATATTCCACAATCTTTTCTTCTAATGCCTGGGAGCACTTCACATCAAACACGATATGATCCGCTTCGGACTGAATGACATCCCGGGCAAAAACTATCATCTGATAATCCGCCCACACCACTTCACCGGTCTCATCAATAATGCCCAACCGGTCTGCATCCCCGTCAAAGGCAATCCCCAGATCGTATCCGCCCTGTCGAATTTCTGCCTGCAAATCCGCCAGGTTTTTCAGCACGGTGGGATCGGGATGGTGATTGGGGAAAGTGCCATCCACATCGCAGAAAAGCTCCGTGACTTCGCAACCCAATTTACGGTAAATCTCCACCGCACACAGGGCGGCAGCAGCATTGCCGCAATCCACGGCAATCCGCATGGGACGCGCCAGTTGGATTTTATCCAGGATATTTTCAATGTAGTCCGGCATCAGGTCATATTCACTGGATTTGCCCTGGCCGGATTCAAAATCTTCCTTCTCAATCAGCTCGCGCATGGCTTGAATATCCACACCGAAAAACGCGCGTTTCTCAAACGTGAGCTTGAACCCGTTGAATTCAGGCGGATTGTGGCTGCCGGTAATCTGGCAAGCGCCATCCACATCGGGCAGATGGTAAACGCTGAAATAATTGGCGGGTGTGGGAAGAATACCAATATCCACCACATCAATGCCGGTGGATAAAACGCCGGCAGCGAAATTTTCCTTCAATCGGGGTGTGGTGAGCCGCACATCACCGGAGAGGCTGATTTTTTTGCCCCCGCGTTGTTTAATAATCGTTCCAAAAGCCTTCCCCAACTTGATGACCACATCATCCGTAAAATCTTCGGCTACATTTCCGCGAATATCGTATTGACGAAAAATATAGGGGTTCATTTTTTCTCCATTTCTGAGATCGCCTTGCGAACATTGCCTCCAAAGCGGTCCAAATATTTGCGTGCCTGATCCGGATTGACACCGGCTTTTTGCATCACCAATGCAACTTTCACGAAATTGTCTGCCCGGGCCAGTAAATCACTGGCTTCTTCGTAAGAAATGTCCGTGATGGTTGCAATAATTCTCCGAGCACGATCAACCAATTTATGATTCGTGGCCTTCAAGTCCACCATCAAATTCTCAAATACTTTGCCCTGCTTGATCATCGCCGTGGTGGTGATCATGTTCAGCACCAGTTTGGTGGCTGTTCCCGCCTTCATGCGGGTACTGCCGGTGATGACTTCGGCGCCCACCTGCGGAGCGATAAGCGCGTCCACCTCAATGGCAATGTCATCCGGATTCACGCAGGTCAAGAAAACCGTCTTTGCACCGATTCGTCCCGCTTCTTCCAACGCCCCCAGCACAAAGGGGGTGACACCACTTGTGGCAATGCCCATGACCACATCTTTGTCGGTTACATGAATTTCACGAACCAGTTTCGCGCCATCCTCCGGAAAATCTTCGGCACCCTCAATGGCAGTGCGCAGGGCTTTATCACCACCGGCAATGAACCCCTGTACCAAATCGGGTGAGGCATTATAGGTGGGCGGAATCTCCGACGCATCCAAGACGCCTAATCGTCCGCTTGTACCGGCACCCACATAAATGAGCCTTCCGCCTTTATCAAAGGCTTCCACCACAAACCGTGTGGCTTTGGAAATATTGGGAATTTCACTCGCCACAATCTGAGGGACTTTTTGATCCTCCGCATTAATGATTCGCAACATCTCGTCAATGCTGCGATTATCAATATCCATGCTGGCGGGATTGCGTTGTTCCGTTAGCAATTTCCCGTGCTCAACTTTTTTCGATGTCCTGGTCATCTGTCCTGTCCCTGTTCAATCCTGTTTGTCTGTATCACTAAGGTCATAAACGCCTTTTTCGAATCCGTCTGAATGATAAAAGCGCAGGAGTTTGTAAGCCAGACGATACCATCCCAATACCAGCCCCCCGGGTGGTCTTGCAAAACAGCTCTTCTCCCATTGGTTAAGTCATGGTGCGGATATCTCATGATGCTCAACTAATTTTCATATTTCATGCCATAACAGCCCTTATGCCGTGTGCTCATTTCATTCCGGCTGGTGGGAAATCACATTTTTAAAAGAAAAAAACTTTCACGAGAATGTCTTGCAGCCCGGCCCAATTCGGGGGATTTACATACCGCCTATTTTAAACTTTGGCCGCATCGGCATTAGCAAAAACCCGGACCTTTTTCATCCCTATCTGAGTCTGCCGAGCACCACATTCTCAATTGTCCCGGCACAACTATCCCCTTATACTAATGCGTATGCAAGGGATATCCAGGTACTCCAAATAATCATGGCAATAGAAATCACGCTGGCAGTTCTCGGGCTCATTCTGAGTATCCTCTTTTCCGGGGCGGAAATCGCCCTCCTGTCGGCTAATCCGCTGCAGATAGAGGTGTGGCATAAACAAAATGTACGGGGCGCTAATTCAGCCCTGCTGGCCACCCGGGACTCGGAAGTTTTTCTAACGACCTCCCTGATTGGGATAAATATCGCTAACATTCTCACCACCTCCTTTGCTACTGTTCTACTGTACCTCATCATTCCCTACAAGTGGCTGGTGGTGCTGATTATCTCATTCACCATTCTCATCTTGGGTGAGATTTTCCCTAAAACCATTTTCCGCGAATTCCCCAACGGCTCCATGCTCTTTTTCGGCCGGTTTGTGCGCATTTTTCAAGTCATGTTTTATCCGCTAATCTGGATATTAAGTTGGTACCGTATCAAGCTTTTAAAGGGTGGCTCTCTGGAATCCTCCATCACCAGCATGGACAGAAACGAGCTGCAATTGCTCTTTCGTCAGGTAAATGATATGAGTAATGAGGATGTGGATGTCCACGAGCGTGAGACGATTGCCCGAATATTCATGTTCCGAAACCGCTCCGTGGGTGAAATCATGACCCAGCGCCCCGATATCAAAGCGGTTCCTGACACCGCCACCATCGCAGAGGTGGAGGCGGCATTTTTAGAGTCCGGCTACTCCAAATTACCCGTCTATGATCAGACGATTGATAACATCATCGGTTTGGTCTTTTTGCACGACATTTTCCAGAATCCCGAGGAGTTGCGCAGCATCGTGCGCGAAGCCTATTTCGTTCCCGAGAGCAAACACGCCGAGGAGTTGTTACAAGAATTTAAACGCAATCATATCAGTCTGGCGATTGTGATTGATGAATATGGCGGCACGGCCGGGCTGGTAACTATGGAGGATCTGTCCGAGGAACTGTTCGGTGAATTTACCGACGCATTTGATGGCGAAGAGGATCCGGTGCAAATACTGGAACAGGGTCTGCTGGTGGACGGGAACGCCGAGATTGATTATTTGAATAATCAGCATGGACTGAATATTCCACCAGGCGATTATGAGACACTGGCGGGCTTCCTGATTCAGACATTGGGTCACATTCCCCAGAAAAATGAGACCTACCAAACCGAGTCTCATCGGTTCGTCATTTCATCCGCCTCCCCCACCCGCATTGAAAAAATCTTCATTCAGCCGCTTTAATCAATGACAACGCTTGACAGCTATATCCTGAAGGCTTTCTTACGCATCTTCGGCCTGGTGATGGTTGTGCTGGTAGGCATCATCCTCATCGTGGATTTTGTGGAGCACATTGATGCCTTCGTGGACCAGGGTCTCACCACAAAGCTGGTCATCGTCTATTATCTCTACAATCTGCCGGCCTTTATAGACATGTCCCTACCCATGTCCACGCTGCTGGCGGTGGTTTTTGCACTGGGTACGCTGAACCGGAATTACGAAATCGCAGCCATGCGCGCTTGCGGCATCAGCTTGTTCCGCCTGAGCCGGAGTTTATTGTTGTTTGGTCTTCTGTTGACGGCGTTTCAGTTTTTGTTTCAAAATTTCGTGGTCATGCCGTTCAATCATAAAAACAAAGAGATGGCGCGCCAATACATCAAGCCGGACCGGACACCTTCCGTGCAGCGGGAGGTCATCCGCCAGGATTTAAATGGTAATATCGTGGTATTCGGACGGTATTTCCCCCGTCAGGACCGGGGTGCCGAGGTGGCGATTTATACATTCAATGACTCCACGCTGCAAAAGCGCTGGGATTACCCCCGACTGTACTGGATGGACTCACTGCAGCAATGGCTCTACCCAACGGGTGTTTTTCGCACATTTCTGGCAGGCGCGGAGGTGGAGTTTTCGGCGCTACCCGATAGTGGCCTTGCACCGTTGACCCTTACACCGGTGGATGTGGAGAAGGATGAGATTCGCCCCGATGAGATGAACCTGTTTCAGTTGGGACAATTTATTGAGAAAAAACGCATTTTAGGACTGAATCCCCACCGATGGATTACGGATTATCACTATAAAATCGCTTTCGTCTTCACTGGATTAATCACCATTCTGATGGGGATTTCTTTCGCACTCCGGGGGACGCGGGAAAATTTAGCGCCGGCCGTTGGAAAGAGCATCTTTGCGCTTTTCATCTATTACATCCTCATCATGGGCGGGAAGAAAGTGGGTAATAATATGGCTTTCCATCCTGCTTACGCGGTGTGGTTTGGAAATGTAATTCTGTTTGTGATTGGGAGCTTGTTATTCTGGCGAACGGCGCAGCGCTAAGAATCGGAATCCAAATCTGTATTTTCGGGTGTTCCAATGGGTTTCAAGCGCCGGAATGAAGCGCCGATTGCGAATTGAAAGCCGGTGGCTTTCGTAATTGAATAGCCACCGTACATCCGCAGCCCCAGACTGATATCCGCCCACCCGGTAGCGAAACCAATACCAAAGGACATTTCCGGACTGAATTCCCCGCCCCACGCCAAACCGGTGCGCAGCGGCAGGTATTTAAAGTGGGTAACTTCCGTCGCTACGGAAAGCCGCCACTGTTTCCGGGAGAAATAATAATTGGAAAAGCCCGTGGATAAATCCAGGTACAGGGTGACCTCCGGGTTCACAAAATAGGCTGCGCCCATGCGGAAAAGGGCCGGATAGTTTGTGGAGAATTTCCCAATAAGGGAGTCAGGAATAGCATCTGACGATTTTTTAAAAAGACTATCAGGCGGCTGGGAAAAAAAGGTCTGGGCGTTGACGCTGTCAACAATGAAATAATTACGGCTGCCGGCGGAATAAACCCCGGACTCCACCGGAATTCCCAGGGTACTGCGAATGGGATAAACCGCTTCAATCCAATCCACGTTGCGATTAATGTAATTGGTACGGCCCCAGTAAATCTGACCGATAATATTATTTACCGCCGCACCAAATTGCCATTTCTCCATGCGATCTGTTGTAAAGCCGATATCCAGCGCCATCCCGTCGCCACCGATAGCCTGACGGTTCTGGTAAAATGATTCACTGGTAATGTATTCAGTGCCGGTGTGGAAAAAGCCGTTGGAGGAATCCACCGCAGCATAACCAATTCCAGCCAGATATTTCACCGTAAACCCCAGCTTATACTGGGGAAAGGGTATGGCAAATGAGAATCCCAGGTTCTGGATAATGAGTATGTCCTGGTGAAATGACAGATCGTAGGTGGAACCCACCGGATTCAACTCCAGCATGAGGCTGAAAAAGGGTCGGGGAAGATTGGTCTCCCAGAAGACTTGGAGGCCCGAGGTAATGGCGTAATTCCCCCAGGAAAAATTGAGTCCGGGAAAGGAAATATTGGTGCCCATGTCCAACAACAGCCCGCTATCCGGGATATAGTCTTTCAGCAGGGTCTTGTAGGTGTAGTTTTTACCCGGCACTCGCGTTTCCAGATTCAATGCCTCACCCGGATTATTGGGATCGCCGGTAAAAAAGCGGTCATACAAATCCAGTGTAATGAAATTATTCCGCACCATGAAGTTTGAATTCATCAGGCTCATGGAGAAGGGAACCTCTTCAACGAATCCCAGATTGGCCGGATTGAATCCGACAGATTGATACCCGCGGGAAGCGACGGTATAGGTTCCACACAGCCCCACACCGCGCGCGTCAATCAACGGCTGTGCTGCCAGACTACCCCACATGAGCAACAGGGCAAGAATAACCTTCTGGTAGTGTTTACTGTCCAAACAGCGGTCCTGACTTGAGTATGAATTCGATATAAGAGGAAACCCGGATGCCGGCATTTTCGGTCAACAGCGCCGGGTGGGGTGTCGATTCCAGCCGGAACTTGGTGGCAATGTAGTGGTCCCGATCTTCCAGCATCCATCCCAGTTCACCATAAGGAGAAACATCGTAAATCAGCAGTAACTCATTGTTATCCGGTGACAGGATTAATTCATACAGCGTATCGCTCACGGTTGGTACGGCGATTTCGGTAACCTGGAGCGCTTCCGCCACCGAGGTGAAAGGTTGTTCATCAGCACGCGCTAAAAGAAAAGTATCCAGCAGCGCAAACTGGTGGTGAATAAAGGTGCCGATCGTGGAGTCCGGACTGGTATCCAGAATATTGAAGTCGGCGGAATTTTCAAAGGTCACCAGCCCCTCCTGCCCTTCCAGAACAATGCCTGTATTGGGATCCACCGTGCCACCTTCCAACCTTACCGTGAACAGGGGCACATTGGGATGGGTAATGAGCGTGTCCAGATTCAGCTCAAGGGTATCCACCTCGCCATCATCATTCAAATCAGCACTCACCATCACCTTATTCTGAACCGAATTGTAGAAGGGAAAATACTTCAGATCGGAGACCAACATCTGGAGCTCTCCGCGTAGACCACTTTCATTGGAAATGGTGGTCACCATACGGGAAGATTGCAGCATGTCAGACTCATCGGGGATGGAATCGGTGCCCACTAATTTGTCCCGCGTACCGGCATCCACCGGTGCCATTTTAGTGAATTGGGCGGGCATGAACTCAACCCCCGCTTCATCCACTTCGAAGTAAAATGGCACTTCAACCCGCCAGGTCCCCCAGAGTGAGGCGCCCATGGTGATGGTTGACAAACCACTGCGATCTATCTTGGCGGCGCCACCCACTAACACCTGGGTGGGAACGATTTTGAACAGATCCGCGATGGATTCGCCCGGTTCGAAGTGCTGAACGGCTTCCGTCTGGCTGTCAACTGTGCGCTGAACGGCTGTACGATTGATTCGCAGGGTGGTGTGCGAAGGTACGCCCACATCCCCCACTGCCACCGTAACCGAATCTTTGTTCAAACGGACATCGGCAGTGTCCGCACCATTAATTCCGGTCACCACCAGTCCCAACCCCGGCTCCACTTCCAGTTCATTAAACACATCCAGGGTGAGAATCACATCAGCGAAACTCACACCGGTGAAGCCAGGCATATTGATGGGAATACTCTGGTCGCTGAGATTAAATCCAAAGTCGAAGAACCCGGAGAGGTCATTGAACTGGATGGCCGCTACATTCACCGAACCATCCAGAGACAACGAATCCTGCGTCAAATCCAAACTGGTAACACCGCCACCGCCCATGATAACTTCTGTCAGAACGCGCAGTGTATCAATCGTGCCGTTGCTTCCATCTGAGCTTCTCAGGTAGTACCCGTTTAAAATCATGGTCTGGGTGACGGCGGTATTTTGAGGAACATCGATTGTGTCAGTGAGGTGATTGGTAGCATCCAGGGAGGGATAAAAGTTTTGCATGTGCATAATCATGCGAATGTCGGTTCCCAGCGCGTTACTCACCGATACGGTGATGCGATTGGTGTCAATGGATGTAATGCCGTCTTTTACTTCAGCGGAAACCAGTGAAATGGCGAAGGCGGTACTATCTCCTGTCGCCGGATCCACATTTGTTGTGGTGGTATTGAATGGCAGCGCGGTGGGTTGCGACACATCCCGGAAAACCACATCAGCACTGTTAAACTGGTTGATTTTAATATTGAATCCATAGCGCACATAGGGATCAATTCCCTGGAGGAAAGTCAAGACCTGACCCGAGGTGGCAGGGATGTAGCCCTGCAATTCGATAATGAGACTATCGTAAAGTGTGGCGCCGTTCAGGGACGTTTGAATACTGTCAGGAATTTCATTGGCGTGGAAGTACGGACTAATTTGGGCGAAATGCTGATCATGGAGGGTAGTGGTGTCACCATTGGTCTTTTTGGTGTAAACCCGGAAATCATATTCATTAATAGACACGGGCATCTGATTGGAGATGAGCGAGTAGATTAACCCATCCCCGATGGTTATCGACTGAAAGCTCTCAATAGCACCATCTTCGCCCAACGTGGCCGGGTCAGGCAGAACGGCGATTGCTTCCCTGATGGTGGGTAATGCAATTTGGGAGAATTCCAGTGTATCGGTTACGGCATATTGGACCGTATCGCTGTAAATGGCGAACCCATCTCCGCAATTTTCTACCCAGTCAGGCGTCGTGAGATTTTGGTAGATATACGCAGTGTCCACCCGCTGATATCCGGGGATTAACACATCCTGATCCCGATTCATGTCATTGGGACCCGAACCAAATTCAAAAAACAATGTGTCATAAAATATTGAATCCGGATTGGCACAGGATGCCTTCGGGACAGGGATAAGTTGTGGTGGTAAGCCCAATGACACCATCTCCATCATGAACAGTGTGGTATCCACCAGCACGTTGATACTATCCGGGAGTTGCGCTTTTAAGGCCACTGGCGGCACACCAAACCCGATGGGTGATTGATTGGGAACCTGAAAAATATTACTGGGGATATTCAGCGTGTCAAGTACGCCCTCAACCGCCAGGTAAATACCGCCCGGGTAATTCCCCACCGCTGAATCGACGGGAATATCCATAAAACCATCCCCATTGGTATCGGCGGAATCGGCGTAGATATAGATGAAGTTGGCTGAATCAGCCAGCCCGTCAAAACCATACCGCTCGTTAATCAGCGGCATGGTGAGGGTCATATTCCAGGTGGGTGCCTGAAATTTACCTGGTAATTTGAATTCACATTGGAGTACAGTCACCAGCCAGGTCAACATGAAAATGGCGGCGAGGGTTTGCTTTGATTTTTTTACACTAACCGACAAAACTGTTCTGCGGCTCCCCTGCTGGTTATGAATCCATTATTGCGCTAAAGATAATAATATTTTGCCTGCATTAAAGCACCACATTCTCACCTAATGACCTGCCATTCAGCGTCTTTTCCCGGCTGATTTTGACCAACTGTTGAAGTGAATGGCAAAGAAAAAATGCCCGGTTTGGGCCGGGCATTTCTGATTCATCTACCGTGAGTTTGTTGGACTAATACCGGTAATGGTCTGGCTTATACGGACCGTTCACCGGGACACCCAGATATTTCGCCTGCTTGTCGTTCAGTTTGGTCAGGTGTACACCCAACTTCTCCAGGTGCAGCCGAGCCACCTCTTCGTCCAGGGCCTTGGGAAGCACATAGACCTTCCCCGTTTTATAAATCCCGTCATTTTGCCACAATGCAATTTGAGCCAGCACCTGATTCGTAAAGGAGTTACTCATGACAAAGCTGGGATGGCCGGTGGCATTCCCCAAATTCACCAATCGACCCCGGGAAAGCAGGATAATAGAGTGGCCATCTTCAAAAATAAATTTATCTACCTGGGGCTTGATATTTTCTTCCCGAATGGTGGAATCATTCACCAGTCCGGCCACATCAATTTCCAAGTCGAAATGGCCGATATTGCAAACGATGGCCTGATCTTTCATCTGCGCCATGTGGTCCCGGGTAATCACATCGCGATTACCGGTAGCGGTGACAAAAATATCACCCGATGATACTGCTTCATCCATGGTCACGACCTGGTAACCCTCCATCACCGCCTGCAGCGCGCAAATCGGGTCAATCTCTGTCACCAGCACCCGGGCCCCAAAACCACCCATGGACTGGGCGCAGCCCTTGCCAACATCGCCGTATCCGGCTACAACCACGGTTTTCCCCGCAACCATCACATCTGTTGCCCGCTTAATGCCGTCTGCCAGCGATTCGCGACAACCATACAGATTATCGAATTTACTCTTGGTCACCGAATCATTCACATTAATGGCGGGGAATTGTAATTCACCAGCTTCCATCATCTGGTAGAGCCGGTGCACACCGGTGGTGGTCTCTTCCGAGACACCCTTGATTCGTTTCCACATATTGGGATGATCCCGGTGTACCACCAGCGTCAGGTCACCACCGTCATCCAACAGCAAATCCGGACCTTCACCATCACCCCAATCCAGGGTTTGGTCGATACACCACCAGTATTCCTCCTCCGTTTCACCTTTCCAGGCAAAAACCGGGATTCCTTCAGCTGCCAGGGCGGCCGCGGCGTGATCTTGCGTAGAAAAAATATTACAGCTGGACCAGCGCACGGTAGCGCCTAATTCGATCAGGGTTTCCACCAGAACCGCCGTCTGGATCGTCATGTGAATGCAGCCGGCAATCCGAGCGCCCTTCAGCGGCTTTTCAGCACCATAGCGCTCCCGCAATGCCATAAGGCCCGGCATCTCCTTCTCTGCGATTTGAATTTCCTTGCGACCGAATGCCGCCAGTGAAATGTCTGCTACTTTATAATCATGTTGGGATTTTTGATTGGCTTTCACCTTGGCGGGAGCCGTTGAAACCTGGGACATGGTCTATTTTCCTTTCAGGAATTGTTTGATTTCGTCCACCTTGTCCAGTTGTTCCCAGGGGAACTCGGAGCGACCAAAGTGGCCGTAGGCGGCGGTTTGGACATAGATGGGACGCTTGAGTTGAAAATGGTCGATAATGCCACGGGGTTTTAGGGGAAACAGCTCACGAACCATGCGGGTGAGTTCCTCACCGTCATGGCGATTGTCTTCATGAGTATCCACCAGAACTGAAACCGGTTCAGCCACACCAATGGCATAAGCAAGTTGGACAGTACAGCGATGGGCTACCCCGGCGGCAACGATATTCTTGGCGATATAACGCGCCATATAGGTTGCCGATCGGTCTACCTTGGAGGGGTCTTTCCCAGAAAAGGCACCACCGCCATGCGGTGCTGCACCACCGTAGGTATCCACAATAATCTTACGCCCGGTCAGACCCGTGTCACCCATGGGACCACCCACCACAAACCGGCCGGTGGGATTAATGTAAATCTGAGCCGTGTTATAATTAATCAGGTTCGAGGGAATCACCGGCTTAATCACATGTTCGATAATGTCCTGCCGTAACTCATCCTTCACGTCAATATCCTCTTCATGCTGATTGGAAATGACGATGGTTGTAACGCCTTCTGGTTTGTGGGTGTCAGAATTGTACTGAACCGTCACCTGTGCTTTCCCATCGGGACGCAGGTAGGGAATAAGGCCGGATTTCCGCACTTCTGCTAAACGCTGGGTAATGTGATGCGCCAACTGAATGGGCATTGGCATGAGCTCCGGCGTCTCATTCACCGCATACCCGAACATCATGCCCTGGTCACCGGCACCCTGTTCATGGTCAGCAAATTCATCTACGCCCTGGGCGATATCGCCGGATTGTTTGTTAATGGTGGTGATGACTGAACAGGTGTGATAATCAAAGCCCATGGAGGCATCGGTGTAGCCGATACGCTTGATAATGCCCCGGGCAATACGCGGTATATCGGCATACCGGGAGGTGGTGATTTCCCCACCCACCAATACCAATCCCGTGGTGACAAAGGTCTCACAAGCCACGCGGCCTTCCGGATCTTTGGCTAATATTTCATCTAATATTCCATCGGAAATCTGATCGGCAATCTTGTCCGGATGTCCCTCGGTTACAGACTCGGAAGTAAACAGATATGACATTTATTGGGCTCCTTTTACAGCATTAAGAATCAAAGTAAGAATAGGAAATTAACAGTTTAAATCAATAAAATTTAAGCTCAGAAAAATCACCGATATTGAGCACCCGGGCCGATTCCTGCACCACGGCACTGTCGCCAATAAGGGAATCTTTCAGCACCACATTTTCCACAGTGGCCGACCGTCCCACAATTGCATTATTGAGTACCGCGTTACGCACCACAGCATCCCGGGCGATGGTGACATTGGGACCAATCACACTGTTTTTCACATCAGCGTCGGGATGGATATAGACCGGCGGATGCTGGATAACATGGGCAATCTCCTCGCGGGTTTGAATGGAGGTGAGCAGGAATTGATGGGATGAAAGCAGAGATTCCTTGGTGCCGCAGTCATACCAGCCGCTGATGGCTTTGGTGTGGACCTCCTCGCCGTCGGCAATCATAACCTGGATTGCATCGGTGAGCTGATACTCGCCTTTGGTCGTGATGTTTTCCGCAATAATCCGCTCAATGGCACGTTTCAATCGGCCTTGATTTTTGATGTAGTACAATCCCACCAACGCCAGGTTGGATTGGGGATTTTCAGGTTTTTCCACCAGCCGGGTCACCACGTCACCCTGGGTTTCGGCCACACCAAACCGCCGCGGATCATCCACCTGAACAACTGCCAGGGTGGTATGGGTCAGATTCAGGAATTTTGTAAAATCCAGATCAAAAATGGTGTCGCCCAAAATAATTAATGCCGGCTCGTCTGAATCTTCCAGCCCCTGCAGGACCGCGTGCCCCAGGCCTTTACGCTCGCGCTGTAAGGGAAACCCGGGGTGAAGGTCTCCGTAATTTTTCTCCACATACTGTTCCACCTGGTCATTTTTATAACCCACGATGATTTCCAGTTGCGTGACACCCGCCTTGGAAATGGCGTCAATGATATGGCCGATGATTGGCTTGCCAGCCAGGTTAATCATCACCTTGGGTACCAGGAGAGTATGGGGTCGCAGGCGTTTACCGATACCGGCGGCCGGAATAATGGCTTTCACTTACTTCTTCCCTCCAAACATGTCCACACGAACCTCAACCGGTTCCAGATACTTGGCTGGGTTGCGTTGTACATCGGACAGCAGACTATCCACATTCGCCACCACAGAATTCAGCATCTGATAGAGCGAATCCGATGATATCATCTTGTTCAGTGTGTTATTGGGATTCTGGATTTTCGTCAGTAGATCTTTTACCTGTGTACTAATATCGTCCAGTTTAACCAAAGTGGTTTCCACTTTAGCCCGATTGGATGTTACCATCTCATCCAGTTCAGCACTGGTGCGATGCAGGTTATCCACAATTTCCACTACGGCAGCACGCTTTTCCATCGTAAGTGTATCAATGCGCTGGGTAACCGTCCGCACGGCCTGGACCCCAGGCCGCAATTCCTCTTCCAAAATGGAATTCAACGATCCGATTGATTCGCGTAATTCCTGAAAGCCGGGTGTGATTTCGGATGTCACCAGCTTGTTGGTATTCCGGGTTAAATCATCCAGATTGCGTACCACGGCATCAATTTTAGCCGTAATCGAACCCACACTCTCTACCAGGTCTTCCAGCCCCCCCGCAAAGCTCCCCCGGAAGAGACCATTTTGCGGCAGTTCCTCGCCACTATGTCCCGGATTGACTTCAATTTTCTTACTGCCCAGCAGCTCCTGATTCACAATGATTCCCGTTGCATCGCTGTAGATGGTAATGTCCTTATCGAGGGCAATAATCACATCCACCGAGTCAGCGTGCACGATAAAATCACTTACGATTCCTTTGGGAACACCACTGACCGTGACCGGGTTCCCCTCTTCCAATCCGCTGGCACGCGCGAAACGCACCATGTAATAATTCCGGGCTGAGAACAGGTGATATTTATTCCCCCACATGACACCAAAGATGGTGAGGGCGATGATAAAAATCATCACCGCCCCAACAATCAGCTCTAGTTTGCGTTCTTCCCGTCGCATGTCAGACCTGGAATTTCGATTTATACCGTTTAATCTGTCGAATCATCTTTTTCACCACAAAGTCAACGGACTTGGTTAAGTCCTCCGTTTTTTCCGTAGCCATCAGTTGTTCACCCGGCACATTCACCACAATCTCTGCTCCATATTCCAGATCGGTTATCTTTTCAAGAATCACCCGGCAACTGGTAATGCGGTCAAAATATTTTTCCAGTCGGGCTACTTCGTCGGATACGTATGCATTGGTCTTATCAGCAATGTCAAAATGCCGTGCAACGATGTCTACTTTCATGGTATCCTCCTGTGGATGTTGTATTTGCTGAATAGCTATCATGATTTTTTCTCATGTCCCGTTCTGGCCGCCCGTGGGTGGGCGGTTTGGTAGACTGACTTCAGCTTATCAGTCTGCACATGGGTATAAACCTGTGTTGTGGAAAGGTTCTCGTGTCCCAACAAATCTTTCACCGCCATGAGGTCCGCACCACGATTGAGCAGATGTGTGGCAAAGCTGTGCCGCAACACATGGGGACTCACCTTTTTCAAATCAGCAATCTGCCGGATGGCCTGCTTCACCCGCATCCGGATACCGCCGGCGGAGAGCGGTTTGCCGAATTTATTCAGAAAAACCGCATCGCTGACCAGTTCCCGGTCCGCCAGGAGTTCCCGCCGCAGTTTCAACCAGGCTTCCAGGGCATCCACGGCACTGCGTCCCAGTGGAATTACGCGCTCTTTGGAGCCTTTGCCCATGACGCGCACAGACATGCGCTCCAAGTTGAGCTGTGAATTTGTCAGCGTGGACATTTCGGAGACGCGCATCCCGGTGCTGTAAAAAAGTTCCAGCATGGCGTGATCCCGTGCCCCCAGTAATGTGCCGTCATTCCCAACGGTATCCAGTAATTCGGTCACCTGAGCTTCCGACATGAAGGTGGGAATGGATTTGCGCAGCTTCGGTGTCTGGACAAAAGCGGCCACATTCAGGGGAATTTTCCCTTCCCGGTGCAGAAACTTGAAGAAGGACTTGAGGGTTGCCAGTTTCCGGGCCATGGAGCGGGGATCGCGTCCCGTCTCGGCCAGCATGCCCAGAAAATGGCGAACCGCAAGCCGGTCAATTCTGGCAACATGCTTCAGCAGCTCCGGGTCATATTCTGTGATAAAAGTTGTAAACTGCTGTAAATCTATTCCATAACCACGCACTGTCTCGGAAGAGAAGCGTTTTTCCTCCTTCAGATGGGTGAGAAATTCCTGTGTAAAGCGGCTAAGCATTTTGCTCCCGCAATCGTGTAAGGGCGGTCAGATAATCCTCGTGTAGTGGTGCTTCACAGCTAATGGTGGCTCCCGTGATGGGATGGGTAAATTCCAGGAAGCGTGCATGCAAAGCCTGGCGTTTCATCACTGATAGTAATTTGGCTGCCAACTGTCGATTACGCAAATTCAATGTAATCATTTTGGTGTTGCGGCCGCCATAATAGGGGTCGCCAAAAACAGGGTGATTCAGGTGGGATAGATGCACCCGGATCTGGTGGGTCCGGCCTGTTTCCAGTTTTAATCGCAGGAGTGAGAGGAAATCAAACTCCTCCAGCACTTCATAGCGGGTGAGCGACTGACGACCGTCGGGTACCACGGCAAATTTTTTTCGGTCATTGGGACTGCGACCAATGGGCAGATCAATATCTCCGGTGGGTGCTTTCATGTGTCCCCACACCAGTGCCAGATAACGTTTCTCAATCTTGCGACCCGTGAATTGTTTCCGTAAACCGGCATGCACCGCATTGTCCTTGGCGGCGACCAAGAGCCCGGAAGTGTCTTTGTCCAGCCGGTGTACAATACCCGGTCTGTAGGGACCGTTTTCGTTGGACAGATATTCACAATGATACAGAAGCGCGTTGACCAGTGTACCGCTGGCGTTCCCGGCACCAGGATGTACGATCATGCCCGGTGGTTTATTGATAACCAGCAGGTATTCATCCTCATAGACAATGTCCAGTGGGATGTTTTCGCTGTAAAGTGTCGGATCGTAGGGCAATTCATAGACCACGGTAATGTGCTGACCGGGTTCGATGAGTTGACTGGCCTTACATACCTTTCCGTCCACCAATATTTTTTCAGATTTGATTAGTTTCTGAATCTGACTCCGGGTGATATCGGACGGGAGCTCCTTGGCTAGAAATTTGTCCAGCCGTACAGGGCTCTGAAAGCGTGCAATCGTGAATTCGAAGGTGCGTACGCGCGGCGAGGTGGACTGTTCTTCTTCTTGTTCTAATTCTTTATTTATCAATGCTTTTCGTGTAACGCTGAATCGTTATAAACATGTCGTACTAAGCCGTTTGCCAGTCTGTATAAAATATAACGCGTTTTAATGGAATTGCTAATCGCCGTTTTGAGCCGGCGTCCTGTCACGCTCACGGCCTTCAAAAAAAAGGGTATAAATGATAAACAGGGTAATGCCTACCGTTACGGCTGAGTCAGCGATGTTGAATGTCGGCCAGCGGTGGAAAAAGAGCCAGTCCGGCCAGTCAAAGCTGATGAAATCCACCACATAGCCTCGAAAAGTCCCGGCTTCAGCCATGTGACGGAATCCGGTGAGAAAACGCTCTCCCAGATTTCCCAAAGCACCGCCCAGGATTAGTGCCATGCCCCAGGCAGGCAATACTGCGGAGCTGGCATAACGCCACAGATAGAACACAACCAAACCTGTCGCGATGAGTCCCAGGACATTCACCCAAATCATGTTGAAAGCGGAGATAGAAAAAGCCATGTGATAATTTTCTGCGTAGGCGAAATAGAAGAAATCCCAATCCCGTGGCCAAGGTGGTTCACCTTTCAGCAAGCGGGTTGCCAGATATTTGGTGCCGTGATCAAGCACCAGGACACCCAGCGATATGAGCAGATATTTAAAAAATGCTTTAGTGTTGGACTGCACCGGCTTTGACCTTGTACTGGTCCACGCTGAAGGTGGTGTTGGCCTGTGTATCTACGGTGTCAAAGACCAGGTCTTCACAGAGGGTCTCGGCCTTTAGATAGTCAGCGTGTCTGGCGATAACGTCTTCCAGGTCAGGTTCAACTTCCAGTGTGAGTTTGATGCGGTCAGCCACATCAAACCCGGCGTCCTTTCGCAGGTTTTGCACGTGACGCACCAGATCGCGTATCATGCCCTCTTCCACCAAGTCGTCGGTGAGTACCGTATCCAGAATGACCAACGCACCGGCATCTTCCACAATCGCTCTCCCGTCGGGTTCTTCTACGCTGACCAAAAGTTCATTGGGTTCCAGCGTTATGCTGAACCCGTCACTGCTCAGCGTAACCGATTCACCCTTTTTCACCTGATTCGCCATTATAGCGGAATCGGACACTTGGAGTAAGGAGCGAATCCGGCCCAGGTCTTTGCCGTATTTGGGACCCAGGATGGCCAGATTGGGTTTGACGGCGTAGCGGATGCTGTCGCCGGTATCTTCCAGCACCGTGAGGCGCTTGATATTCAATTCATCCAAAACCTGTTGCCGGAGTTCGTCTACAAAATTACGACGATTTTTCTCCGGCCAGTAAATTTGGATTTCCGCCAGGGGCTGGCGCACTTTCATGTTGGCCTTGTTACGGGCGGCGCGCCCCAATTCCACCGTTTTAATAATCGTGTTAATCTTATCCAGTAATTCTTCATCAATCCAGCGGCTGTCAGTCTCCGGGAATCCGGAGAGATGCACGCTCTGGGGAGCGTCGGGGTTTAAACGAACCACCAGATTCTGATACATGGATTCAGTAACAAAAGGGATGACCGGTGCTAATATCCGGGTGACGGTGGTTAATGCCTGATAAAGCGTGTGATAGGCTGCCCATTTATCATCATCGTTGGTGCTTTTCCAGAATCGGCGACGGGAGCGACGCACATACCAGTTGGACAGGTCGTCCACGAAGCGATCCGCTTTATGCATGAGTTTGTCCACCTGGAAATTCTCGTAATCCTGCCGTGCTTGCTGGATCAATTGATTCAGTCGCGCCAACAGCCAGCGATCCAATTGGGTGAGTTTGGATTCGTCCAATTCCTGCCGCGGATCGAAATTGTCCAGTTTGGCATAGGTGACGAAAAACGAGTAAGTGTTCCACAGCGTCAGGAGCTTCCGGCGAATCTCATCAGCCGCTTGATAGCCAAAATTCAGGTTGTTGTACGGAACCTGGCTGGCATACATCCAGCGTATCACATCCACGCCCATTTTCTCGGCGGCATCCTCAAACCAGATGGCATTTCCGGAGGATTTGTGCATGTCATCGCCGTGTTCGTCTTTCACCAGGGCGTGGCCCATGATGGTGCGGACCGGCGGTTTATTTTCCATGACGGTGCTCATGGCCAGGATAGCGTAGAACCAGTTGCGGAACTGACCCGGTAATGACTCCACAATGAAGTCGGCGGGGAACCATTTTTCCCAATATTCCCGGTCGGTTAGGTAATGCATGGTGGAGTAGGGCACAATTCCGGCATCCAGCCAGGGGTTTCCCACGTCAGGAATACGGTTTATGATTTCACCGCATTTTTCGCATTTGATCTTAACCTTGTCAATCCAGGGGCGGTGGGGCGTGTGACCATCGAAGTCTTGCCAACCTTCAACAGCCTTCTCTTTCAATTCTTCCCGGCTGCCCATGACGTGGACATTTCCACAAGCCTTACATTCGAAAATGGGTAGTGCCAAGCCCCAGTAGCGCTTTTTGGAAATCATCCAGTCGCCCATATTGCGCAGCCAGTCCAATTCCCGGTTCAGGCCGTATTCGGGCAGCCATTGAATTTGTTTCACCACCGCCATAATCTCTTCCCGCAGGGCATCCATGGAGATGAACCATTCGTCCACCAGGCGGAAAACCAGTTCAGTCCCGTGACGCCAGCAGGTGGGATAGCGGTGGGTAATGGGCTCGCGTTTATAGCGCAAGCCTTTCTCGGAAAGATTGCGGATAATGTCGTCGTTGATTTCACTGACATTTTTACCGGTCCACTCCCCGTAGCCGTCCA
>JAIPJR010000049.1 GCA_021734045.1 Fidelibacterota bacterium
GTGTGGGCATACAAACCTCCTTCAAGGGGATCTCCTTGTATGGAACAATCTAATAATGCAAAAACCTAAACCGGTTCCGTCCCTTGTGCCGACATTTCATCCATATAAAAAAAGGACCCCGGTTTCCCGGGGTCCCTGAGTTAACGACCGACCTGTCTTAACCTGTGTATTGTTCGTTTACTTCAGGAAGAGCAGCTTTTTGGTCAGATTACCATTGGGTGTACTGAGTTGATAGAAGTACATCCCGCTGGCCACCTGTTTCCCAAATGCATCCATACCATTCCAGCTCACACTATACCGACCCGTGGGCATATTGCCACTGACCAGGGTGGTGACCCGCTGTCCCAACAGATTATAAATCGTGAGAGACACGGTTGATTGATAGGGAACTGAGAAATCAATCGTGGTGGTGGGATTGAACGGATTGGGGTAGTTCTGACTGAGTTGGAAATCCATGGGAATGGGTTCAAACTCATCTTTGATACCCACGAAGGGCTCTTGAACCATAATAGCATCGGCTCGCAGGGTTGATTGCCCGCCGGCCAGCGTGTAATTGGTATCATTCACCAGCGTGACTGTATTCGCCAGTCCGCCGATGAAAGGATAACGGCCCAGCAGAATCCATCCGGAATTATTTGCCTGATCCACTATAACTGTATCCGGGTCCTCGGTAAAGGGCTTCACAATGTATGGCACCGCATCAGCATCGATTTCCGAGGCGATACTGTACGCATAAACATCATATTCCATGGTATTCTGCATGGTGAGGGACCATTCTACCCAGGCATCCGCGTTCCGGGCGCTGAAAAGGTAAAGATGATTACCATTATACCCCACAGCGGAGGATGAGAAATACCAGTAGTTGTAGAGGGTCGTATCGAGCTGAGCCAGGCTGTCACCCGGATAGGGCTCAAAGCTCAGATCCGGTGAACTGCTCCAGTTAGGATGCGGTTCGCTTTCAGTGGCCGGATGGTCAACATAGAGCTGCTCACCAATACCGGTTCCATACAGCCGTCGGGTAATCACCGGAAAATCCCAATCATTGGAATTAATGGTGAGTGTATCCGAGTAACCGCGAACCTGGACCGGATGGAACGTGATATTCACATTCAGTGAATCAAGAGCCGGAACACTAACCGGGAAGCCGGTGGGTGAATTGATGGTGAACACATCCGACTCCAGGTCGAGGCTGTTGATAATCAACTCCTGACTACCAATGTTCTTGATCACCAGATTGGTGCTTGCGTCTGTATCTACAGAGACCTCACCAAAATTCACACTGGTCTGCGGAATCTCGATCTTGGGTCGCGCCGGTACTGAGACAAACTTCATCAGGTCGGTTCGCAGTACATACCCGCTGCCGGTACCGTCATTCACCATGAAAACATAGTTCAGATTTCCTTCGATGAAGTAATAAGTCCCGATGAATTTCCAGAGACAGGCTGAGGCTACATTCTGGTTGATATAGACTGAATCGGGTGTGGGTGAGCCAAAGGGATACACTTCCACCAGTGCATGATCACTGGCATTATCCGTCAATGGTCCGGCGTAATACACATTGTATTGTCCTGATTCCGGAATATCCGGATTGAATTGGGCCCGGGCACCGGGATTGGTGGACTGGATGGCATACCGGCTCGTGGCATTTGGAATGCCTTCACAGACAGCGATGCCGTTGGAGTTTGTCCAGGCACCCTGAAGCTCCACATAACTTGGCGCGCCATTATCATTATTCAAGACCACTGTGAGGGCTGTCCCTTCACCCGTCACGGGAATGCTAATCAGCGGTTCTTCCGGGTCATCGCTGGAAATCCGCACCGTATCGTGGACAACCTGCTCAGATGTGGGTGAAAAGCGGACGGTTATCTCACCCTTGCTATGCGCGGGAATGACGTAAGGGACACCAGGTTCCGGGACCGAGAAGTTATTGGTATCGGTGAAGAGACTATCAATGGTCAGGGGCTGGTCACCGATATTGTAAATTCCCAGCGTCCAATCTTCAAACCAACCGATGTTCACTTCCGCATAATTGTATTCATTTCGGCGTTCCGGTTCCAGATCGGGTGCACCTGCACTGCGGACAATGCGCACCGCGTCAGACCGTACCGCGTATCCTGTTGTACTCACTGAGTCATCAATCATCTGGATAAAGCTCTCTGAGCCTTCAATGAAATAATAAATGCCCAGCGGACGCCAGTAGCCACCCTGTACCGATTGGTTAAACCGGAGCGAATCGGGCGTACCACCAAATGGCGAAACCACGTAGAGCGCTTGATTTCGACTATTACTGTTCACCGGCAGGTAGAAATAGGTCATGTAGTAGCCTGACTCAGGCACTTCCAGGGTCCATTTCGTCCAAGCGCCTGTGGGACCATCATTCCCACCGGAACGTAGTAGAACATGGTGCTGGCCATTGTAGCCAACATTCACCACATCCCAGAAGTCGTAAGTCGTGTACGATTCGAACAGATTGACATCGCTGTCGTCCACTGTCACCGTATCGCGAACCTGTTGGGCGACAAGACTGCCGGAAATCAGCAGAATGCCCAAAATGGATAGCAGATGTTTCATAAATCCTCCCCAGATTTCATTGCGTTTTGTATGTTCTTTGAAACCCACATTTTGTTCTTTGAAATGGATATTACACCGCAATTTCACACAATTCAAGCAGCATTCATTTCCTTTTCAGAACATTCCTTCATTTTTATATCACAAACCCTTATTTCAACAGGGTCAGTTTTTTCATTTGACGGTTTTCACCACTTGTCATGACCGCCAGATAAATTCCACTGGCTGCGGGTTGATTCAAATCAGTGTCCCCCTGCCAAATCATATGAAAGCTTCCGGTATGAAACGGACCGCTGTATAAAGTTTTAACCAATCGCCCGGTCAAATCGTAAATCCGCACCGTTCCGTGCCCTTGTGAGGGAGCATCAATACGCAACGTCACGGCCGCATTAAAGGGATTAGGGTAGGGCTCATGCAGCGTTAGTGTGGAAGGAAGTTGCGACGAATCGTCCACAGACAGGTAGCTATATATTAACACCGGACTGGCCGGCCCCTCGTTCTGGAGCTTATCCAAAGCGGCTACGGCATATTGATACACGTGCCCGGATTGAAAATCCAGATCATAATACACCGTATCGGGGCGGGGTGTGATGGTCACCAGGTGATTGGGATTAATGATACTCAATGGCTCATCTACAGATCGGTAAACATTATAGCGGCTCACTACTTCACCATCGCTGGCTGAATCACGTAATGCAGGCCAGCGAATAATCGCATAGTTGTATTCTTCATTGGGTTCGATAACCAACGAATCCACACCCAGTGGCGGAATGTCATCCTTCCAGGGCATGGCCGGTTGGTTGGCGGGATTTTTATAATGGGTGTCGGCCAAATTCCAGAGAAATCCCGTATTGGTTACCAGATTATCGTAACGAAAATGGGTGTGACCTTCAGCGTGTAATCCACGGGCGACGGCGATTTCAGAATACACTTCATTGTAATCGTCCTCGTACTTGTAGGTCCCCATTCCAGCGTACAAGAGCCGATCAGCCCGTCGGTTATTCACCCAATCCATGAGATACTGCTCAAAGGGATAGGGATCGCCAATCGGCCAGTAAATCATGGGCACAATAATGTCAATATTGCCGTTTTCCGCCCATTGTTGCGGGTCTTGAAACACACCGTAATACCCATTCCAGGGTGGTGTGTTATAGCGCCCAATCACTGCAGCTGATACTTTTACCTTTGGCTTGAGAACAATAGCGCTGTCATAAAAAGTATCAACAAATTGATTGATTTGAGAGCGCTGCCAGTCCGGCCAGGTGAGGTTATTCGGATTGCCTTCGTCGCTGTAAAAACGGTTCAATGACACATCATCGTAGCTGTATTGGGTTCCCGGATAGCGGATATAGTCGAAATGAATGCCGTCAATGTCATAATTTTCCACCAGATACCACGCCAAAGCCTGGGTATGGGCGATGACTTCAGGATTGCCCGGTGAGAAAAACACATCCTCTCCCAAACTTGGATCCGGTGCGTGTCCCTGATTATCCACCATCCGCCAGTCGGGATGCTCATTCAGGGGATGAGGCGGCGTACTTTCCGGTGGCCAGTAGTTGTTGCTCCAGACCAGGAAACAATTGAACCAAGCGTGGATTTCCAATCCCCGGTTATGTGCCTGGGTAATGGCGTACTGGAGCGGATCATACCCCGGATCGCCACCCAGGGTACCGGTGAGTTCGGCAGCCATTGGCTCATACGGGTTGGGGAAGAAGGTGCATCCCCGGGTGCGCACCTGGAAAAACACCGTGTTCATGTTGGCGGATTTCAAATTATCCAGCATGTTGCGTAGCTGGGTCTGCTGACTGCCGGCATTATGCGAATCTGGCCAGTCCGCGCCACCGACTGTGGTTAGCCATACCCCACGGCTCTCCTCATACTTGGCAGAGAGCGTAAGCGGTGTGTACGCGAGCAGGCAGATTGCTGTAAGAGCTGTTAAGCTATTAAGAAATGATGGTTTATATTTCATCTTTTATTCATTTCCGGTTGCCGGTATCAATGTGCCGGTGGATTGAGTGTGAGCGCCGATGGCTGGAATGGGTTCAACTTTTCCCGGGGATATGCGAACCTTTGGGAAGAGAGGACTCAAGCCGAAACTGAGTTGAAATTGGACGGGTACAGGAATGTAATAGCCCTGACTGCCCATGGTGCGTACGGGCGAAAAAGTGAGCGCTTCCAGGGCAGCTTTTAATTGGTCATCAAGGTTTTGACTACCCGTTGATTTGAGGAAACCAATCAGGTTCACCGAACCGTTGGTGGCAATCTCAACATCCACCCTCACATCAGCAAATCGATCATCGGACCGCAACAGGCGCAGCAGCGCGTCATAGGCGTTGGTGTTGCGAATTTCAAGCTCCTGAGTCAGCGTCGTAACGGAAAATTCATCCGCCGTACCGCTCTGATTATCCGCGCCATTTGAATCCAGGGAGTCCGCCGGTGTCTTAATTTCCGCGGCGGTGGCCGCCACATTACCTTTCCGCTCAAAGACCATGGTGAGGGTACGGATATCGTACGGCCAGTCGTTGGCATCAAAGCGCAATACGAAATCCCGAATAACGACCTTCAAAGTTTTTACTTCCGGAGGTAGAGGATCGAATACAACCAAACCTTCTGCTGTATTGCCTTTGAAAATCGGGTCTTTCAGCAGCATGGTTTCCTTGGCTTTTCCTAATTTTTCCTTAAACCGGCGCCGTTCATTCCCGGAAGCACCCTTCTCGGCGATGAAATACCGCTCCAGGTTCGGCGGCTCGTCATATTGATCCAGACCGTAACTCTTCAGAACCGCGCCATTGTCCAGATGCAGCTCAATTTTCCGGGGATCAAGCTCAATCTTGGGTTGGGTGTAGTTAAAAATGCGCACTGCAAAAACGGTGAACTTGGCTGGCGTATAGCCCTTTTCCAAATCAACCCAATTGCCAAAGGTGTAGGGGTTGGTGGAGAATTGACCACGCTTGGAAATCTCCGGGTAAAGTGCATTCAGCATGGGGTCGGTCATCTGTTCGACCTCAATTTTTACCCCTTCCTGTTGCCAGACCCAGGTGCGGCCATCCACAATGTAGGCGCTGTCTGTGGCAGCAGTATCAGCAGCCACGAAATTCATGGGGATAAAAATATCTTCCAGCAGGAAATAGCTGCAACCACCCATAATCCCAGTGAATAACAGCGTCACCAGCGCGGTCCGTGTTATGCTTTTAAGCTGATTGTGGCTGTATCGCTTTTTGGTCATGAATGCAATCTTTCTCATTTCGCTTGCTTCTTACTTACTGCTTCTCACTGCGCCGAATAGTCTCGTTGTTGATCCACAATGCCACCGGGCTGGGTGAGCGCAAATACAATCATGTTAATGCCCATATGGTACTGCCGGGTAACATCAACCCCTGCACCACCGCTGAGAATCTGCCCCCGTTCACCTTCCGTCCCCCAGGCCGTTCCGTGGTCCCAAACCACGCCATAACCTTTATCAGAATACAGCACGGCCAGGCGTCCTTCTATGAACACCCCGTCCAGGTAAGGCGTCATTTCAATCCCACTCCGCAGACTCGTGTACTGGTCCGCCCCTGGTGGCGGCATATTAAAATCGAAGTAACAATGGTAAATGGGGTGGGAGGATGGTAATACGACAAACTGTGCATCAGCGCCCAGAGCTCGCTTCACATACATCTTCGCGCTGCGACCGAAGGGTGAGCGCGGGTCAGCTGAGGAATTGTCTATCACCAGAAAGCCGCCGTTTTTCAGCCATTTGCCCAGATTCCTCACTTCAGAATCGGTCATATTAAAACTGGTTTCCCCAAATAGGAAAATCATGGGTGCTTTCAGCAACGCCTTGTCATCAAATGTGATTCGCGGACCAATATCCATTTTGATATCGGTGTAGGTGTGCATGCGATGAATCAGGTTATTCAATGCTTCCGGTTCGGAATTCCAGCCCGGATTCCCGTCCCAATCCCGCTCCTGGTCCGAATCGTACCGGATGGGATTCAAGGTGAAAAATCCCTTCACATCCTTTTTATTGTTGGGATTCACATCCACATAGGCCATGCGGTTCCCGATATTCAAGTCGCTGGCATCCAGCAGGTTTTCGCTGAGGGAGGCCATATCCGATTCCTTTTCAATCTGAACCGGCTTGGAGCTGATGATTGGTTTTAAATCCATCTCCGTGGGACGAAAATCCATGCTACGTTCAATAGGTGCGGACGGTGGCGCCAGAGAAGCCAGAGCACTCATGCCTTTTGTGGCAGCAGTCTGCATGGAGCGTGGCTTGAAGGTTTTAGCCTGAGCGATTTTCTGCTGGAATTTCCGGGTGGTGGTTTTTGGCTTTTTCATCAACTCCATGGTCTTCTGTAGCCGGGGTGCCCGCTGGTAAAATTTCACATTTAATGGCGGCTCAGACTCCTCCAGCTTGCCTTCTGGCAGTTTTATGCCGGTAATAAGCGGGATTATGTGCAGAACCAACGCGATGAGCCACGCCCACAGCAAGATTCTGTGGTATTTAATAACCAGTCGCACGGGCATGCTGGACGGGTTAAAGCGGTTTAGTGTCGTGGCATTCATATCGCGTGTATGGGCTGGTTAAACGCTCCTCATTGGCTTTATGGAGAATTTTGATCTTCCGGATCAGCTGCAATAGCCAACTGATCAATGCCGGCGGCTTTGGCAGCATCCATCACATCCACTACCATGTAATGCAAAGCCAGCTTATCCGCCTTTATAATCAAAACCTTGCTTCGGTACATATCCTTCTGACGCCGAAGTTCCGGCTCCAGAGTCTCCAGCGTGACGATGGTACCATTCAACTCCATCACACCTTGATCGGAAATGAGAATATTCAAATCTTTCTCCGGTGGTGCTTCACTTTCGGCAGCTTTGGGTAGGTCCACTTCGATGCCTGGTGTGGTGCTAAAAACCGTGGTTACCATGAAAAAAATCAGGAGGAGAAACACCGTATCAATCAATGGCGTCAGATCCATCCCTTTATCATCAAGTTTACTGCCGCGCTGCTTACGCATTTTCAATTCCGTTGGCTGTTTTGACGGCCTCTTCTACCTCCCGGGCGACCTTCGCTGAAAGCCGCAATTCCGACTGCTTGGCCTTCAACAATTCCTTCTCTTTATCGGTCACCACATCATCATGGTAAACCTGCTCCACATAGTCCCGGTACACAGCCGGACGGCCGATTTCCTGGATTAATTCATTAATAAACAGGTGGGTGAATGGCTCCAGCCGTTTCAGAATCTGCTCCACCCGCCGCCGGAAATAGTTGTACCCTAAGATGGAGGGAATAGCGATGACCAGACCCGCCGCCGTGGTAATCAATGCCGTATTAATACCACCCGCAACCGCCTGGGGATCACCGGCACCCTGGCGCGCAATGGCATCAAAGGCTTGAATCATACCTACAATGGTTCCTAATAATCCCACCAGCGGCGAGAGCGTACTGATGGTATTCAATCCAGCCAAATACTGTTCCAGATAATCGCGGCTATAATTCTCCGAGTCAAATTGCAGCTCTTCCCGCATTTGCTGAACGGAGCGTTTTTCCATGATCAGTAGATTCAGGCGATTGGCCAGCTGCCCCCAGACATTGGCTAATAATCCCTTCTCTTTGCTTAATCGTTCGTCTAAAGCTGTTGGCCCGTCATTTGTCAGAACAGTCTTCATCTCCTGGAGAAATTCCTCTGCATTCTTGTCTTTTGGAACCTTGCGATACCGGTAAAACCGCTCGATGATGAAAGCCCAGGATGTAATCGACAACAACAACAGGGGAATCATAAATGCCGGGCCGGCTTTCATTAAAAAATCTATCATAGAGACATCCTCCGTTTAGCGGGAAGGGGGTTAATAGCTCGTGTGAAGTTCAGTGTAATCATGGTATTACGACAAATGCGGTTATGTCCTACTGTTTGCGAATCCATTTCGCGTGGTCCCGGGCAAACGCCACCGCTTCAGCCTCCTCGGTACTGTCGGCGTAACCGTCCACCACCCGGTCAAAATATTCCAAAGCGGTCTGGTATTTACCCAATTGTTCATAGGCTGATCCGATATTCACCAACGCGCCAACGGCAACACTGCGGGACCCGTACTTTTCCAAAACCTTCTCCAGCTCTTCAATGGCTTTCGGCCAGTCTTCGTCATCAAAATAGACCATGGCCGCTTCATAGGCCAGGTAGGACTCAATCTCACCGATCTCGTCAATTAATTTGCGTGCTTTTTCCGCCAGTTCATGGTCCGGATAACGCGCCACGACCTGCTGATAGGCATTAACCGCTTCATCATATTTCTTCAGGTTGTAGTAATAATCACCAACCGTAAACTGAGAGAAAACCGCGAAATCAGATTCGGGAAAGTCGGTGGCAACCCGCTGGAAATAGGTCACCGCCGTTTCTGAACTATCCAACTGCACCAACGACCAAGCGATATTGTAAAGGCTGTGGGGCAGTAACGCCGAATCCGTTACCTGTTGATACCAGGCAATGGCATCCGGATAGGATTTGGCATTGTAATAGGCTTCCCCAATCTGAAATGTCACTTCCTGGGCTAACTGTGAGTGGGGATATTGCGCCAGAAATACTTTGAAATATTGAATGGCATCGGGCCAGCTATTGGCATTCATCTGGGAAAAGGCACGGTAATAAAATGCATACTCACGATTGGCATTCTCCGGAAACTCGGTAATCACGCGCTGGAATGCATCAAACGCTGCTGGTACATATTCTTCCAGCAGGAAATAGCATAAACCAGTTTGGTACACCAGGTTACCCTTCACATCTGCTTGTTGCGCCAGGGGCAGTGCTTTTTCGTAATCCTCCAATGCTGCAGCGTAATTTTCTTCCTGGTACCAACCATTGCCACGGAGATAGTAAGCGCGTGCTTTGGTCCCGTCCGGTATCTGGAGTTTCAAAATCTCTGAGGCAATCTGACGGCTTTTGGCAAAATCACCGGTTGTGAGCAATAGCTGAACCTGCAAAAGCAACAAATCGGCCCGGTCAGTGGGTTGGTCGGTAACAGCCAGCCACTCGGTGATACGCTGTTCTCCCAATTCCTTCTGACCCGTGCGACCGTAGGCGTGGATGAGGCGATCCCGCGCCAGGCGAACAAAATTGCCGTTGTCCGGTTGTTGCAGCACCGATTCGAAATCCGCGATGGCTTTTTCAAATTCCTGTAGCTGGATGTGGATAGTGCCTCGGCCGATGAGACTGGAGTTGTACAATTGCTGGTTATTTAAATCAGCCAGCGCCAGGTTGAATTCCTCCAGGGCCAGGTCAAATTCCTGGGTTTTGATATAGAGCCGGCCCAGGAAGTAATGAAATTCAGCCGCTTGTTGCCGGTCTGTCAGTGTAGCCAATGCTTTTAGTAGAATCTGCCGGGCTTCTTCAACATCGCCTTTACTCAGGTAAATTTCACTGATCTCGGACATGGCGCCGGCGTAATAGTCAGATTCGGGTGCGATGCGGCGCAGGTACCGGATGGCCTTCGCATAATCACCACGGTCACGGTGGGTATAGCCGATTTCCAGCAGGACATTGTTGGTATCCAGCCTCTCCGTCCCGGCAAAGCGGGTCAATACGGTATCATACAGCGCCAGGGCAGGTTCATATTGCTTCTGCTCCATTAAAATACGGCCCATTTGCAAGAGCGCCTGTGGCAGGAGGGGGTGGTTGGGGTGATTTTTTCGCATCTGTTCCAGACTCATGACCGCTTCCGGCCATTTATCAATGCTGTAATAGGCTAAAGCCTGATTATAGAGTGCTTCTCCGCGAAAATCGCTCTTGGGAAAAGAATCCAGCATGGTTTGGTAAGTAGCCGCACTGGCACTGTACTGACCCGAATCGAAGTATAATTGCCCCTTCACAATCATGGCCTGATCCAGTGGCAGGCCCACTTCATCAGCCACATCTTCAAACCCTTCCAGGTAGATGGTCAATTCCTGATTTGCCCGCTGGTACAGACCCTTTTCTTTCAGAAGTAAGACTTTGGCATATTGCATTTTTCCCTGAAAAACCCGGGACATGGAGGTATCCATAGCCTTGGAATAGACCGCCACTGCCGCGTCTACACCTTGCTGCTCAAATGTGATTTCCGCGATGCGTAAGTAGGCATTCTCTACCACATCGCGCATCCGCACAAAGGTATTTACTACAATCTGGTACTGCTTAATCGCCTCATCCCAGCGCTCCAGCTTTTCGGCAATTTCACCAATCTTCATATATGCCTTGGCAGCGATTTCGAGAATTTCGTCGCTATCCTGGCCCAGGGCGATTTTGCTCTCGGTCTGGCTCTGGGCTTTCAGTTTTTGCAGCGCAACACCACTCCAGTCACGCTCGGTAAAGGTTTTTGGTGTGTGTTCTTCTATCACCGTTTGATAAGTGGCAGAGGCATTCTCCCAAGCTTCCATTTTTTCATACGCCTGGGCTTGCTTCATCAATGCCCGGACGGTGTACTTGCCGTCCGGATGCTTCAAAACCAGATCACGAAACGCATTCACCGCCCCCGAATAATCCTCCATCTGAAAATAAGCCCAACCTTTGTTGTAATGCGCTTGTTCCACATAGTTACTGTTTGGGAAGCGTGCAATTAATGTATCCGCCTGGGCGATGACGGTTTCATAATCTTCTGCAGCGTAGGCGCTCTGGATGATTTGGTATTGGGCCAGGGAACGAATAAAGTCATTGCCCTGCATCTGCCGGACATGGGAAAAATTGTCAATTGCCTCGGCGTAATTCCCCTCCTTGCGCTCGATATTTCCAATCTGGTAGTAGCAGGCCATGGGAAGCGTCACGATAAGACTGTCCTGAATGGTGATATAAATACTATCACTGGTGAGGAAGGGTGATTTGTTTTCCACAATCCGGGCAAATTGGTCTCTTGCCCCCGCATAATCTTCCATGACCAGCAGGGTTTTCCCCTGGTCATAGACCTTCAGCATTTCGCTGGGCGAGGGGATAAAATGGCTGACAACAATGCCTGCCAGCAGGATGTAACCCATATATGCTTCGAGAATGGCCAGCATGTTATGTTGTTATACGCCGATTAATAACCAGCGACCACCTCCACGATGATTTTTATGTTCTCGGAATCTCTCAATTCGGCAACCTCCGGGTCCACATAGCGAACGGTTTCGGTCTGGAAACCCACCTGTAGCCACAACTCATACCCACCGTACTGGGTGTGGTTGGCCACGGTTCCCAGAAAAATCTGCTTGTTGAAATCATTCCGTGGGTCTTTGAAGTCGCGGTAACGATAGGAGAGAACACCCTTGTCATCAAGTTTGTCCCAAATGTTTTTGGTGGAGAAGCCCTGATAGCCCATGCGTAACTGTGTTTTCTCGGTGAGCTTATAGTTGAAGCGGATGATGGGTATGGACCAGCGGCGGTCATATTTCAAATCGGTGACAAAGGCGAGTGTGTTGGGATCCAGTGTGGTTTCCTCGCGCTTTTCTTCCCGCCGTTTGTACTGGAGCAGAATATCGATGGTCTCACTAAGGGGCAGGCGGTAACTGACCTTTGGAAAGACAAACCCATAATATCCCACATCACCAATATGCGTGGATTCTGTACGGACGCGATCCGGCAGGTAACGTTTGTTCTGATCAAACTTCACCTTGCCTTCAATCACCAGATTAGGAATTTGATCGTATCCCAGCATGGCAAAATAGGAGTGGGCTACACTATTTTGGTAAAAGAGGTTCTCGTTGGTATTATACAGCATGGCGTATCCCACCGCCGATTCCTGATACTGAAATCCCGGGTCGGGAATATTATCTGCCACCCGTTTCCCGATGTAGCCGAACTGTACCCGTCCCAGGGTGGGTTTCTGTAGGTAATAATTGAACTTGATATAATCGCTGTAATTATTGCCCTGAAAGGAAATGGCTTTCTGGCGCATGGTTCCCGCAGTCAACTCCAGATTGCGACCGGGATGAAAACTGGCGAAGACGTGGTGACCTTTCGTATCGGGGCGGTAGAGATAGTCCGGGAGAATGTCGTTTTCCCGTGAATCAATCACATCGTTGTTGTTCCAGTCATCGCCAAAGTCAAAGCGCTGCGGATCCCGGTAAAACATCATAAACGGCTCGGCATAATCGGGTTCACCATTGCTGTTCTGGTCATCATCGGGAACACCGTCATTGTTTTCGTCAACACCGGGGAAAATACCTGCGTCCGGTCGCGGGAGTTGGGCATCGTAAACCTCATTCTGGTTTGCGATATAAAACTCGTCATTAAAACTGGCCAGGGCGGCACTGGAAATCCATGTGGTGTTATTATTCGGGTCCAGGATATTTCCGCCGGAATATCCGTATGGTCCCGGACCAATAATCATGGAGCCGTCAGCGTAGCGGTCGTTGTCGTCATTGTCATCCACAAGGGAAAAATAGTAAGTGGATGAATCCGCACCGTTCATGAGGCTTAGGTCACTACCATAATTGGGGTTCATCTCAAAGAATTCCGCCCCGATGGTGAATTTGCCCATATCGCGTTTGGTTTGCAGATACCAGCTTGATGCGGTCTGATCGGTGACAAATCCATCCGGATCGGGAAATTTCTGGTGGAGCTTGCTGATGTCATACTCACCGTTGAGGTGGAATCCCAACAAATTGGCTTCGGCGGCCAGTCCGTAAATCGTTTTTCCCGTATTCAATCCGTAATCAAACGAAACCTGCCGTTTGTTGGACTGATCCTTCACATTGCCATCTGCGCGGGCGACCAACTGGGATTGGGTGTAACCGGTGCGCACATCGCCACCTGCCTGTACCGGGTAGGTCTGGTAGGCCTCAACCGAATAGTCATTGGAAAGAGTCATGGTGACCTGGACGCGCTTGGTTCCCGGGGGCAATTGGTAATGAATCTCTTCAACACGCTCGCCGGCAATATCTACCGGATAGCCATTGGGTTCCTGAATGGGTATAATAAAGTACGAGAATGGTGTTGCACTGGTGGTGTCTGAGGTCAGTGTACCGGATACCTTCACCAGTGGACGGCTATATAAAATCGCGCCATTGGCAAGTTCACCAGCTTCGGGACTGTCATCGGCAATGCGAATCACGAAATGTCCGGAGGTCACATTAATGGGTGTCACCGCACCGGTGAGGGAATTCTTGGGTCGGTCGCTGGCTGCCTCCGTCTGGAAAATGTTCACATAGCTGCCGGTGAGATTCAGTACATCCCCGATCTCCGTGCGCCAGGTACCCCCTAATAAATAGGTAGCCCAGGAATAATTCCGGGTTGTGACCTGGGGGACAGAAACCGATAAATCCAACGGCATGGCAATGGGGTCGGAGAGACGGCTGGAGATAAAACTAAAGTTATTTTTCCCCGTAAAGCCGTCCCAGCGAATACCATTAAACCGGGCTTTATTCAAAATATGGGGTGAAAACCGGGTCCGAATAGCGTCACCGATGATAAATGACGAACTGAAGCCCTTATAGCGATCCTGCGAAACAATTAGATTTTGGAAATAAATCAGATATTGCCGGCTTTTTCCCAGGCTGCTGCCGCCGGGGACAATGGGATTGTGTCGCAATGTATAGACGGGGAATCCTTCCACCAGGAAATTGCCGAAATTGTCGTAAAGTTTACGGGAGATAATTTCCCGGGCGTAATTCTCGTACCCGTCAATGCCATAGTTTTCATATCCCTCACCATGACTCTCACTGGGAAGGGTGATGTATTGTGCCAGGGTGCTACGCCCGGGCAAAAGCATGGTGGTCACCAGACAAGCAAGCAGTAGGAAGCGGTGGAGTTGGGGTCGTGACTGTCCTGAATGTGTCATCATTGCCATACGCTCTTCAATCTCGATTAGAATTCATAGGTGAGGGTGTACCGTTGCGTGGCACCGGCATCCAGTATACTCTGGGACCAGACATAGGCGGCATCCAGACGGAATTGATTATATCGCAAGCCAAATCCACCGGACAGCTCGCTACCACCATTGTCGCTGGCAGAAGCGCCACCCGCCCGGACCAGAATAGCGGTTTTCCCGAATCGATTATCAACACTCAGGGTGCTCAGCTCCACACCGGCGCGGATCTGACCCCCATCCTGAAGCACATAATCCATACTCACCAGTCCGCTATTCCCTAACCAGGCCATTCCCAGGCGGGGGATAATCGGCAGCCGACCGGCGTCTTTCTGGTCACCATCCACCGCGATGCTGGTAGGAATCAGGTTCTTAATGGCTAATCCAAGGGCGATTTTACCTTGAGGAGCCAACCCCAGTGGAAATTTCATCTGGCCCAGATCCAAGTCGTAATACAAACCGGCATCGGCAGTGAAGGTGAATTTGCTTAAAGCATCATCCTGAACACCGGTTACCGGGTCAACATCCGGAGTCATGCCCCAGTACAATCCCCGCAAGGCCACACCGGCAGCGATATTCCACGGCAATTCAAACGTGGTAGCAACCGGAATTTGAATCTCCTGGGACACGCCGGTGGTGAAAACCGAAATTCCGGCTCCCATTAACCCCAGAACCGGTGTGTCGTGATAAACCACACCGGCGCTGAAGTGCCTCAGGCTGCCTTCATTAATCCCGCCGAACAGATTGGCGTAGGAGGTGAAGGCCAAATTATTGGGCGTACGGGCCAGGCCGGCAATGTTGTAAGCCAAGGCCTCACCATCACCAGCCAAAGCCGTATACGCCCGTCCCAAACCAAGGGATCGGGTTCCATAATCCCCAATCTCAAAACCTGCGTGGAGTTTGGGTGTCCAGAGCATCACCCCGATCATCATCAACATGAAAAATCCCGGACGGGTGCTGCGTAAAATTTTTCTGAATTGAATGCTCATGCGTTACTGCCTATGCGTTTTTCTAGTAAGCAACCACAATGGGTTTGGTGAAAACATTATCCCCGGCATCTGATTCCACACGAATCTGACACAAATACACACCGGGCGCGACGCGCTCACCCGATTGGTTGGTTGCGTCCCAGGTAGGACCGGAAGCACCGCCGAAATAGGTAGCGGGGTACGTGCCATCGAGCACGGTGGCGACTTTACGCCCTCGAATATCGTAAATGGTGATGGTTACCGGTCGTTGTTCAGAAAGTTTGGCTACATAAAAGGAGATATGTGCCACATCGCAAACCCCGTCGTTGTTGGGTGTAATGGGGTTTGGTTTGATGGTGACCAGATTCAGGGAGACTTCCGGAATATTCGGTACTGTTACCTGCCAGCCGGTGGGACTCTCATCCACGCGCTGGGGATTGTCGGGAGATCCGGTGGACATGATAATCGCCGGAAGCGTATTGTTGGGCTCGGAAAACACCACATTGAATGTGAGACCCAGCTTCCCGGTGGTATTGAAAGTATTGTTGAAAATGACATAGAACCGGTCGCTTTCTGCGCGGGTGGTAGCCAGGTCATTGATATCTGCACCATCCAGACTCAGCGTCAAATCATGAATCGCAGCCGGCGTGTACACCAATATCGTATCCACACCGTAATCCGTAGCGCCGAATGTGAAGTCCAGTGAGTAGGTAATGGTGGTGTCTTTTAACACCGGAGCCTCAGCCACATCCAGCGACGCATCAACCTTCGTGGCAATCAGGCGGCTGTCGTATTCAAATGAGATCTCGTTCAACTCCGGCGTACTGGTGGTGCCGGTGAACATGGACATGGCAAATTGGAAATACTGACGGGGTTCGGGTACGGGGAGAAATTGATTGTCAACAGCGGTTGGCGCAGACCAGCCTGACCAGGCAGTGTAGGTGACCACAATAGGTGGCAGGGTAATTTCGTCTATGCCGGTTGTGTCACTCCACAACACGATATTATTGGTGGTGTCAAAGTGAACCGTACCCGCAGCGAGTAAATCCGTTCCGGCCGTATCCTCCACCGTCAGCCCACCCAATGGGAACCAGGGATGTGTCAATGTATAGCCATTGTCCACAAAGGGCTCACCAACGGTGTACTCACCATCCTGTTCACCAGTATCCCAGGCTTCGTTCGACTGCTTGGTGCCATCGCCATTGGTATCATTATTGATGCCATTTGCGCCAAAATCGGAAAAGTCCTCACCGGGATTCCACACGCCATCCGTCATCAGCATTTCTGTCACCAGTGTAGAATCAGAACGGAACCGGACGCTCGCTCCTGTGCTGGTGGGTAACGTCAGTTGCCAGGTGAAGCGCCCTAGATTCATCCGGCCACCCAGATCCTGAATACCTGAGATGTAATTTCCCACTGGAACCGGTCCCAGGCTGTAAACCTCCAATTCGCCTAATCCCAATGTCTTAGGTTGGGCATTGGGTTGTTTTAACCCATGAAAGCGAACGAAACGACCCAGTTGGGCGGGAAAACGGATGGTCAGAGCGCCATTGATATAGGCCACCATCTGTCCAGCAGCAACGGTATCCCAAGTCGTGCCTTCCAGACTGATGGATAGGAGGTAGTCGGTTGGCGCGAACACCGAAGCCACATCCGCCCGGTACCGAATAATGACTTTATACAGGTTACGCTCGCTCTCCAGATCCACTTCTGCGTAGGTTTCAGTCCAGTTTTTGCTGGTGTAGTAAGCATGGTGATTTAAATCAGCCGCCGACCCATCGGTTATCTGGCTGGCATCCAGGGTTTCATCGGGACGGACAAATTTAGCAGGCTTATCCAGTGCAATATTCTGGGTGGAATCGCCCTCCAGGATAATCGCACCTACTGCTGAATCCACTACACACCCCTGCATCGTGGCACCAGTGGCGAAATCAGAAACGCTGGTCAGTGTATGATATTGGGGTTGTGCCAAACCGATACCCAGTCCCAGAAACAGGAATGTGACCATGAATTGGTAGCGCTGTTTCAACCAGTAAAAATGCCCCCGCCAAGTTCTGCAATTATCCATGCAAAATCCTTCTTCTCAAATTGTCATGCCGGATTCCGGCGTGAAAATATCCGCTGTCGGCTGAATCACCAAGGGGTTTACGCGAGATTGTTTGTACGATAACTAAACAATCCCAGTGTCTCAAAAGACCATAAATCATTTCAAAAACCCAGGTTTAAATAATTAATAAATAAAATATTAGTATCCAAAAAACCGACTCCTTACATCAACCGCACTGAGCGGATTATGGGCAAAATTTCTGCCAAAAACCGGTAATATTTTGAAAGAGCAGCAATCTTAATGGTTTAGAGTGGAATTATTTCCATCAGGATTGCATTGGGTGTTTCCGCCACCACATTGCGCAGGCTGTCTATTTGGACTTCCATGGATTGGTAGAAGGTGAGTAGTGCCGGCGTGGGAGCCCAGTTTACAACCGGCTGTCCCGGATATTTCCCTCGACTGTCCCGCTCCAGGATGTGGGTCAATTGCTCCTGCCGGAACCAATCCCCGCTGATGTCCGTCAGCGGCCCATCGGCTTCGGTGATGGTCAGATTCAGTTTGTACAAGTACCGCCGTTCTCGTCCCGGGCTTACAATCACATCCTTCCCAACCTGCAGGGCATCCCGCTGGAATTCGGCATTCGTACAAACCCACAATTCCCCGGACACATCCGGCTGACTTTGCTGCAATTGCACCGTGCGTCGCCAGTCGAGGGGGGAGATGATGAGCGTGAATGCCTTCCCGGTCACCGCAGGGCGTTGTCGAAATGCCTCAATGCCTGCCGTGCCGGAATCAATGAAAATGACCTGTAATCCTTCAACACCGGTTGATGCAGGGGAAATTTCTACCGTATCGGCAGAACCGACCCAGAGTATTTGATGAAACGCCTCTGCTCCGGCAAACCGGCCCAGATGGCGTGCCATTTTGGCTTGATTACCCGATTCCCTGGATAAGGATTTGGATTGTACCAGCAGCGTACCGCTGATTGGTTGAAAGGGTCGGGGTTGATTTGCCGGTGAACAGGACCACCAAACGGCTGTAATGAGCAGGGTGATGCCAAACCACCATCTTGTATTTCTTAAAGGCATGTATTGATAATAGAATCCGGTCTGTCCAAAGACAAGGATAAGCGTACAATGGCGGTGTGATTCGTCACCATTTGTTAATAAATATTTACAATCTAACCCAACCCGGGCCAATCCATTGTTGTTAGTCTGTAAATCCTTATAAACGCTGGTGTAATGCGGATAAGATGTGTTTCGGGTGCTTTAAATAGCACCTGGGAAAATGGGTAAAACGGTATAACAGTTGCAGTAAAAAATTCGTAACATCCGATGGATTACATCGAGATCGCAATGAGCCAAACATGGCAAATAATATCACTATTATTCATACAACGTCCCGAAAGGATTCTACCATGATGATGACAAAATTCGTGAACCGGCTGGCATTATTTATCGCGGTTCTGATTGTCCCGGTAATGGGAACGGAAATTACCAGTACCAACCTGGTGGGTCCGGGCGTCTGGCACACCCACACCCGGATTCCGGAAGTGCCCTGGGATATGCATATCATGACCATCGATCTTCAAAATCCCTACATCACGCTGGAGTCCAGCAAGGGAGAGGATCAGCTCTTTGCCAGGGAAGGCACTTCTTCCGCTGCAGCACGCAAAAGCTATCCCGGACATCGGGTTATCGGTGCGGTGAATGGTGATTTTTACAATGTGGAGACCGGCGAACCCATCAACGCCCAGATCGTGAATGGTCATGTCATCCACCGTCCCACCGGCAGACCCACCTTTGCCGTTTCCAGCGACTCCATTCCCTTCATCGAATACATGTCCATGTCGGGCGTACTGGTGGACGACAGCGGTGCAGAAAATGCCATTCATGGTGTGAATCAATCCCGCAACACGGACCAACTGGTCATGTTCAATGATTTTTACGGCGCCACCACGGCCACCAACGAGTTCGGAACGGAAGTGGTCTGCACGCTGGTGTCAGAACCGCTGGTGAACGACACCGTACGGGTTGTGGTTATGGCGAAAAATGCCGGTGCAGGCAATGCCCAGATTCCTGATGACGAATTGGTTTTTTCCGGGCACGGCGTCAGCGCTGCGTTTTTAAATGACCAGGTGGCAATCGGCGATACGCTGCGTTATCTGATGCGCTTTTCCGGCGTGAATGAATCCGTTTTGGTGAATGCCATTGGCGGGAATCCCATTATTGTTCAAAACGGAAGTCCGGTGAACGACGACGGTATCCGCCATCCGCGCACCAGCGTGGGCTGGGATGAATCAGGCCGGTATCTGTATTTTTTCGTGGTGGATGGACGCCAGGCCGGGCTGAGTCTGGGTGTTACCTTGGGCGAATTGGGACAACTCATGGCGGAACGCGGTGTGTATCGTGGCCTGAATCTGGATGGCGGGGGCTCCAGCACCTTTGTCATTCAGGGACAGATAAAAAATTCACCCTCTGATGGCGGCGAACGGCGCGTGAGTAATCACATGCTGGTGGTGAGCTCCGCCCCAATCGGTGCGCTGGATTCGTTGGCATTCATCACCCATGAACGCCGTGTATTCCAGGGGGGCAATGCCACCTTTCCGCTGCGGGCGTACGATCAATATGGCAATCCGCTGGTTCCGGATACATTGGATTTGAACTGGGGGTGCGATGCGGGTATTGGGAGCATCACGCCAGACGGTGTCTTCACCGCCGGGACCGTTCACGACAGTGGCTATGTCTATGTGAGCAGCACCGACCAATCCACCGCCGATTCGGTGTTTGTCACCATTGATGTCCCCACAGAGCTGGCCGTGAGTCCCCGGTCATTAATCCTGCGAATGGGGGAGACCCAGCCCATTCAGCTCAATATGTTCGATACCGGCGGCAATCGCTTTCCGGTACAGGCCGATAATGCAGATTGGACAGTTCCCACGGCATTATTAACGCAGAATGGCGCTGAATTTACCGCCATCGGTGCCGGAGAAGGCTGGCTGGTGGCGCAGTATATGGCGGTGGTGGGTTCCTGTTATGTGGCCGTGGAGGTGGATTCGGCCAATCTGGTGCTGGAAGATTTCGAGACCGGTCTGGACTTATGGGAACTGGATGGCACCGAGATGGATATGTTTACCACCCGGTTTCTGGCAAGCACAGAATTCCCTGGCACGGCCAAATTGCGCTACAAATTCACCCGCAGTGGTGGTTCCAGTGTGGTCAGCATGCAAAAGGACATTCTGGTATCGGGCAGCCCCGATTATCTCACCTTCCGGTTCAGGGGCAATGGCTATAGCCATACCCTCATGTGGTATTTCACCGATATTGACAACGAGCTGTTCCGCCTGCTGATTCCCTATAGCTCGTCCAACACCGATTGGCAGACGATAACGCTGCCCTGGAACTACGCCCAGGCTGATTGGTCCAACCCGGGTGCCCAACTCACCTTTCCCATCACCTTTCACCATCTGGATGTTTACCTGGGCGGTGGGGATGTGAATGAAACCATACGGGATTCCATCTATTTTGATGATTTAGCTGCGGAATATTTCATGGATGTGATGCCTGAAGGGCCGGTTCTTCCCACTGAATTCAAATTAACGCGCGTTTATCCCAATCCATTTAATGCAGCGACACGTATCGAATTCCAGGTGCCGCCGCAGTGCGATGTTGAATTGGCTATTTATGATATCACCGGACGCAAGGTCTGGTGGCACCAATCTTCCGGAAATCTGAACGCGGGACTCCGGAGCCTCATCTGGCAGGGCGTGGATATGCAAAATCAACCGGTGGCGTCGGGTGTGTATTTCTTGCAACTCCGGAGCAATGGGCAGCAGATAAACCGGAAATTATTGATGATGAAGTAGGGGAAGACGAATGGAGTTGAAAGAGTGAACCGGGAGATCAGCAGAAGAACCAGGGTGGCAACCTTGTGACCTAACGAAAAATCCTGTCTCAGGTTGGTGACTGCCTGTTGTAGAAGAGAAACACGAAGGATGTGTGGCTAGTAGAAGTTACTTTACAATCTCTTAAACAACCGAGAACACTAATTTATCAAATTATACCAAAGATGTTGCATATCATTACTTTAAAAACAATATTTTGAATAATCGGTGATCGCAGGATGCTCAACCAGCAACAGGGAATAGTAAGTAGGAAAACATGGAGACTTCTTCAGCCTCTCCTCATTTTAATGGTGACCGTCACGAATTATGCATTCACACAATCAATAAGCTGGAATCGTGTCACGAATGATGGGCAATACACGGGAGGATTTACCAGCTCTAGTCCTACTTTTGCGGATATAGATGGTGACGGCGATCATGACTGTTTTATAGGGACTGCACGTTCTAACACTGAAAATGCCAGAGTTTTTTATTTCGAAAATATTGGTGATCCTGAAAATAGTAGCTGGCAGTTAGTCACTGATTCATACAACGACATACAATTTGATGACATCTTAATAAACATCACCTTCGCAGATATAGATGCTGATGGTGATCTCGATATGTTTATCGCTGGTGACTCCTATACCCACGGCATCCATTTTTTCGAAAACGTCGGCAATTCTAATAATCCTGAGTGGCAATATATCACGGACACCTATCAGAGTATTGATGCTAATGAAGCGATGGGATATTTTATGAAACCAACCTTCGCAGATCTGGACAATGACAATGATTTGGATTTGCTTGTAGGTGCATACCTTGGAAATACTTATTACGAAAATATCGGTGATTCATCCAACGCGAGTTTTGAGATAGTGACATATAACTATTTTGATTACGAATCGAGTCATTATTGCCCAATTTGGGCAGATATCAATTCCGACGGAGATTACGATTGTTTCATTGGCTTGTCGTCTCTCCTGTTTTACGAAAATATTGGATCAGCGGAATTGCCTGCGTGGAGTTTAAATTCAGAAAACTATAACAACATATCCGGCCAGGCGATATCTCATGCATTTTGTGATCTTGATG
>JAIPJR010000050.1 GCA_021734045.1 Fidelibacterota bacterium
GCCAGGGTAGTTCCAGCGGTTCGCTCAGTTTTATTAATCTGGACTTTGTGGATAATGTGACCTTTTCTACCGGCGGATTTGGTGCACAGTATGGTGATAAGATGTCCTCCACGCTAACCCTGGACCTGGCACCTGGGCGTCGTGACCGGTTGGGTACCAAGGGTCTGGTCTCTGCAACCCAATATGGTTTGAATCTGGAAGGTCCTATTACTGACAATGGCTCCTTCATCTTCTCGGCTCGTCGCAGCTACCTGGATCTGATTTTCAAAGCAGCCGGTGTCCCTTTCGTCCCGGTGTATACCGATTTCAATCTGGTGGCCCAATATGACATTTCGCCGCGTGAGAGATTGGTGGTCCTGGGGTTTGCCGCACTGGATAATGTGGACCGGGATTTAACCACACCCGAAAACCGGCTGTTTAATGCAGCCGTTATGGACAATACCCAGCGGCAGTGGATTGGCGGTGTGAACTACCGACGACTTATCACCAATGGCTACCTGGATCTCACCTTCAACACCAATTTGAATCAATATCGCTTCGCACAAGCGGACCAAAATCTGGTGCGCTATTTCCAAAGTTCTGCAAATGAACGGGAAATCGCGTTCAAGGCTCAGCCGTTTATCAAACTCAACCGACGGATCGGCTTGTTATCGGGCGTTAGCGTGAAAGCCATTACCAATGAAAATACCACCACATTCGCAGACACCATCTACAACCGTAGCGGTAATGCCGTCTCCCGATCAATTTTGGGATTGCCTGCTGTGAATACGACTGATCGTACAGGTGTGAAGGGGGCTGCATTTTCTGAGTTACGGTGGGTTTTAACCGAAAGATTGCGGATAGATGCTGGCTTGCGTGTGGATTACTATTCCTACCTTGGCAACCCGGTTTATATGGCACCGCGCTTCACAGTGGAGTACGCCGCAACCAATCGCCTGAAAACCACCTTCAGCGTGGGTGAGTATTATCAGTCACCTGCCAATGTGTGGTTGAATAATCCCGCCAATTCCCAACTAAAGGCGTTGCGGAATACCATGACAATCGCAGGCTGGGATTATCTGCTCCGTGATGATTTGAAGCTCTCCATGGAAGGCTATCATAAGGCCTACCGCGATCTCCCCACCGGTACCATTCCCGGTGTGAATGACTATCTGGTGATTACCAACGCGGGCACAGGTTACGGTGGCTCGGAAGATGATTTTCAATCCTTTGGTTATTCAAAACTGGTTTCCAATGGAACCGGCCGGGCTTATGGTGCGGAAATCCTGCTTCAGAAAAAATTCTCTCTGATTCCCAGCTACTACCAGGCCAGTCTGTCCTGGGGAAAATCTGAATACACCGCCGGCGATGGTAAAACCTATCCGGGACAGTGGGATCAGCGCTGGATATTCAACTTGTCGGGCGGCTTTAAATTCAATCGCAATTGGGAATTGAGTGCCAAATATCGGTATTACACCGGTGTGCCCTACACGCCCGTGTATAAACCGGCAGAAAATCCCGTCAATCCCGGAGAAATCTCAAACCTGCCTTCTGAATACCTGACAGCGCGGCTGGCGGCAGGTAACCAAACCGATATCCGTCTGGATCGCTATTTTTACCTGAGTAACTGGACGGCAATTTTTTATATCGATATTCAGAATGTCTTTGATGCGCGTACACAGGTACGACCCAGCTACGATTTTCGTACCGAAACCGTCAGTGACCGGACTTCCATCGGGATTCTGCCCTCCATCGGTGTGAATATGGAATTCTGATCCCTGCTGAAAAAAAAACCGGTGATTCCAGCATTCGAGGGGAGGTTAACAGACCTCCTCTTTCATTTTCATTTCGAAGTTAAGTGCCGGATGGTTTCACCCGGTGGATTTGGTTTGCTGCTTAAATCGGTTTCGGATTTCATGAAATACGGAATGGTAAGTGGTTTCACAAAAGTCTGGAAAACTCCATTCGAACGGATGCCATTCTCCCTTGCGGAAGTACAGTGTCAGATCCGCGTAATATCCGTCCCGCAGGTAAATCTTCTGCCAGTTGGGTTTGGCGGAGGCCAGCACCACTTTGTCAAAGTCCAGGTAACCGATATCCAGATTCACGGTGCGGTTGCCATTCCGTGCCAATTTGTCTTCCACTGTATTGGTGGCGTCCTTGTAGATGGCCAGATTCCCAGCGGAGGAGAGCTCTTCAAAACTCACAAACAACCGGCGCAGGTTCGCGCCCATCTCCTTCTCATAATAATCGGTCACCCGGAAGGGGAATGGTTCACTTTGAAAATCAATGTTGCCGAATGCAGCTTCACAGCCGGCCAGCGCCCGTTCCAATGCCACATCATCGGCATATAAAACTGCGATAAAATATTTCACCCTGGGGGATTCACCGGGTTGCATTTCCGTCTCCTGTATTGGTTAGTTTCTTGATTTGATTTTGTCGTAATGCCAAACGGGCAGCCTCTACGATACTCAGATCAATCCCGAAGGATGTCTGAATGGTCTGCTCCACCGAGTTTTGATTTCGAACTTTTTGGACACCATCCGTACGAGTAATCCGCAGGTAATCATTATGAATATAGACCATGCCTGTGGGTGTTATCTGAGTCAGGATCAGCCCGTTCATTGACGGTAGCGTAAAAGAATGTTGCCAGCGTCGGGCGTATGTTTCCCAGTCCAGTGGCTTTGGATTAAAACGGTAGCGCCAGGTCGCCTGACGCTTACGCCAGGTATAGACGCTGAATGTCTCCTGTTCCGGGTCACCGCGCAGTTCCACACTCAGGTGGGGATAGTCCAGGCGTTGGGAATGACGTGGCAATAAGGGCAGCGGCTGGTGGATGAGATAGCCGGGGTCTAACAGAAAGCGCATGCCCTGAAAACGGATAAGGACGGCTGAATGAACATTTTTACCCCAGTTCATCTCCGCCGTCACAGGATGGGCTTCATAATTCAAATACTGTAAAATTGTAGTCAGGAAAAAGGTCAGAGCGTAGCAGGTGCCACCCAGGTGTTGGCTTTCGAAACTCTCCCACACCGTATCGGGCATGCGGAGTGGTGGCGCATCGGGGTGCTGATTCAGCATAATGATTTTGGAGAGATTTTCGTAGGGCAGACGGGCAAATGAGCGTGACAGTTCGGCCAGATGCGCCAATGATGGCCGGGGAGCCTCCCAACGATGCCGGGCTAAAAATTCGGTTACCACCCCCGCGTACCGACCGGGGTCCAGGACTGGAGCGATGAGAGACTGTGACATCATTACGTCTAAATTCCACCAGTAACAGGCGGTAACCAAGGAGATTTAAAGCATTAACAGCCGCTGCGCTTTGACGCAGAATTCGTGGAATCCCAACGGCGGTGGGAAAAGGACTTTACCTCATAAGCGATGTACCTGTATAGAGAGTACAAGCACGTATCCGTGGTGGAATAACCAGCGAGGCGGGGTAAGGGCACGTTTCATCCTTTGGAAAATTGTCAGTCTGATTAGTTTATTCGTGATGAAGAAAGTCATCATTGTCGGAGGCGGATTCGCAGGTTTGAACGCCGCCAGGGTGTTGGGAAACCGGAAAGAATTTCAGGTGACCCTCATCGATTCACGCAATCACCATTTGTTTCAACCGCTGCTTTATCAGGTTGCCATGGCGGGGCTTAGTCCGGCGGAAATCGCGCGTCCCATTCGGGAAATGTTGGGGAAATACCACAATGTGCGGGTTTTGCAGGGTACGGTGCAATCGGTGAGACCAGATAAACGCCGTGTTATCACCGATTTCGGTGAATTGGGATACGATTATCTTATTCTGGCGGGTGGTGCCAAGCACACCTACTTCAGTCATCCGGAATGGGAAGAGCACGCACCGGGACTCAAAACCATTGAGCAGGCCACGGAAATCCGTCGCCGGGTGCTGATGGCCTTTGAAAAAGCCGAGCGGGAAAATGACCCGGCGGATCAAAAAAAGCATCTGACTTTTGTCATTGTGGGTGGTGGGCCCACTGGTGTGGAGTTGGCTGGCGCAATCGGTGAGATGAGCCGGTTCACCATTGCCCGTGATTTCCGTCAGATTGATCCCAAACTGACCCGGGTGATACTCATTGAAGCGGGACCGCGCATACTACCTTCATTTTCCAAAGAATCCGCCAGTAAAGCCACCCGGGATTTGGAAAAATTGGGTGTCCAGGTTTGGACCTCCAGCATGGTCACCGGTGTGAATCATGATGGTGTGGAAGTGGGGGAGGAGCGGGTTAAGGCTGCCACGGTACTCTGGGCTGCCGGGGTGAAAGCATCCCATTTGAACGCGGATTTGGATGCGCCTTCGGATGCGTCCGGGCGCGTGGTGGTTGAACCGGATTTGAGTTTAAAAAATCATCCGGAAATTTTTGTGTGCGGGGATCAGGCAGCAGTTATTCCCCAAGGTGGGGAACAACCATTGCCAGGACTGGCACCGGTAGCATTGCAGCAGGGGCGCTATGTCGCCAAACTGTTGATCCGCAAAGAAAGAGGCCGTCCCGGGAAGCCATTCTCCTATCGGGATAAGGGCCAAATGGCTACGATTGGACGAAGTCGTGCAGTGGCAGAGTTCGGCAGATTCAGAATCAGTGGGTTTTTTGCCTGGGTTACCTGGTTGCTGGTTCATATCTACTATCTCACCGGATTTAAAAATCGTCTGTTTGTGGTCATCCAGTGGGCGTGGGCATACCTGACTTTTGATCGCGGTGCCCGGTTGATTGTGGGGAAGGACTGGCGGTTTTATACCGACCTTGAGAAATCAGGTGCGAGCAAAGACAATCAACATGACATGCGGGTGCACGAGTCATAATCCTTTCGCGAGTGCGAAAAAATGAGTGGTATTGCTAATCAACCCGGGAAAATGCTGTGGAAAAGCGTCCCGGGGCAAGCAGGGAGGTCTGTATGGTTTTCAGTATGATCAACTGGTGGGCGGTGCTGGTGTGTGTGATTTTTGCATTCATCAGTGGTGCTGTCTGGTATAGTCCAAAAACCTTCTTCTCCGCCTGGTGGACAGCTATTGGCAAGGAAAGTGACCCCGAAGGAAATGGAATGACCTGGGTGTTACTAACCATTTCTACTGTTGTGCAGGTCAGTTTCGCTGCCGCGGTGATAACATCCCTCAATGTCCAGACACCCGGGTCAGGCTTACTCACCGGATTTTTCATCTGGCTGGGATTTGTGGCAACATCGGGACTCACTAACAAACTGTTTGCGGGGCAGTTAAAAGCCTGGTTCATTGAGACGGCAAATCACCTGATTAATTTCCTGGTGTTTGGGTTGATCATGGGGCTTTGGCACTAAGCAGCGAGCAGCTCTGAGTCAGTACCTGCTGGCTCTAAACTTGCTTTTAGAATATGAGTGTATAATCCAGGGGTTATTTTAAGACATATATCCCCGGGGGAGGTATCATGGCACTCATCACCAATAAGAGAACACCTTCCGGAAGCAGCTGGCGCGAATTCTTTCGATACACGCTAGTCTTATTCATTCTGCTGGGGCTCATTATTTATGCCTTGCTTTCAGCCTGGTTAGGCGGGCGCGGTTCGGGCACCCGGTCAGTTGTGATTTACGGTTTCAGCATTTTGGGCGATGTCATGGATAAGGCTGTATTGCCCGCATTCCAGCAGCAATGGTATGAGAAAACCGGTGAAGAGATTGGCTTCATCACCTCCTTTGCCGGATCAGGTGAAATTACCAGCCAGCTGGTGCAGGGGGTTCCTGCAGATATCGCCATCCTTTCCACCGAATCGGATGCCATCATTCTCATGGAGAAGGGCGTAATCCCCGGCCCTACCTGGAAAAACCTGCCCTATGCAGGTGTTCTTAACCAGTCACCCATGGTCATTTTAGTCCGGCCGGGTAATCCTCATCAGATAGCAGATTTTTCTGATTTGGTGAGTGGAGATTTTGAGTTGATTCATCCCCATCCGCTCACATCCGGGGGTGCACGCTGGGCTATTTTGGCTGAGTACGGTTCTGCGTGGTTTACCTCTGGCCGTCCTGATCTGGCGATCCAGCAACTCACCGGGATTTGGCATCAGGTCGGCGAAATGCCGGTTTCCGCCCGGGTCGCACTGAATAATTTCCGGAATGGGGTGGGTGATGTTTTTATTACCTATGAGCAAAGTTTTCTTAGGGAAACTTCACTTGAAAACCTGGCGTGTGACGTTGTTTATCCCCGCAGCACCATATTCACCGAACACACGGTTGTGCGTCTGGATAGGCACATTAAGGCAGGTCATGAAGCGCTGGTGGATCGGCTCCTGCAATTTCTTTGGAGTCGGGAGGCACAGGAGATTTTTGTCCACCACGGTTTTAGAAGTGTTGATGCGGCTTTAAACGAGCTGAACCCGGCATTCGGGATGATTGAAAAACCCTTTACGGTAGAGAATTTAGGTGGCTGGCGAGTGGCAGATCAGACCATTATTAGGGATGTGTGGCGAGATAAAATTTTTTCGCAGATAGCGAATACTCACAACTAAAAGTGAGGGGAATCCGGTGTGTGAAATTGTAAATTAAAGCATAATTTGAAGGAGGAATGAAACAGCCTGCACAATATCAAACCATAGCCAGAGGGGCGGACATTTCCGCGCCAATGGTCAAAAATACTAAATGTCTGTCGCCGAATCGGTCCGCCTTTGGCGCACCGAACGGGGAACCCACTTAAAAGGGGTGAATCCCGCACCAGCGTGAGGAGTACCTTCTCACTCCAACCCGTCAGCTAACCCCGTAGGCATTTGAAGGGACGCCGAAGCCGAACTCAGGGCGCAGACGACAATGCAGCCCTGTTTTTATATATGGACAGATCTTTCCGGGAGCGTGAATGTAAATTATACGGAAACGACAGAAAGATTGTCCCTTCCTAAGCGCTGTGTGCGTTCTAATAGGACGTTTATGATATCAATGTGGATGATGAGTAAATGAACAGCAAAAAGATGAAGGATTGAGCAAATGTTGAGAAAATTATCGTTTCTTTTGGTTGTCATGGGTGTTTTGGTCTGGACGAATCCCCTTCAGGCCGACGACTGGCGTAATTGGAGTGATATAAGTGTGAGTGGCAAAATCAATGCAGACTGGGGTTGGAAGGTCGCTGCCGAGGCACGGTTCAGTGATAATGTCTCTGATTACAATTACACTCATTTCGACATGATTGTGAGCTACAAAGTGTTGCCCTGGCTGGGGATCTCGCCATCGTATCGACACATTATTACCGAGAGCGGAACGGACTGGAATACGGAGAAACGCCCGCAATTAGACATTAACCTGAGCCGCAAAGTTGGGGAAATGCAGTGGTCCGATCGCAACCGTTTTGAATTTCGTTTTCGGGATTCCGGTGAGTCTGTTCGATACCGCAACAAGCTCACCGTTAAAATTCCCCGGTTACAGCTCTGGCAGCTCCAACCCTACCTGGCTGATGAGATTTTTTATGACCTTGAAGCAGAGGTGCTGAATAAAAATCGGATATACGCCGGTGTAAATATCCCGGTTCTGGCGAATCTCCAGGTGGAGGTGGGGTATGTGCGGGAGAGTAGTAAAATTTTGGATGACTGGAACGGAGTCAATGTCCTCTGGACAGCTTTGAAATACAGCTATTAAAGGACTTTGTGCTTTTAAAAAAAGAGGGGGAAATGATGAAAGCAAAATCTTGGAGAATAGCCGACCCGGCAGGGGGGCTGATCGTGCTCTTTACCCTGTTGCTCTGGAGTTGCGGGGGCAAACCTGCCGGAGATAAGACAGTATCGCTGACGCTGGGTGCCTATACAGTTCCCAAGGAGGCGTATGAGCGGGAGATTATCCCGGCCTTCAAGACCTATTGGCAGGAAAAAACCGGCGAAACGGTTACTTTTAATGAGTCCTACACCGCCTCCGGTGCCCAGTCCCGTGCCATTGCCAGTGGTTTCGACGCGGATATCGCAGCGCTCTCGCTGGAGCAGGACGTCCAGCGTCTGGTGGAAGTCGGTCTGGTCACACATGATTGGCGAGCGACGCAGTTTAGCGGCATGGTGACCCGTTCCATTGTGGTCATGGCCTATCGGGAGGGCAATCCCAAACGGATCACAGGTTGGGAGGATCTGACCCGCCCGGATGTGAATGTTATTTACCCCAGCCCCAAGACGTCCGGTGGTGCTATGTGGGTGGTAAATGCCATTTATGGCGCGGCATTGAAGCATTCGGAAATTTTATGGGGTGAGCCTGATCCAAATTTTGCCTATCGACGACTCAGGGAGATTCAATCCCGTGTGCAGGTGATGGATAAGTCAGGCCGGGCGTCGGTGACCACATTCGAAAATGGCATCGGAGACGTCCTGCTTACCTATGAAAATGAGGTTTTACTGCGCAAGAGTCAGGGCAAGGCAATGCCGTTTCTCGTTCCGGATGCTACGATTTTGATAGAAAATCCGATCGCGGTGGTGGATAAAAATGTGGAAAAGCATGGTAACCGCGCGGTGGCGGAAGCATTTGTTGCATTTGTGAAAACGGCGTCGGCGCAGCGTGCGTTTGCGCAGTATGGCTTCCGACCGGTGGACCCTGATATCGCAGAGGAATTCCTGGCGAAATTTCCTGTCCCCAAACACCTGTTCACCATCCAGGACCTGGGTGGATGGCCGCAGGTACACCAGCAGCTTTATGCCCAGACGGGTATTTGGATGCAAATCGTGAATGAATTAGCGCACCAATAGTAGGCTGTAGAAACCATGTCTGAACGGTGGAGCGATTTTATCCAGCGCAGTCTCATGTTCTTTTATCTGGGACTGCTGATTCTTTTGCCTATTGTTGCGATCACCGTTGCCTCCCTGGAGCAGGGGATTGCGTCGTTGTGGGGAAATATAACCACACCTCAGGCACTCTACGCGCTACGACTCACCATTACAACAGCCATCATTATGGTTGTGTTAAATGTGGTGATGGGGACGCTCACAGCGTTCGTGCTGGTACGATATAATTTCCCCGGGAAAAATGTCATGAACGCGCTCATTGATCTGCCTTTTGCCATCCCCACCGTGGTCACCGGAATTATGCTGGTGATTTTGTATGGCCCCAACAGTGTGCTGGGAACGATGTTCAGTGGCTGGGGGATTGAGGTCATTTTTGCCAAGCCGGGGATTATTCTGGCATTGCTGTTTGTTTCATATCCCTTCGTGGTACGGGCGGTTCAGCCGGTCTTGCAGGATTTAGGGCCGGATATGGAGAATGCGGCGCGCACGTTAGGCGCCGGGAAATTGCGCATTTTCTTCCAGGTAACGCTACCGGCGCTTTTACCCGCAATCCTTACCGGAGCCGCGCTCTCCTTCAGTCGTGCCATGGGTGAATTCGGCTCTATTGTGGTGGTTGCGGGCAATATTCCCCTCAAGTCCCAGGTAGCTGCCGTGTACATCTATGGTGAATTGGAAAGCAATAATCCACAGGGTGCGCTGGGACTCTCAGTGGTTTTGCTGATCATCTCATTTCTGGTATTGCTGGTGTTGAATTTTCTTCAGCGACGGAAATGGCAGGTTTAGCTAAATGATGATGAATAACACCTACACCAAATCAATCCCGATCGGCCGATGGAGTCTGATAGCCATCACTATCATCTGGTTTTTGTTACTGATTCTGGTCCCGGTAGGGGGATTGATACAAAAATTGTTGGCCAGTCCTGTTGCAGAAACTCTCCAGGGATTGACCACAAAAGCTGCTGTGAATGCCTTTCTGCTCACTATTAAAGTCACTGTGATCACCATCCTGATCAATACAGTTATGGGTGTGCTCATGGCACGGGTGCTGGTAAAACAGAATTTTAAAGGTCGTTTGCTTATCGAGGGACTGATTGACCTGCCATTTGCCATTTCACCCGTGGTGGCAGGATTCATGATTGTGATACTTTTCGGACCCTACGGCTGGTTAGGTGGGTGGCTGGAAGGAATGGGTGTGAAGGTAGTCTATTCCGTACCCGGAATCATCCTGGCAACCATTTTTGTCACCCTGCCCTTTGTAGCCAAGGAGGTTATACCGGTTTACAGGCAATTTGGGCAGCAGAGTGAAGAGACCGCGCAGGTGATGGGTGCTTCCCAGTGGCAGACCTTTTGGTGGATCACGCTTCCATCCATCAAGTGGGGCGTCATTTATGGTGTAACCCTGGCGCTGGCCCGTTCACTGGGAGAATTTGGTGCCGTGCTGGTGGTGAGCGGCAATATCATCGGTCAAACCCAGACAGCGACGCTCTACATACATCAGCAGTTTACCGACTTTGATTACAGTGGTGCCTATGCCGCATCATTGGTCATTGCGATGGTTGCCTTCACCATCCTTATCGTCATTCAAACCATCACCAATCGTCACCGGGAAGCATAATATGTCGATTGTCATCAACAATTTACGGAAGCAGTTTGGTCACGCCCTGGTGGTGAATAATGTGTCACTGGAAATTCAGGAAGGTGAATTGTTTGTTCTCCTGGGCGCCAGCGGGAGCGGGAAGAGCACCATCTTGCGAATCATTGCCGGATTATTGGAGCCTGATAGTGGCAGCGTGACGATTAATGGTGTGGACATGACCCATGTGGACGCCCGTAAGCGTAATGTGGGGATGGTATTTCAAAATTATTCCCTGTTTGGGCACCTGACGGTTTTTGAGAATGTGGAATTCGGTCTGCAGGTGCGGAAACTGCCAAAAGCGCAGCGGCGGAACCGGAGTAAAGAATTGCTGGAAGCGGTTGGGCTTACGGGGCTGGGGCATCGATACCCTGCGCAACTTTCCGGTGGTCAGCAGCAGCGGGTGGCCGTGGCCCGGGCATTAGCCTACAATCCCAGGGTATTGCTAATGGATGAGCCGTTTGGTGCACTGGATGTGAAAATCAGAGGGACATTGCGGCAGAACTTGCAGGAGATCCAGCGCCGATTGAATGTGACCACCATTCTGGTAACGCACGATCAGGAAGAAGCATTCGAATTAGCGGACCGGATTGGTGTCATTGAGCGGGGGCAGTTGATTGAAATCGGTCCGCCGGATGTGTTATACCATCACCCAAAAACTGAGATTGTGGCGACTTTCATCGGTGGTGGAAATATACTGGTTGGGCGTGAGGAGGAGGGGCGTATCCGGCTTGGGAAGGTCTTTTTACCGATGCCGGACCAGGCGCCATTGCATGCCCAAGGCTCTCCCGTGAGGGTTTTGTTTCGCCCTGAAACCGTTGTCCTCAGCCGGGAAGCGTTTTCTAACGCGTCGGGGATTTATCCCCTGGGACAAGGTCGTGTATTGAAGCGCATTTTCAATGGACCAGTGCAACGCCTGGTGCTTGAGATGGAGGAACTGGCCGGTGTACGACCGCTGAAACCCGTTCCGCGCTATGGTCAACCCCGAACACGCATCGAGGTCGTGGAAACCACCACGGGACTACATCACGGGGCGCGCTTTGATGAGACTTTATGGGTAGGCGTGCGGGATTACCATATTCTGGAACCCTCTGGTATAAAATTCCTGGTGTACACGGGCAGTCCGGAACGAAATCCGGCAGCGCAGGAATTAGCGCTGCATCTGGGACAGTTAACCAGGGGAGCTGTGACGCTGTTCTCAGTGGTTTCCAATGATATGGAAATGTCAGAGGTGCAAGCAGAAATGGAGCGTATTCAGAATGTCTGGCAAGAGCGGATTCCACTTCTGACCACGGAAGTTGTCAAGGGTGAGCGTCATGAGCAGGTTTACCTGAAAACCCAGTCCGGCATTTATGATATTTTGGTTGCAGACCCAAAATTTACTGGCCAGCATGAGATGAAACCGGCGCTGCAAAATTTGTTAGAAGAAACCCTCCTGCCTGTATTAACGGTGAGTCAGTCTCAGAAAGGCATCTTGCATATCTTAATCTGTACGGCGGCCGGTGAGCCGGGGAAGAGCGATGTGCAGGTAGGCGGGCGATTGGCCATGCGTGCCCACGCAAAAGCCACGGTTTTTAGTGTCTTAACCTCACCAGATGATCAGGTCGAGACCAGGCGTGTAGAACAGCATTTGGAGCAAGCCCGACAATCCCTTACAGGCTTGGGAATTGCATGCGACACGCGTCTTGGTTTGGGTGAGCCCATGGCAGAGATTTTTAACCAGGCCGCCAAACCGGCGTATGACCTGGTTGTTCTGGGGGCACCGTTACCGCAAGCGCCCCAGCGTATTCACTGGCCGGATGTGGCACAGCGTATCACCCGTGAATTGAACAAACCGGTATTGCTTGTCCCCATGATGACAACGTAGTCAAGTACTGTATGGTGGTCACTTCTCATTTGTTATCTGAGTATTTACAAACTTATTACACCCAATATTAGACATTATGGATGACGCTGTTCCCCCACTTGTATCATCCACACCAGTGTACCACAAAACACCCTGAATATTATTTTGGATTCCCGGTTGCCGGTATCCACCCTGCCAGTTATAATTGACCATGAAAAATTCAAAGACAAAAATGGTGTGTTTAGCTGTCTCAATAGCAGCTATAAAGCCCTTAAAATACAGTGTGATAAATTAAAATATATGGATGAAAATAAAGCCATTGAAAAGTGAAATAAATAAATAATGTCTTATGTTAGATCATTTTATAACTGAAGACCAAATATTAAAAGCATTGTTTATGGTCAGACTTGATAAAATAACTGCATCTTTTAGGCATGGTATTGACATCAGAAACTAACCTGGAAAACAATTTGTAATTCATGAAAAAACGAAATAAGAATCTGGCAATGATGAAGCGCTTCCTGGCGGTAAGTAGTTATATGTTAGCTGGTTATCCCGTGGGCAAAATGAAAATGCAGGAAGGTTGAATACCAGATGACGATTGTTGATTATTTTATTTTCGGCACCTACATGTTGGTGGTTTTAGGGGTTGGTTATTATTTCTACCGGAAGAACGAGACCGCGGAAGATTATTATGTGGGCGGGCGGAATATTTCCGCCGGACATATTGGTTTATCCATTGTGGCTACCGATGTTGGTGGTGGCTTTTCCATCGGTTTGGGTGGGCTAGGGTATGCCATGGGTTTGTCAGGAAGCTGGCTCTTATTCACCGGTCTGGTAGGTGCATGGCTCTCTGCAGTATTCATCATTCCCAAGATTAAGCTGCTGGATAAGAAGCATGGTATGATGACCTATCCGGACTTCCTGCGACATCGTTACAGCCCCAGAGTTGCGTTGGTGGCAGCGGTGATCTCAGGAATTGGGTATTTGGGATTCACCAGCGGGCAGATTCTGGCCGGCGCCAAACTTATGGCTGGTTCAGTCATCAAGACCGCACCATTCGGCATGACTGACCTCCAATTTTCCCTCTATGTCATCGGTGTAATTATCGTGGGTTATACCGTTTTGGGTGGATTGAAAGCAGTTATCTACACCGATACCATTCAGTGGATAATTTTGCTGTCAGGTCTCACCTTTTTCGGTGTCCCCTTCGCCTTGCACGAAGTGGGCGGGCTCTCCGGCCTGAAAGCGGCTTTACCGGATGGCCATTTTAATCTCACGAATATCAGTTTTATCCAGTTCTTTAACTGGTTTATCACCATTGTACCCATCTGGTTGGTGGCCATGACACTCTACCAGCGCATGTTTGCCACGCGGAATGTAAAGGAAGCAAAACGCGCCTGGTATATTGCCGGTGTATTCGAATATCCCATCATGGCTTTCATCGGCGTCATTCTGGGGATGTTTGCCCGGGTGGTTGTGCCGGGTGTGGACCCGGAGATGGGTGTGCCAATGTTGCTGAAAACCGTCTTACCTATCGGATTAACGGGAATAATAGTGGCCAGTTATTTTTCGGCCATCATGTCCACGGCTGACAGTTGCGTTATTGCCTCTTCCGGAAATTTTGTAAATGACCTGTTGGAACGAAGCTGGCTGAAAAATGCCAGTAGAAAGCGGGTGATGCGCTGGTCGATGATTACCACGCTCATCGTGGGTGCCTTGGCCATTCTCATTGCTGGTCAATTTACCACGGTATTGGATGCCATTTTATACGCTTATGCCTTCATGGTATCCGGTTTATTTGTCCCCACTCTGGGTGCTTATTTCTGGAAGAAGGGCACTGCAGCCGGCGCTTTCTGGGGGATGATCCTGGGGGGTGGCGTAACGCTGGTGCTGCTCATCGCAGGTGTGGAAATGCCCTGGCAACTGGATCCCACTTTTTACGGCATTGTCATCAGTGCCATTGTATTTTACATCATATCCATCGCAAAACCGGACGAAACTGAAAATGAGGTTCCGGAGGTTCTAGATGCCTGACAAACTTGAAACGATCGGTCGTTCTCAGATTCAACACGGTCCGGAGAATGATCGGGTTTACCTCATGCATCTTGCGCCGGAAGATATGCCGGAAATCCTGGTGAAGTTAAATGACTTGGCAGGGAAAAATCAGTACGGCAAGATTTTCGCGAAAGTCCCAGGTGAATTTAGCGATACCTTTGTGGCGGATGGTTACACTGTGGAAGCGCGCGTTCCGGATTTCTTTCACGGCGAAACCGAAGCCGTATTCTTGGGGAAATATTTCAAGCCGGAGCGTGAGCAAGAGCCGAAACCGGAGTTGGTGGATGAAGTGCTTGCGGTAGCCCAATCAAAATCCGGCGGTGAGACCGTTGAGGAATTACCGTATAAATTTCGCCTGGCCACACCCCAGGATGCCGAGTCCATCGCGGCGGTTTACCGGAAAGTATTCGCAACCTATCCATTTCCCATTCACGATCCGGCTTACATCGCTGATACAATGGCCTCAAATTTTCTCTATTTCACCCTGTGGGAGGGAGAGGAACTTGTGGCTGTCGCCTCCTGCGAGATGTATCCTGAGGAGAAAAATGTGGAGATGACCGATTTCGCCACACTGCCGAAATATCGTGGGAAAGGAACAGCCGTTTACCTCCTGGAGCGGATGGAACAGGTTATGGCGCAGCATGAGTTGAAAATGGCTTATACCATCGCCCGGGCTTATTCGTTCGGTATGAATATTACGTTTGCAAAACTGGGCTATGTCTTTGGAGGGACATTGACCCGGAACACCAACATCGCCGGCTCTCTGGAGAGCATGAATGTATGGTATAAACCCCTGCCGGAATTGGTTTCCGGCGTAGATGGGGAAATGACTCCAAACACGAATTTTGAATTTTGATATAACATGACAATCCCTGAAGGAGATCCATCATGAGTTCAGAAATAATTAAGGGTTCCTCACCCGATATAAAAAAGAAACCCACACCTCAACCTAATCCCGCGCCGGAACCGATCGACCAACCGATGACCGTGGGTGATCTGCCGGAGGAGATTGCGGAAGTTCCTCGGCTTCAGCCTTTGGTGGGAGAGGCGATTCCCGATCCCATCAAAGATCCGGTTGACGAGAGTGAATTGGTGCATCGTGATTTTGAGGAAGATGCGTTTTGGAAGCACATCCCGGCGTTTCGTGATGTGACCCGGGAAGAGTTCCTGGACTACAAATTCCAGAATAAAAACAGCGTTACAAAAGTGAAAGACCTGCAGGAAATGCTGCAGGGATTAGCCAGCCCTGAATTTATCAAAGACATCGGGGACGGTATGGCACAAGCGCCCATGAATATGCGCCTGTCACCCTATGTGTTGAGTCTGATTGATTGGGAAAATCCTTACGATGATCCCTTGCGGCGTCAATTCATTCCAGTGGCCTCCACTGTTGTGAAGAACCATCCCAAATTATCACTGGATTCGCTCCATGAGCAGGAGGATTCACCAACACCGGGATTGGTGCATCGTTATATCGACAAAGCGCTGTTTTTGCCGCTGGATGTTTGTCCGGTGTACTGCCGGTTCTGCACCCGCAGCTATGCCATCGGTACTGATACGGATTCGGTGGAAAAGGTCAATTACAAATCCAATCCCAAGCACTGGAACAAGGCCTTTGCCTATCTGGCCAGTCGTCCGGAAATCGAGGACGTGGTGATTTCCGGTGGTGATACCTACATGCTGTCAGCGCAGCGGGTGAAGGATATTGGCGAAACATTATTAGCCATTCCTCACATCCGCCGTCTGCGTTTTGCCACCAAGGGACCGGCCATCATGCCCATGAAAATTCTCACCGATCATGACTGGACCGATGCGTTGGTCGGTGTTGTTGAACAGGGACGGAAAATGGGGAAAGAGGTGGTCCTGCATACCCATTTCAATACGGTTAACGAAATTACCGATATATCCCGCGAAGCCATGAATTTGCTGTTCAAGCGAGGCGTGAAGGTGCGTAACCAGAGCGTGTTGATTCGTGGTGTCAATGACAATGCGGATAAAATGATTAATCTGGTGAAGCAGCTTTCTTATATGAATGTCCAGCCATATTATGTGTACCAGCACGATATGGTTCAGGGTGTTGAGGAATTGCGTACCCGCATCGCCGATACCGTGGAGATTGAACGCCATGTACGCGGTGTAACGGCCGGATTTAACACACCGACATTTGTCACGGATGTCCCGGGTGGTGGCGGAAAACGGGATGTGCACAGCTATGATTACTACGATGAAGTCACGGGTGTGAGCGTGTATCGCAGCCCCAGTGTGGATGAGGATAAAGTTTACCTCTATTTCGATCCCATTGACCTTTTGCCGCCGGAAGGACAGGCGCGCTGGGCTGACCCCAAAGAGCATGATGCCATCGTGGAGGAAGCAATCCGGGCAGCCGGTCTTTCTGATCTGGATCTCGCCGTGGAGTAAGTTAATTCCACCAAAACACTTTAATCCTGTGATAAATAGAAAAGCGTCCCGAGGGGGGCGCTTTTTTTTAGGCATGTTTATGTCTTTTCGTTGAAAGAAAGGGCAAAACGCTGCAAAAAACAGAACACATTCAATAATTGTTAAACGTCACTAATACCCTGTAAAAACAATGCAATATGGTTTACTTATTGCACCATTTTCTTACAGGGGGCAATAACCGACAACCGTCATTGTACCATCATGAAAACTATTTTACGTCTGTTGAACCGGCATTTCTGAAGGAAATGGTGCCAGACAGTTTCCCCCTCCCTTGAGAAGGAGAAAGAAAATGATGATGGGAACGACTCTCGGTGCGCGACGCAAACTCCAGTTTGTCTTGTTTATTATGGTTCTACACAGCGCAGTCACTGGTCTGCTGTTGATAACACTACCAGGCGAATGGTTTGCCTGGTTTGGGCTGAACGTCCATCCACAGCGATTTTTTTCCTGTCAGGGCGGGATTTTCCACATCATCCTGGCCGTCGCTTATGGAATGGGAATGATCCATCCGGTGAAGTACGCGCTGATGATTCACTTCTCTATTTTTGTGAAATTTTGTGCGGCGCTTTTCCTGTTTGCCTTTTTCCTGTTCTGTGACACGGTGCTATTCATTCTGCTCAATGCCCTCCTGGATGGATTTTTGGGTGGACTCCTGCTTTTCACCTATGGCGGATTTAGACGGACACTGTACAATGAACCATAAACTCCCAGGCATATTGGTGACCGGAGCCTCCGGTTTTATTGGCCGCAATCTGCTCAAGACATTAAAGAATGATTTTCATGTTTTTGCCATGGCCCGGCGAACCCAGAGTGAGGTGGGTGTAGCGCGTCATCAGAATATCGATTGGATGTTGGTCGATCTGGCGGAAAGTGATCAGGTTGATCGGGCAGTGCAGGGTATTCTGAACAAAGGTGGCATCAAATTCGTCATTCATCTGGCGGGATATTACGATTTCAGTTATGATGACCATCCGGAATATGAGCGCACCAATGTGGGTGGCACGGCGAATATCCTGGAAGCCAGCCTCCGACTCAAACCCCAACGCTTTATCTTCGCTTCATCATTGGTGGTATCGGAGTTTTCTCCGGAAGGCGAGGTAATTACCGAGAAAAGTCCTCCTGATGCTAATTTTGCGTACGCCCGCAGTAAACGGGCTGGTGAAGAGATGTGCAAGGAGTATGCGGCGAGCTTCCCGGTATCAGTCGTTCGCTTCGCGGCTATTTTCAGTGACTGGTGTGAATACGGTCCATTATACATGTTCCTAAAAGCCTGGCTCTCGAAATGCTGGAACAACCGCATCCTGGCAGGGCGCGGGGAGTCAGCAGTCACCTATCTGCACGTGCATTGTCTGGTGAAGTTATTGGAGCAAATCATTGTAAAACACAAGCATCTGCCCCAGTTTGACATTTACCTGGCCAGTCCGGATCGCGCCATATCTCACCGGACACTCTTTCAATTATCCACCCGGTTTTATTATGGTGAGACCCGAAAGCCCATTCACCTACCGCTCTGGATTGTTATTCCGGGGATATATCTGCGAGATTGGCTGGGGCGGTTAACCGGGCATCGTCCCTTTGAGCGTCCCTGGATGGCGCGCTATATCGACCACCAATTCCAGGTGGATGCCAGCTATACACGCACGGTTTTAAACTGGCATCCGGTGACGCGCTGTTTCCTTATCCGACGGCTTATATTCATGATTGAACGGCTCAAAAGCGCGCCGGGTGAATGGCAATTAAAAAATGAAGCAGCGATGAAACGGACGGGAGAGCGACCCAATTTGCTCATTGCCGAGACACTATTGAAACACCAGGATGCGATTATTAATGACATTTTGAATGAAATCACTGCCCCGGAAAACGCGGATAGATTTAAAAATTATCAAAAACTGGACAGAGAGAAATTACACTGGTATGTAACCATTGCCTGCAATCTGCTCATGACCGCAGTGCGTACCGGCGACCGCTTATCTATGAGCAACTACGCCCGGTTTATCGCGGGAATCCGGATTCGCGAAGACTTTCCGTTCGAAGAAATTTCCACCGGATTCCGAATCATGGGCGATACGGTCTTTACCACCTTATCAAGCCTGCACCTTTTTAAAGAGAAGGAGCACTTGCTGCGGGATAATGTGAGTCTCACCATCCAATTGGCGATTGATGAAATTGAAGACGCCTATGAACAAGCGATCCATACGCACGGCGATGCATCATGTGAGCAGTAAGCCCTGGAGTCGTTCGCCTGCCCTCTGGCTACAGATTATTCCCAGTCCTGAATGACCTTAATCAAATCCTGGGTAGGAAAGCCATTTTGTCGCGCCAGTTCAACCAGCTCTTGGTAAATCGATTCATCCAGGTGGGGTGTACGGGATAAAATCCAGAGATAATTCCGGTTCGGACCAGTTATGAGCGCGTATTCATAATCCGGATCCAGTGCCACAATGTTGTAATCACTGCTGAACCACCAGAAGAAGCTCACTTTCAGCCGGCCCGGTTCACTCGCATTGGGAACCCAGGCTTTGCCGGTGATGGTGCTGAATTTTCCCTGAGGTGATTCTTTGTATCCGGAATTTACCACCTGGATTTTGCCGTCCGGTTTGAGTGAATATTCAGCGGTCACATTGGTAAGACCCCGTTCGAATCGGTGATTCAATCGCGCAATCTCGTACCATTTCCCCTTGTACCGTTCCAAATCCACCTTATCAACGGTCGGCATGGGCGGATCGCCACGGGAGATGAATGCCGCGCAACCCGCAAACACCAACAAACCGGGTAACAACAGGAATACTTTAGTCATTTTTATGCTCACTTTCCGGCGCGGCAGGAGATGCTGGCGGGATCGCGTTAAGTGCCCGCTCCTGACGCTCCATGACACGCCACATACGGCGCATGCGCTGCTTAAAACGCCGCACCGTTCGGTTTAATCCTAACATTGATTCCAGATAAAATCCCTGTACCGGCATGATGGTGGTGAAGCGGATAAAATGCGGTCGGTGGGGAACGACCCGTACTTCACGGATTTTTTCCACAAAAACACCTGCCACCACCAGCCGTGCCACACCAGACAGAAGGATGACACCATAAATTCCGGATGGGATAATTTTCCAATCCATATCGAATTCCGCCAGCCAGCTACCCAGGACACCACCCATGAATATGGCGATGCCTTTCACCGCAGTGTGGTAAGACATGAAACGAATCCGGTAAGGTTGGTCCACCATATCATAAATGAAATTAGCAGAACTAAGACCAAATCCCGCCCAGGAAACGCCGGTAATGCCCTGTATCACCACACCCAAAGGGAAGGCCCATTCGTGGGGAAGGTACTTTAGCGCAAACCAGAAAAAGGGAACCATAGCTACGAGGTAACTGGATCCCCACAGCACGGTTTTATTCCCAAAATGATCCGCATTGCGACCCCAGGTGGTCATGGTAATAAAACTGGTGACCGAGGACATGCTGATGAGAATCGTGAACTGGAAATAATTGAAATTGAGAATGCGCAGCCAATACAACACAAACAAAGGTGCGGCCAGATAAACCGCGAACATCATGAGCATGATGTACAGGGAGAAAAAACCGTAGGGGTCGCGATTCAACTTTCTCAGGAACCGCGCGAATGAATAGGGCTCAGGTTCCTGTAACTCAACCCGGGGTTCATACTGACGGGTGATAATCACGGTGGAAATGACGCGCGAAATAAAAGCCGCCCCAAACAGGACAGAGAATCCAAGGAAGGTGTTGATTTGGGAAAGCCTGTCCAGAATCAAGCCGGCGGAGGTAATAGAAATAAAGCTGAAAAGACCAACGATCCGGTTGCGCTGCCCGAAATAGCGCCCACGGCGGTTTTCTGGTACCAGATCACCCATCCAGGAGGTCCATGCAGGCGCTCCCAGCGTGGCGAAAATGAAGTAAAACGCCGTGAGAATGATGAGGGCGTTGACACTTTCTGTATAATAGGTTACACCAATGATGACCAGCCAGATCAGGGCTTGCAGCGCGGCATTAATCACCACAATCCGTTTTCGGGTAGCCAGGAGAATCGTGAGTTTAAAAGCGGATAGCTGAACCAGACTGGCCAGCAGTTGCGGCAGAGTGGTGAGCAGGCCCAACTGGAGCGCGGTGGCTTTAAGAAATTCACCGAAAGCGGTTAAATAGGACTCGCCAAATCCCACCATGAGTGAAGACCAGCCACCTTCTTTGATGCCCAGCCGCAAGCTGTGATGAACTTTGCGAGCCTCTTCCTGTACCTCCGCCAGTGGGCGGATTGGCAGGGGTTTTTCTTCTGGAGCTTGGCGTGATGTGGTGATATTTTCGGTCGGTTCCACTGGTCTGAAATTACGGGGTTTCACCCTCATTTCCAATGAGAGCCGGAAAAGCAAAAATGATTTATAATTGCCATTATCAGGTAAATACTCACAGGAGGAATTATGCGTCGAATAAACGGATTTTTTATCACAATTTTTGCGCTGGCGGTAGTCATGGGCTGTAATGAGGACCATCAGACCTTCGAGGTGGATCGGATTGCTACCGGCACAGGGGAGTTGGATATTACCTTTTTGGGGCATGGGACACTCATGTTTTCCGTGGATGACAATATTCTGCATATTGACCCGGTTGCCCGTTATGCCGACTACACCCAATTACCCCAAGCTAACCTTATCCTGATCACCCACTCCCATGGTGACCACCTGGATTCCAATACAGTTCGTCTGCTGGAAAACCCTGACACCCGCATCGTGTGCCCACAAACGGTGGCTGATATTCTGGGACGGGGCACTGTTATGGAAAATGGCGATACGCTCACCCTGGCAGGAATGGAGGTTGTGGCGGTACCGGCTTATAATCTGAAGCATAAGCGTCCCGATGGCCAATTCTACCACCCCAAAGGGGAGGGGAATGGCTACATCCTCACCGTGGGGAATCAGCGGATATATATCGCCGGTGATACGGAAAATATCCCTGAGATGGCCGATTTGGGTCGCGTTGACATCGCTTTTTTACCCATGAACCTGCCCTATACAATGACACCTGAAATGGTGGTGGATGCGGTGAAAATGGTAAAGCCGGCCGTCCTGTATCCCTACCACTATGGGGATACAAATGTGGATGATTTGCTGAAATTGATGAAAGTAGAAGCGCCGGGTATTGAGGTACGGGTTCGGCAATTACAATAATAAAATTCAAAGGTATTGAGAAGATTGGGGGTCAGATGAGAAGCTTAGCGGAAATGGCCACAGAATTTTTAGCACAAAAAACCATTGCAGTTGCCGGCGTAAGCCGTTCGGAAACGGGTACAGCAAACGCCATTTATCGGAAGTTAAAAGAAACGGGGCACACTGTATTTGCGGTTAATCCGAATGAAGGCTCAATTGATGGTGAACCATTCTATCCCACCTTAAAGTCCATCCCTTCCCCGGTGGATGGTGTTTTTACGCTCACCACACCGGAAGCGACCGAGGAAGTTGTGCAACAGGCG